>NZ_JADBQQ010000025.1:0-88489 GCF_014895985.1 Enterobacter cloacae complex sp. P2B | reverse complement strand
TCAGAGTCAAGCGTTTATTTTCGCTGTTCTCTGCTGACCCGGCGGCGTGTGTGCCGTTGTTCCGTGTCAGTGGAGGCGCATTATAGGGAGTTATTCCGAAGCTGCAAGGATAAAGTGAAAATTATTTACTGACTGCTCACTTTCCAGGCAAAACGCATCCCAGACCTCAATTTTCGCCTGGTTTTTAAACAAAAACGAGCCGCAAGCGGCTCGTTTTTGCGTTTTGTGACTTACTGCACTGCCACAATACGATCGTCGTTGGCTTCCAGACGGATAACTTTGCCCGGAATCAGTTCTCCGGAGAGGATCTGCTGCGCCAGCGGGTTTTCGATCTGCTGCTGAATAGCACGTTTCAGTGGACGCGCACCATAAACCGGATCGTAACCATTCTCGCTCAGCAGCTTCAGCGCATCGTCAGAGATGTGAATTTCATATCCACGCTCTTCCAGACGTTTGTACAGACGCTGCAGCTGGATCTGCGCAATCGACGCAATGTGTTTTTCACCCAGAGGGTGGAATACCACCACTTCGTCAATACGGTTAATGAACTCCGGACGGAAGTTATGGCTCACCACACCGAGCACCAGATCCTTCATATGGCTGTAGTCCAGCTCACCGAAACGTTCCTGAATCAAATCGGAACCCAGGTTCGAGGTCATGATGACGACCGTATTACGGAAATCGACCGTTCTCCCCTGCCCGTCTGTCAGACGACCATCATCCAGCACCTGAAGCAGGATGTTGAACACATCCGGATGCGCTTTTTCCACCTCATCCAGCAGGATGACGGAATAAGGACGCCGGCGCACCGCTTCGGTCAGGTAGCCGCCCTCTTCATAACCAACATATCCCGGAGGCGCACCGACCAGGCGCGAGACGGAGTGTTTTTCCATGAACTCGGACATGTCGATACGCACCATCGCATCGTCGCTGTCGAACATAAAGTTTGCCAGCGCTTTACACAGTTCGGTTTTACCGACACCGGTCGGCCCCAGGAACAGGAACGAACCGATCGGGCGATTTGGATCGGAAAGCCCAGCACGGCTACGGCGAATAGCGTTGGAGACCGCTTCAACCGCCTCGTCCTGACCAATCACCCGCTGATGCAGATCCTGCTCCATACGCAGCAGCTTATCGCGTTCGCTTTCCATCATGCGCGCCACCGGAATACCGGTCCAGCGAGCGAGCACTTCGGCAATTTCGGCATCCGTCACTTTATTACGTAACAGACGCATGGTTTTGCCTTCAGACTGCGTGGCGATCTCAAGCTGTTTCTCCAGCTCAGGGATTTTGCCGTACTGCAGTTCAGACATACGTGCCAGGTCACCCACACGGCGAGCCTGCTCAATGGCAATTTTGGCCTGTTCGAGTTCCGCTTTAATGGTCTGCGTGCCAGAGAGGGAGGCTTTCTCGGCTTTCCACTCTTCTTCCAGCTCTGAATACTGGCGCTCTTTATCGTCCAGCTCTTCATTGAGCATATCCAGGCGTTTCTTACTGGCTTCATCAGACTCTTTTTTCAGCGCCTGCTGTTCCAGCTTGAGCTGAATGATGCGGCGGTCGAGTCGGTCCAGTTCTTCCGGCTTCGAGTCAATCTGCATACGAATGCTCGACGCCGCTTCATCGATCAGGTCGATTGCTTTATCAGGCAACTGACGATCGGCGATATACCGATGCGAAAGCGTCGCCGCCGCAACGATGGCCGGGTCAGTAATCTGCACATGGTGGTGCAGTTCATAACGCTCTTTCAGACCACGCAGGATCGCGATGGTATCTTCAACGCTTGGCTCAGCAACAAACACTTTCTGGAAGCGACGTTCCAGAGCGGCATCTTTCTCAATGTACTGACGATACTCATCAAGCGTAGTGGCACCGACACAGTGAAGTTCACCACGCGCCAGCGCAGGTTTCAGCATGTTCCCGGCATCCATCGCGCCGTCGGCCTTACCAGCCCCCACCATGGTGTGCAGTTCATCGATAAACAGAATGACGTTGCCTTCCTGTTTCGCCAGGTCGTTCAGCACGCCTTTCAAACGCTCTTCAAACTCACCGCGGTATTTCGCCCCGGCCACCAGCGCGCCCATATCCAGCGCCAGTACGCGGCGGCCTTTCAACCCTTCCGGCACTTCACCGTTTACGATACGCTGCGCAAGCCCTTCAACGATGGCGGTTTTACCGACCCCCGGCTCACCAATCAGTACCGGGTTGTTTTTGGTACGACGCTGCAGTACCTGAATCGTACGGCGGATCTCTTCGTCACGGCCGATAACCGGGTCAAGTTTGCCCTGCTCGGCACGTTCGGTCAGATCGACCGTAAATTTCTTCAAAGCCTGACGTTGGTCTTCGGCTCCCTGATCGTTCACGCTTTCACCTCCGCGCATTTTCTCAATCGCCTGAGTCACATTGGCGGTGGTCGCACCGGCAGATTTCAGCAGGTCGGTCAAGGTACCGCGTGATTCAAGCGCCGCCAGAACAAAGAGCTCCGACGAAATAAAGTTGTCCCCACGTTTTTGCGCCAGCTTGTCGCAAAGGTTCAGCACGCGCACCAGATCCTGCGACGGTTGAACGTCGCCGCCGGTACCTTCTACCTGCGGTAAACGGCTCAGCGCCTGATCGATATCGGTGCGTAACTGGCCAGCATTAATGCCAGCAGACGTTAATAAAGGACGTACCGATCCCCCTTCCTGATTCAGCAAGGCGCTCATTAAATGAAGAGGTTCGATGAATTGGTTGTCGTGCCCCAGTGCAAGGGACTGGGCATCGGCGAGAGCAAGCTGGAATTTATTAGTAAGACGATCCAGACGCATAACTCCTCCCATAACAGGTCAAATTTGCTACTGGAGATTAAATGAGGTCATCCCTCAATTATTCAAGGTTAATGACCTGAATTATGTGAAAAGAAAACGGCACGTGCCGGATCGTCTTGATTCTTTAGGTTATATCAGCCAAATGAAACTTGCCATACGACCCGTCGTCTTGTCGCGGCGATAGGAGAAAAAATCACCCTTTTCGGTGAACGTACAGCGATCGCCGCCGAAGATCTGCGTTACGCCAATATTATTCAGACGCTGGCGGGCAAGCTGGTAAATATCCGCCAGATATTTTTCCCCGGCAGGCAGGAAGGCCTCAATGGCTTGCGGATCTTTTTCCATAAATGCTTCGCGAACCTCCGGCCCTACTTCAAAAGCACGAGGGCCAATCGCCGGACCTAGCCAGGCCATGATATTGGCGGGATCATCATTGAAGCAGGCGACGGTCTCTTCCAGCACGCCCTCGCATAAGCCACGCCAGCCCGCGTGCGCTGCTGCCACCTCCGTACCGGCACGGTTACAAAACAGAACCGGCAGACAATCGGCGGTCATTACGGCACAAACCGTGCCCGGCGTATTACTGTAAGAAGCATCGGCGCGTTTGGAAGCGTAAGGTTCTCCCGTCAGCTTCAGTACCGCTTTGCCGTGAACCTGCTCCAGCCAAACCGGCTTCGACGGCAGATTTCCCGCAGCAAACAGACGCGTGCGGTTCTCTTCAACGTGTTCCAGGCTGTCGCCGCAGTGTGCGCCGAGGTTTAAAGACTCCCACGCGCCCTGGCTCACGCCGCCAATACGGGTCGAACTACAGGCGGCCACGCCTGCAGGCAGCGGCCACTCCGGGACAATCAGTTTGGTCATAACCAGTCCACTTGATCCTTATGTTCTTCGAAATCGGCACGCATGGCATCAATGAGTTCCACCATATCCTGCGGGATAGGCGCATGCCATTCCATCTGGATACCACTGATCGGGTGATAAAGACGCAGCATGGTCGCGTGCAGCGCCTGACGATCGAATTTACGCAGTACGCTGATGAACTCATCCGACGCGCCTTTTGGCGGACGCGGACGACCGCCGTACACCTGATCCCCCACCAGCGGATGGGTAATGTGCGCCATGTGAACGCGGATCTGGTGAGTACGACCGGTTTCCAGGCGCAGGCGCAGGCGGGTATGAATACGGAAGTGCTCCATAATGCGATAGTGCGTCACCGCGGGTTTACCCATCGGATGCACCGACATATGGGTACGTTTCGTCGGGTGACGGCTGATCGGCTCTTCTACCGTGCCGCCAGCGGTCATGTGTCCAATCGCCACCGCTTCATATTCGCGAGTAATCTCACGCAGTTGCAGCGACTCCACCAGACGGGTTTGAGCGGGAACGGTCTTCGCCACCACCATCAGGCCGGTGGTGTCTTTATCCAGACGGTGAACGATGCCTGCACGTGGGACATCCGCAATCGGCGGATAATAATGAAGAAGTGCGTTAAGTACCGTACCGTCTGGATTCCCCGCGCCCGGATGAACAACCAGGTCGCGCGGCTTGTTGATCACCAGAATGTCATCATCTTCATAGACGATGTCCAATGGGATATCCTGCGGCTCGAAGCGGATTTCCTCTTCGATTTCAGCATTGATGGCAACAGCTTCCCCACCAAACACTTTCTCTTTTGGTTTGTCCCAGATCTTGCCGTTTACCAGCACGCGCTGGTCAAGGATCCATTCTTTTATGCGTGAACGCGAATAATCAGGGAACAATTCGGCCAAAGCCTGATCTAAGCGTTGACCGAGCTGATTTTCGGAGACTGTTGCGGTGAGTTCTACTCGTTGTGCCATAAACTGCTTCTTTGTTTAACGTTGGGTTTTACGGCTTTGCCGTTTAATATAGTGTGCTATTGTAGCTGGTCTTAATCGGGAGCAGGAACAGAGTTTCTCCCGGACAAACATTTGAGGAAAGTCAAAACGTCATGACGCGCATGAAATATCTGGTGGCAGCGGCCACGTTGAGCCTGGCTTTGGTGGGCTGCTCCGGTTCGAATGAACAGGTCCCTGACAATCCGCCGAATGAAATCTATGCGACTGCACAACAAAAGTTGCAGGACGGTAACTGGAAACAGGCGATAACGCAACTGGAAGCGTTGGATAATCGCTATCCATTTGGTCCGTATTCGCAGCAGGTACAGTTAGATCTTATCTACGCCTACTACAAAAATGCCGATCTGCCGCTGGCTCAGGCAACTATCGATCGTTTCATGCGTCTGAACCCGACTCATCCTAACATCGACTACGTCATGTACATGCGCGGCCTGACCAACATGGCGCTGGACGACAGCGCCCTGCAGGGCTTCTTCGGCGTAGATCGCTCCGACCGTGACCCGCAGCATGCGCGCGACGCCTTCAATGACTTCTCCAAGCTGGTGCGCGGCTATCCGAACAGTCAGTACGTGACCGACGCCACCAAACGTCTGGTGTTCCTGAAAGATCGTCTGGCGAAATATGAGTACTCCGTTGCGGAATACTATACCCGCCGTGGCGCATGGGTTGCCGTGGTTAACCGCGTAGAAGGTATGCTGCGTGATTACCCGGATACTCAGGCTACGCGTGACGGCCTGAAGCTGATGGAAAATGCTTACCGTCAGATGCAGATGACCGCTCAGGCTGAAAAAGTGGCGAAAATCATCGCCGCGAACAGCAGCAACACGTGATATCGCTTCAATGCAAAACGGCAGCCCGAAGGCTGCCGTTTTTTTATTCAATTCAGACATCCGCTGAAGCGCTTTAGCCTCAACACATCCCGTCAACTATGACCGTAATTCGTACCTTCCACAAGGTAAATCTCATCTCTTCCTGCCCTGCCTCACAAAAAAGATTCCCTGACAAAAACCGACAAAATAACGTGATCTAAATCACACATTTTGACATTAGGTCGGGTATGCTGGAATCACCAAGACGGAAAGACAAGAGGTAAAATTTATGACAATGAACATTACCAGTAAACAAATGGAAATTACTCCGGCAATTCGCCAGCACGTCGCAGACCGTCTCGCCAAACTGGATAAATGGCAAACACATTTGATTAATCCACATATCATCCTGTCCAAGGAGCCCCAGGGTTTCATCGCTGACGCAACTATCAATACTCCAAACGGCCATCTGGTCGCCAGCGCAAAACATGAGGATATGTACACCGCAATCAACGATTTGATCAACAAGCTGGAACGGCAGCTCAATAAAGTGCAACACAAAGGTGAAGCCCGTCGCGCCGCAACGTCGGTGAAAGACGCCAGCTTCGCGGAAGAAGTTGAAGAAGAGTAATCCTTTAAATTGAGTGTACCGCCAACGCGCCTTCGGGCGCGTTTTTTATTGACAGGGTGAAAACAGTACGGGTACTTTAACGGTATCAATCACAGGATGACTTTATGAAACTTACGCCGTTCTTCTTCGCATTCTTTTTTACCTTCCCCTGAACGGGAGGCGTTTCGTCGTGTGATAAAGAATGCGAAGACGAACAACAAGGCCTCCCACACCGGGGGGCCTTTTTTATTGATAACGATAAAATGAGACAGGCAACACTATGACACCGGAAAACCCGTTACTGGATCTGCGAGTAAAAATCAGCGCGCTGGATGAAAAATTACTGGCGCTGCTGGCCGAACGTCGCGCCCTCGCCGTTGAAGTGGGCAAAGCTAAGCTGGACTCCCATCGTCCGGTCCGTGACATCGACCGCGAGCGGGATCTGCTGGAACGTCTCATCCAGCTCGGCAAAGCGCATCACCTCGATGCCCACTACATCACCCGGCTGTTCCAGCTCATCATCGAAGATTCCGTTCTGACCCAGCAAGCGCTACTCCAGCAGCATCTCAATAAAACCAACCCGCACTCGGCGCGCATCGCCTTCCTCGGGCCTAAAGGCTCCTACTCTCATCTGGCCGCACGCCAGTATGCCGCACGTCATTTTGAAGAGTTTATTGAGAGCGGCTGCGCAAAATTTGCCGATATTTTTAACCAGGTTGAGACCGGCCAGGCGGATTACGCCGTGGTGCCGATTGAAAACACCAGTTCCGGTGCCATCAACGACGTCTACGATCTACTGCAGCATACCAGCCTGTCGCTGGTCGGCGAGCTGACGATCCCTATCGATCACTGCGTGCTGGTCTCCGGTTCAACGGACCTGAACACGATCGAAACGGTCTACAGCCATCCGCAGCCTTTCCAGCAGTGTAGCCAGTTCCTGAACCGCTATCCGAACTGGAAAATTGAGTACACCGAAAGCACCTCGGCGGCAATGGAAAAAGTAGCGCAAGCCAACTCCCCAACCGTTGCTGCGCTCGGCAGCGAAGCGGGCGGCGCGCTGTATGGCTTACAGGTTCTGGAACGCAATCTTGCTAACCAGACGCAAAACATTACCCGCTTCGTGGTGCTGGCCCGCAAGGCAATCAACGTGTCAGACCAGGTGCCGGCGAAAACCACGCTGCTGATGGCGACCGGCCAGCAGGCGGGCGCGCTGGTAGAAGCCCTGCTGGTGCTGCGCAACCACAATTTGATCATGACCAGGCTGGAATCACGCCCAATCCACGGTAATCCATGGGAAGAGATGTTTTACCTCGATATCCAGGCCAACCTGGAATCTGCATCCATGCAGAAAGCCCTGCGCGAACTGGGTGAAATTACCCGTTCAATGAAAGTGCTGGGCTGCTATCCGAGCGAAAACGTCGTCCCGGTCGATCCAAGCTAGCATTCGATAAAACGGCTTTTCTTCATCCCTGCCACATTAACTGGCAGGGTGAAGACGGCTCCGGAAAGCGGATACTTCGCCACCTCCTCCGCATCCATATTTTCCCGCGTGGTGGTAATGAACAGCGTTTTCATATCATCGCCGCCAAAGCAGACCATCGTCGGGCAACGCACCGGCATGCGGTATTCTTCCAGTTGCTCCCCTTGTGGAGAAAAACGCGCGATACGCCAGCCGTCAAACAGCGCGCTCCAGTAGCAGCCTTCCACATCCATCGCCGCACCGTCCGGTATCCCCTCGCCCTCTTTAAACTGACGAAACACCTCACGCCTGCCGGGTTCACCCTGTTCATCAAGCGGGGTACGGAAGATCACACCGTTGGGCGTGTCTGAGGTAAACATCCACTGCTTATCCGGGCTAAACGCCAGGCCGTTGTGCCCGTGAATATCGCACTGGATCACCTTCGGCGTCAGGTCGTTGTCGATGCGCATCAGCAGGGCGCCGTTGTAATCTCCCGGCCCCCAGAACGTGCCCGCATAGAACCGGCCCTGATGGTCGGTGCCCCCATCGTTAAAACGCGCCAGCTGCGGGTTAGAGGGGTTATCACACACCTTGCGGCGCAGCAGTCCGTGTTTATCGGTTAGCCAGATGCCCGTGCGCATCGCAACGATAAAACCACCCTGCTCGCGCAGCGCGAAACAGCCCACCTCCTCGTGGAAAGAAAGCACGGTATGTTCCGCCGTCGGCAGGTGGTAGCGGTGGATCTCCCCTTCCAGAATATCCGCCCAGTAAAGCGCATTTTCTTCTGCGCTCCACGTCGGGCATTCGGGCAGATGCCCGGTGTAGTTCAACAGCAGCTGCGGTTCAGCCATGACAGTTCCCCAAAATGAAAAAAGCCAGCATTGCTGGCTTTCAGTATATACATCATTGGATTACTGGCGACTGTCATTTGCCTGGCGCAACAGCGTGCGGCTTTCACTCTGGAAACGCGTGGCGTAATCGCCGAACCAGTGCTCCACTTTGCGGAAGCTGTCGATAAACGCCTGCTTGTCTCCGTGCTCCAGCAGCGTAATGGCTTCGCCAAAGCGCTGATAGTAGCGCTTGATCAGCGCCAGGTTATTTTCAGACGACATGATGATGTCGGCGTAAAGCTGGGGATCCTGCGCAAACAGACGCCCGACCATCGCCAGCTCAAGACGATAGATGGGTGAAGAGAGCGCCAGCAGCTGTTCAAGCTGCACGTTCTCTTCCGCCAGATGCAGGCCGTAGGCAAAGGTCGCAAAGTGGCGCAGCGCCTGAATGAACGCCATGTTCTGATCGTGCTCGACCGCGCTGATGCGGTGCAGCCTCGCGCCCCAGACCTGAATCTGTTCCAGGAACCACTGATAGGCTTCCGGCTGACGACCGTCGCAGTAAACCACCACCTGCTTTGCCAGGCTGCCGCTGTCCGGGCCAAACATCGGGTGCAGCCCCAGCACCGGGCCCGTATGCGCAGCCAGCATCGCCTGCAGAGGACCGTTTTTAACGGAAGCCAGATCCACCAGAATGCAGTCTTTTGGTAAAGGAGGAAGCTTCCCGATGATCTGCTCCGTCACGTGGATCGGTACGCTGACGATAACCATTCCGGCATCTTTCATCAGTTCCGGTGCTTGTGCCCAGTCCTCTTTTTCCAGAATGCGCACCTGATAGCCAGAAAGCGTCAGCATTTTCTCGAACAGACGCCCCATCTGCCCTGCTCCGCCAACAATCACCACCGGACGCAGGGACGGACAGAGAGTTTTAAAGCCCTTGTCGTTTTCGCTGGAATAGGATTCCCGCATCACGCGACGCAGAACATCTTCAATCAAATCCGGCGAAACGCCCAGCGCCTGCGCCTCTTTACGACGGGAGGCCAGCATTGAGGCTTCGCGCTCCGGGACGTAAATCGGCAGGCCGTATTTGCTTTTCACCTCACCGACTTCGGCAACAAGCGCCATGCGGCGCGCCAGCAGGTCCAGCAGCGCCTTATCCACTTCATCAATTTGATCGCGCAGTGCGGTCAATTCAGCAACCATAACTACCCTCTTAAGCCAGACGCGTCGCCAGCTGGCCGCTTAAATCTTTATGGATCTCACGCAGCAGCGCATCGGTGGTTTCCCAGCTGATGCAGGCATCCGTCACGGAGACGCCGTGCTTCATCGCGCTGCGCGGCTGTTCTGATGACTGATTACCTTCATGAATGTTGCTCTCAATCATCAGGCCGATAATCGAACGGTTTCCGTCTTTGATCTGTGCGACCACGGATTCCGCAACCGCTGGCTGGCGACGGTAATCTTTATTCGAATTACCATGACTGCAATCTACCATCAGTGCCGGACGCAGTCCCGCCTGTTCCATCTCTTTTTCACACTGCGCCACGTCCGCCGGGCTGTAGTTTGGCGCTTTACCGCCGCGCAGGATCACATGACCGTCCGGGTTGCCCTGCGTTTGCAGCAGGCACACCTGGCCCGCCTGGTTGATACCGACAAAGCGGTGCGGCATGGCGGCGGCGCGCATGGCGTTGATCGCCGTCGCCAGGCTGCCATCGGTACCGTTTTTAAAGCCAACCGGCATCGACAGGCCAGACGCCATCTCACGGTGGGTTTGCGATTCAGTCGTACGCGCACCAATTGCGGACCAGCTAAACAGATCGCCCAGGTATTGCGGGCTGTTTGGATCCAGCGCTTCGGTTGCCAGCGGCAGCCCCATGCTGACCAGTTCCACCAGCAGGCGACGCGCAATCTTCAGGCCTGCTTCCACATCAAACGAGCCATCCATGTGCGGATCGTTGATCAATCCTTTCCAGCCAACCGTCGTGCGTGGCTTTTCAAAATAGACGCGCATCACCAGATAGAGGCTATCGCTGACCTCCTCCGCTAATGCTTTAAATCGACGCGCATACTCAATGGCGGTTTCAGGATCGTGAATAGAGCAAGGACCACACACCACCAGCAGGCGCGGATCGCGGCCAGCGATAATGTCAGAAATGGTCTGGCGAGAGTGCTCGATCTGAGCCTCCTGCGCGGCGCTCAGCGGAAACTCCGCTTTCAGTTGATCCGGGGTAATCAAAACCTGTTCGTCAGTGATATGTACGTTGTTCAGCGCGTCTTTTTGCATGATAGCGATCCTGTAAAGCTCGTTTGCGATAGTTGTTTTCCTCAGTGAGGTGAAACCACGATACCATAAAAAGTAAACATTTCAATCCAAAATACGTACATATTAGTTTACAGTCGCACAATAAAGGCAAAAATCAGCCGCTAAAATCGTAAACTTTAAATTACACTCTAAATTTCTTCCGCCAGGCTATGCTGAAGAAAAAGGAGAAGGGTTATGCGATCGATTGCTTTCGTCCTGCTGTCGCTGTTTTTATCGGGCTGTCAGATTAATCCTTACACTTTCCAGCCCAACTGGACGAGCCCGGACTGGTTCAGCGCGGGTAAAGAAGACGCCATAAATGGCCTGCCGGTTAAAGATAACCAGACCCTGGCCGATAGTTTTAACGACCCCCACGTCGATCGTAATGAATATCTTCGCGGCTATGCTGATGGTCAGAAGAAAGTGTGTGAAGAAGGCTTTATTCATGCATGGGGATTAGCGGGCAAATCTTATCCAGCCAGTTGTGATACTGTTGAAAATGCAGCGAAACTGCATGCGTCATGGCAAAAAGGAATGGATGAAAGTATGCGTTCCAGCAGGCTTAATTAAGTCTGCTTTTATTCTTTGGAAAATAAACAACTGTAGGATTTAGCTTAGGTCAGCCATGGGCTATTTCTGACATAATGACGGTTCTGATAAACAATGGTATTCTGCCCGCAACTCTTAAGGACATCTATTTCCGGAGCGGTACGGCGGATTCTGGTGAGAAATTTATACTTGAACTCTTTGTTCCGACTCACTCTGGTGCTAATGCTGTTCCTTATGGTGGGCCCGGCGATGGCAGGCGCGCTCTCGGAGACAGATAAATCGGTACGTTCTATTGTCTCAGGCATAGTGAGCTATACGCGATGGCCGTCGCTTTCCGGTCAGCCTAAACTCTGCATCTATGCCACTTCTCACTATACGCACGCGCTCAGCGAAAACCAGGGGCATAACGAGTTACCTTATACCCCCGTTATTGTACGTAACGATCGGGAAGCCCTGGCCGCGACATGCGATGCTGTTTATTTCGGGACTGAACCACCTGCGAAACAACTTGAATTAATAAGTCAATATCAGGGCAGAGCATTGCTATTAATCTCAGAGCAAAATCCGGAATGTGTTATTGGCAGCGCCTTTTGCCTGATAATCGATCGTGGCCAGGTGCGATTTTCCGTCAATCTGGATGCGTTGACACGCAGTGGCGTCAGGGTTAACCCGGATGTATTGATGCTTGCACGGAATAAGCAGCATGGATAAAGATTTCATCTCGACGCAGCGTCCGACCTTTAAAAGAACGCTGAGGCGAAACAGCATGATAAGCGTCATCATCACAATGACGTTAATATGGCTGTTGCTCTGTTTTGCCTCGGTCGTAACATTAAAACAATACGCGCAAAAAAATCTCGAATTAACCGGCGCCACAATGAGCCACAGCCTTGAAGCCTCTCTGGTTTTCAACGATTCACTGGCGGCCAACGAAACGCTCGCTGCGCTGGGTAAGCAGGGGCAGTTTGCCGTAGCAGAAGTCATCAACGGGCATAAAAAGCGCTTTGCCTACTGGTCCTGGAACCCGAAGGATAATAACGACACGCTGGGGGCGCTGGTCAGCCGCTGGCTTTTCCCCGTTCCGGTTGCGCAGCCCATCCTGCACAACGGCGCGAAGATAGGTGAAATACGTCTTACCGCGCGTGACAGCCTTATCAGCCATTTCATCTGGATGTCGTTTGCCGTCCTCACCGGCTGTATTCTTTTTGCAACCGTCGTCGCGCTCACCATTACCCAGTCTCTGCACCGCGGCATGGTCACGGCGCTGCAAAATATCACCGACGTTGTGCATGACGTCCGCACCAATCGCAACTTTTCCCGTCGGGTGAAAGATGGGCGCATTGAAGAATTCCATCAGTTTGGAGAAGACTTCAACAGCCTGCTGGACGAGATGGAGGAGTGGCAGCTTAAGCTCCAGGCGAAAAACGCTCAACTGCTTCGTACCGCCATGCACGACCCGCTCACCGGTCTTGCTAACCGCGCTGCGTTTCGTAACAGTATTGCGGCATTAATGAATGACCCCTCGGCAAAAACAAACTCGGCCCTGCTCTTCCTCGACGGTGATAATTTTAAGTTTATTAACGACACCTGGGGACACGCGGCAGGAGACTGCGTGCTGATTGAAGTCGCCAGCAGGATGGTGGAATTTGGCGATAAACGCCACCAGTCCTACCGCCTTGGCGGTGACGAATTTGCCATGGTGCTGTACGGGGTGCATTCTGAACCAGAGGTTCAACACATTTGTGCTGCGCTAGCGCAGCAGTTTATCCGTCCGTTTGATCTGCATAACGGACAAAAAGCATCGATGTCACTCAGCATTGGCTTTGCTCTGGCGTGGGAAAATGCGTCCGTTGAAGCATTACTGGAGAAAGCCGACCGTAATATGTACCAGGTCAAAAACCAGCGTACAAAAACAATAAGTTAGGAAGGAAATACTATGTTAAAACGATACTTCGCGCCGTTAGTTATGGCCTCACTGGTTCTGGCTGGCTGTCAGTCGCCGCCCCAGGGCAAGTTCACACCTGAGCAAATCGCGGCGATGAAGTCATACGGTTTTAACGAACTGAACGGCGACTGGTCGCTTGGTATGTCGGACACCATCCTCTTTGATAAGAATGACGCCAGACTGCGTCCGGAAAGTGAAACACAGATCCAGTCCATGGCCTCTCGTCTGGCGAAAACTGGCCTGAATCACGCGCGAATGGACGGTCATACCGATAATTACGGTGAAGCAAGCTACAACGAAGCCCTGTCGTTAAAACGCGCCAATGCCGTGGCCGACGCCTGGGCGAAGGGCGCGAATATCCCGCGCAGCAATCTCACCACCCGGGGATTAGGCCAAAAATATCCGATTGCGAGCAATAGCACTGCACAAGGGCGCGCTGAAAACCGCCGGGTGTCAGTGGTTATCAGCGCGCCATAGGATTATTTAGCGGATGATTCGGTGAGCGACACGCCTGTTGCCGCTCGCCAGCGCAGCCAGTCAATCAGAACAAACAGCGCCAGACTCACGCCCATCACCGGCAAAGCCAGCCCCAGCAGTGCGCTGATGACCACGGTAACACCTCTTCCCCACCCTGACAGCGCCAGCCAGCTCTGAGTAAGCGTCTGCACCGGATTCATTGCCGACTGTGCCGGACGACGCATCCACCACATCCGGTATCCCCAGATGATAAGCACGCACAGGGCAAGGCCGAAAGCAACGAGCAGCAGCTGATTCACCAGCCCGAATAAGATCCCCATATGGAAATCCACGCCCCAGCGGGTCAGTTTTGCCATGAGCGGGAAATCCTCGAATCGGGTTCTGTCGAGGATCTGCATCGTACCGGGATCAACCGCAACGGCGTCCACCTGAGTCGGCCAGCTGCGGTCGATCTCCGTCACTGTCCATGCGCGATCCATTGTTTTCGCCGGGCGGATCTCCAGCCTGTTGGCATCAATCCCCGCTTTACGCGCCGCGCTCAACACGCCGTCAAACCGCGTCAGATCCATCGCCATTTCCGGCATCACCATTCCGCCGTGATGGCCACGGTGTTCGGCATGTTCATCCACGACCTCATGTTGGCCGGATAGCGTCGTGTTCACCTGCGGGGTGAGCCAGTTCATCTCTGCACGCAGCTTATCCACGTTCCCGCCCGCCCACTGGGACCAGGTCAGGCCGGTTGCAGAGAAGAGCAGTATGCCCCCCAGTAATATCCATCCGAGCGTCACATGCACCCGACGGCGGTTCTGGAAGCGATTGTTAATCCGGCGTTTTGGTCGGGTATAAAACCACAGGGCAATCCCTCCCAGTGCGGCCACCCACATCCAGGAAGCGGCCAGTTCGCTATAGAGCCGCCCAATATCGCCCAGCATCAGAGAGGTATGCAGATAATCAATGGTCTGACGCAGCGGTAAAATCCCGCTGGTGCCGTACACCGTCATATCCCCCAGCACCGCCAGGCTTACCGGATCGATAAAGATCGCCCGGTTTTCCGAGGGCCCCAGCGTCGGGTCAGCAAACATCACGCGGGTGGTTTCACCTTCAACCAGCCCCGGGCGAACGGCGTGCAAACGCAAATCTGAGCCAACGGCCTTTTCCGCCGTGGCGATTTGTTCCGCCAGCGGCTTCGGTTCGCCCACGGAATTCGTGTGGAGAGCGTCCCGGTAGAGCGCATTCTCGAGCTGCGGGGTCGCCACGTACAGCGTACCGGTCAGCGCGGCGAAGAAGATAAACGGGCCGACAAATAGCCCGACGTAGAAATGGAGGCGACGCAGCAGGTTTCCCCATGCCGCGCGCGGAGTGCAGGTAGTCATACTTTTCCTTTTTAAGGCAAAAAGTTATCGATTGAGTTTTTAAAGGGAAAAAGCAGACTGCCGCGGCGGCGCGCGGGTATCGGGGTAAAGCCAGGGGAAAAAGTGCCAGTGGCTGACCGCCTGACGCGGCGGCTTAACGCGAAGCCTCTGCAGCACGATACTGAGCAGCACTATCAGCGCGAGCATCACGCCAGGGACATGCGCTAACAGCACGCAGTAGCCGCACGCCTCCGCATGGTCAACCGGCATCGTGTGCGGCATATCGCCGTGATGCTCGTCCATCGACATCATGCTCATGTCATGATGCATGCCCGGCATGGCGCTCATGGGGTCTTTCTGCAACGAGACGGAGATAAGGGGTGCCACCACGATCAGCAGGATCGCAAACAGCGCGGTCAATGCCGCTGCGCGTTTCCGGTTAGGCTGATGCAGTACGTTATCCACGTCCCCTCCATTCAAGAGGCAAGCATTGTAAATGATTTATGACGAAAGGGTTAATGCGAGAGGTGCGATGGGATAAAAAAAGGGCCAGCCTTTCGGCCAGCCCTTTCTAACAGGATGTCGCTTAAGCGAATCTTAGTTCAGACGCTCTTTAATACGAGCAGACTTACCAGTACGCTCACGCAGGTAGTACAGTTTAGCTTTACGTACAGCACCACGACGTTTAACAGCAATGCTGTCAACTACCGGAGAGTGAGTCTGGAAGACACGCTCAACGCCTTCGCCGTTGGAAATTTTACGAACAGTGAATGCAGAGTGCAGACCGCGGTTACGAATAGCGATAACCACGCCCTCGAATGCCTGCAGACGTTTTTTGGAACCTTCAACAACCCATACTTTCACTTCCACGGTGTCACCTGGACGGAAGGAAGGTACGTCCTGCTTCATCTGCTCTTGTTCAAGTTGCTTAATAATGTTGCTCATAATTTAATCTCTTATCCTGGGTAAACTGATATTCGGGAGCGTATTACGCCTTCCCATCATGTTCATGCTGCTGGTGCGCGTGTTCAGTTTTGAACTCGGCCAGCAACTTTGCTTGCTCTTCAGTCAGAGCCAGGTTTTCCAGAAGTTCAGGTCTTCTAAGCCAGGTTCGGCCCAGCGACTGCTTCAAACGCCAGCGACGTATCTCGGCATGGTTTCCAGACAGTAACACTGCCGGTACTTCCATCCCTTCTAACACTTCAGGACGAGTATAGTGTGGACAGTCCAGCAATCCATCGGCAAAGGAATCTTCCGTTGCCGAAGCTTCATGGCCCAGTACCCCCGGAATAAACCGGGCGACGGAGTCAATCAGCGTCATTGCCGGTAACTCACCACCGCTGAGAACGTAATCGCCGATAGACCATTCTTCGTCAATCTCGGTTTGAATTACGCGCTCATCTATCCCTTCGTAACGACCACAGACCAGAATCAGCTTTTGATTCGTCGCCAGTTCGCTCACGCCCGCTTGATCAAGCTTGCGTCCCTGAGGTGACAGATAAATCACCTTTGCGCCTTCACCTGCCGCGGCTTTTGCTGTGTGAATGGCGTCCCGTAAGGGTTGCACCATCATTAACATCCCCGGTCCGCCGCCGTAAGGACGATCGTCCACGGTACGGTGCCGGTCATGAGTAAAGTCACGCGGACTCCAGCTCTGGATGCTCAGCAGGCCATTCTTTACTGCCCGGCCAGTTACCCCGTAATCGGTAATCGCGCGGAACATTTCAGGAAACAGGCTAATTATGCCAATCCACATAGCGCCGTCTTTTACCGTTTATCCGGAGAATTTAAAAACCAGGATCCCAATCTACTTCAATGGTTTGAGTAGCGAGATCGACTTTCTTGATAACCTGTCCATCGAGGAACGGGACCAGCCGCTCCTTGATGCCAAATGCATCTTTCAGGTTTGCCTTAATGACGAGAACGTCATTTGACCCGGTTTCCATCATATCGATGACTTTCCCCAGGCTGTAACCTTCAGTGGTGACTACCTGGCAACCCATAAGGTCTTTCCAGTAGTAGTCGCCCTCTTCCAGCTGTGGCAACTGCGACGAATCCACGACAATTTCACAATTAGTCAGCGCATTCGCGGCATCACGATCGTCAATGCCTTTCAGCTTGATGATGATGTCCTGATTGTGGTGACGCCAGCTTTCCAGCTCGACCTCTTCCCACTTACCGGCTTTCTGGATGAACCAGGGCTGGTAATCAAAAATGCTATCAGCGTCTTCAGTGGAGGAAAACACTCTGAGCCAACCACGGATACCGTAGCAAGAACCCATTTTTCCCAATACGATCGGTTCAACAGGTGCTTTATTGCTCATCATGACCACCGTGACAGATTAAGCTGCTTTGTTTGCTGCTTTGATCAGCGTAGCAACGCGATCGGAAACAGTAGCGCCCTGGCCAACCCAGTGAGCGATACGATCCAGATCCAGACGGGTTTCTTCTTCTGCGCCAGAGGCCAGTGGGTTGAAGAAACCAACGCGCTCAATGAAGCGACCGTTGCGTGCATTACGGCTGTCAGTCACAACAACCTGGTAGAACGGACGCTTTTTAGCGCCGTGACGTGCTAAACGAATAGTTACCATAACATCCTCTTGTGTGAATAAAACAACCGGGCCCCATCGAGGAACGGAGCCCGGGTGTCATATTAAAAGCCCGAAAATTTTACTCATTTTCGGGCAAAAAGCAATCTCAAAAGCGATTAACGCCCTGGAAAACCGGGAGGCATCATGCCTTTCATGCCGCGCATCATCTTCGCCATGCCGCCTTTCTTCATTTTCTTCATCATGCGCTGCATGTCGTCGAACTGTTTCAGAAGGCGGTTAACGTCCTGCACCTGCATGCCGCAACCGGCAGCGATACGGCGCTTACGGGAACCTTTGATGATTTCTGGCTTGGCTCGTTCTTTCAGCGTCATGGAGTTAATGATCGCCTCCATACGCACCAGCACTTTGTCATCCATCTGGGATTTAACGTTGTCAGGGATCTGGCCCATGCCCGGCAGTTTGCCCATCAGGCTTGCCATGCCGCCCATGTTTTTCATCTGACGCAGCTGCTCAAGGAAGTCGGTCAGATCGAAACCGTCGCCTTTTTTCAGCTTGCTGGCGAGCTTTTCAGCCTGCGCGCGGTCGACCTTGCTCTCGATATCTTCGATCAGCGACAGCACGTCGCCCATGCCGAGGATACGGGAGGCGATACGGTCTGGGTGGAACGGCTCCAGCGCTTCGGTTTTCTCGCCCACGCCGAGGAACTTGATCGGCTTACCGGTGATATGACGAATAGAAAGCGCCGCACCACCGCGGGCGTCGCCGTCCACTTTGGTCAGCACCACGCCGGTTAACGGCAGCGCTTCGTTAAACGCTTTCGCGGTATTCGCCGCATCCTGACCGGTCATGGCGTCAACAACAAACAGGGTTTCTACCGGGTTGATAGAAGCGTGCACCTGCTTGATTTCGTCCATCATCGCTTCGTCAACGTGCAGACGACCGGCGGTATCCACCAGCAGCACGTCGTAGAATTTCAGCTTCGCTTCTTTCAGCGCGGCGTTAACGATGTCGACAGGCTTCTGGGCAACGTCGGACGGGAAGAAGTCCACGCCGACCTGCTCGGCCAGCGTTTCCAGCTGCTTGATCGCCGCCGGGCGATAGACGTCCGCAGAGACCACCAGCACTTTCTTCTTGTGCTTTTCGCGCAGGAATTTACCCAGCTTACCGACGCTGGTGGTTTTACCCGCACCCTGCAGGCCCGCCATCAGCACCACGGCCGGCGGCTGAGCCGCCAGGTTAAGCACCTGGTTCTCTTCGCCCATCGCCGAAACCAGTTCGTTACGAACGATTTTGACGAACTCCTGACCCGGGGTCAGGCTCTTGTTAACTTCATGACCAACCGCCTTCTCTTTTACGCGGTTGATAAAATCACGAACAACCGGCAACGCCACGTCTGCTTCCAGCAGCGCCATGCGCACTTCGCGCAGCGTTTCCTTGATGTTCTCTTCAGTAAGGCGTCCGCGGCCGCTGATGTTGCGCAGCGTGCGCGACAAACGATCGGTTAAATTATCAAACATTGTCTCTCGCCTGAGTAGAAACGTTGGGCCGCATTGAGCGACACATACACAGAATTTTGCCGGAGTATAACATGAAGGCGCCTTTGTTGTTATGCAACGGTTGGAGCAGGCGTCACGTAACGTTATACTGCTTCTCTTTCTTATTAAGACAACTGTCGATGCCTATATGCCTGTTTTCGCACTGATCGCCCTTGTTGCCTACTCTGTCAGCCTCGCGCTGATTATTCCCGGACTGCTGCAAAAAAACAGCGGCTGGCGGCGCATGGCTATTCTTTCGGCGGTCATCGCACTGATAAGCCACGCGTTTGCGCTGGAATCACGCATTATTCCCGGCGACGGCAGCGTGCAAAACCTGAGCGTCCTCAACGTCGGCTCGCTGGTCAGCCTGATGATCTGTACGGTAATGACCATCGTCGCGTCTAAAAATCGCGGCTGGCTGCTGCTGCCGATTGTCTATACCTTCGCGCTGATCAATCTGGCTTTAGCCACCTTTATGCCTAATGAATTCATTACGCATCTGGAGGCGACGCCGGGGATGCTGGTGCACATCGGCCTGTCACTGTTCGCCTATGCGACGCTGATCATCGCCGCGCTTTACGCCATGCAGCTCGCCTGGATTGATTACCAGTTGAAAAACAAAAAGCTGGCGTTCAACCATGAAATGCCGCCGCTGATGGTCATTGAGCGTAAGATGTTCCACATCACCCAGATAGGCGTGGTGCTGCTGACGCTCACGCTCTGCACCGGCCTGTTTTACATGAAGAACCTGTTCAGCGTGGAGAATATCGATAAAGCAGTGCTCTCCATCATCGCGTGGTTTGTCTATATTGTCCTGTTGTGGGGCCATTATCATGAAGGCTGGCGCGGTCGTCGCGTCGTCTGGTTCAACGTCGCGGGTGCGGGCATTCTCACCCTTGCCTATTTTGGCAGCCGCTTCATACAGCAATTTGCTGGCTAAGTTATAAAAGGAGTTCCCCCTGGAACACATCTCTACCACCACGTTGATCGTTATCCTGATCGTCATGGTGGTCATCTCCGCCTATTTCTCCGGCTCGGAAACCGGCATGATGACCTTAAACCGTTACCGGTTGCGTCATCGTGCTAAACAGGGTAACCGTGCCGCCCGCCGCGTTGAAAAACTGCTCCGCAAGCCGGATCGGCTGATAAGCCTGGTGCTTATCGGCAACAACCTTGTCAATATTCTGGCCTCAGCCCTCGGCACCATCGTTGGGATGCGCCTGTACGGCAATGCCGGGGTGGCGATTGCCACCGGCGTGCTGACGTTTGTGGTACTGGTGTTTGCCGAAGTATTGCCAAAAACCATCGCCGCGCTTTACCCGGAAAAGGTGGCCTACCCGAGCAGCTTCCTGCTGGCGCCGCTGCAGATCCTGATGATGCCGCTGGTCTGGCTGCTGAACATGGTCACGCGCGTTTTAATGCGGATGGTGGGGATCAAAGCCGACGTCACTATCAGCAGCGCGCTCAGCAAAGAAGAGCTGCGCACCATCGTGAACGAATCCCGCTCGCAGATCTCCCGGCGCAATCAGGATATGCTCCTGTCGGTGCTGGATCTGGAAAAAGTGAGCGTGAACGACATCATGGTGCCGCGCAACGAAATCGTCGGTATCGACATCAACGACGACTGGAAAGCCATTGTCCGCCAGCTGACGCACTCCCCGCATGGGCGCATCGTGCTCTATCGCGACTCGCTGGATGACGCCATCAGCATGCTGCGCGTGCGCGAAGCCTACCGTCTGATGACCGAGAAAAAAGAGTTCACCAAAGAGGTGATGCTGCGCGCCGCGGACGAGATTTACTACGTGCCGGAAGGTACGCCGCTCAGCACGCAGCTGGTTAAATTCCAGCGCAACAAGAAAAAAGTCGGCCTGGTGGTCAACGAGTACGGCGATATTCAAGGCCTGGTGACGGTCGAAGATATTCTGGAAGAGATTGTCGGAGACTTTACCACGTCGATGTCCCCTTCCCTCGCGGAGGAAGTGACTCCGCAGAACGACGGTTCGGTGCTGATTGACGGTAGCGCGAACATCCGTGAACTCAACAAAGCCTTTAACTGGCATTTGCCGGAAGATGAAGCTCGTACCATGAACGGGATGATTCTGGAAGCGCTGGAAGAGATCCCAGCAGCGGGCACGCGGGTGCGCATTGAGCAGTACGATATTGATATCCTGGACGTGCAGGACAATATGATTAAGCAGGTGAAGGTGCTGCCCGTTACGCCACTTCGGGAAAGTATTGCCGAATAAAACGTAGGCCGGGTAAGGCGAATGCCGCCACCCGGCACTACAGATAGCAAATTACGCTTTCGCTTTCGCCACGGTCACCATCGCCGCGCGGATGGTACGGCCGTTCAGGGTGTAACCTTTCTGCATCACGCCCAGCACTTTACCGGCTTCAATCTCTTCAGATTCCACCATCGCAATGGCCTGGTGAACGTTTGGATCCAGCGGCACATCGGTATCCGCAATCACTTCCACGCCAAACTTACGCACCACGTCGAGCATGGATTTCAGCGTCAGTTCGATACCTTCGATCATCGCCGCGTTATCCGGATTCGCTTTGTCAGCCACTTCCAGCGCGCGGTCGAGGCTATCGATCACCGGCAGCAGTTCGTTGACGAATTTCTCCAGCGCAAATTTATGCGCCTTCTCAACGTCCTGCTCGGTGCGACGACGCAGGTTTTCCATTTCCGCCTTGATGCGCAGAACGGTGTCGCGTTCGCGATTCTGTGCTTCTACCAGTTGGGCTTCCAGATTCGCAATTTTTTCATCGCGCGGGTCCACCTGCTCAGCAGATGCGTCTGGCTCTACAGCCTCAACTTCATCGTGCTGTTCCGTGATAATTTCTTCAGGGGCTTGCCCCTCAGGCGTTTTCTGTTCTTTACTACTCATGAATTTCTCCGCGTTTTTCTGCATTCATCTCGCTAACTTCGCTTATTATGGGGATCAGTTTCCTGGATTCAAGGGAACAAGAGAGATTGTCATCATTCATCAGGCACAAGGACCTCCAGAAAATGAATAATCATTTCAGGTGTATTGGGATCGTCGGGCATCCGCGTCACCCTACCGCATTGACGACACATGAAATGTTGTATCGCTGGTTGTGTAGCAAAGGCTATGAAGTGATGGTCGAGCAGCAAATTGCGCAGGAACTGCAGCTGAAGAGCGTCAAAACCGGCACGCTGGCGGAGATTGGCCAACAGGCCGATCTCGCCGTGGTGGTGGGCGGCGATGGCAACATGCTCGGCGCGGCACGCACGCTGGCGCGTTATGACATCAAGGTCATCGGTATCAACCGCGGCAATCTCGGCTTTTTAACCGACCTCGACCCGGACAACGCGCAGCAACAGCTGGCCGACGTGCTGGAAGGTCATTATATCAGCGAAAAACGCTTTTTACTGGAAGCGCAGGTGTGCCAGCAGGACTGCCAGAAGCGCATCAGCACCGCCATCAACGAAGTGGTCCTTCACCCCGGTAAAGTGGCGCACATGATTGAGTTTGAAGTCTATATCGACGAAATCTTTGCCTTCTCCCAGCGTTCTGACGGGCTGATTATCTCCACCCCGACCGGCTCAACCGCCTACTCGCTTTCTGCGGGCGGCCCGATCCTGACGCCCTCTCTGGATGCTATTACGCTAGTGCCGATGTTCCCGCACACGCTCTCCGCGCGCCCGCTGGTGATTAACGGCGACAGCACGATACGTCTGCGCTTCTCGCACCGCCGTAACGACCTGGAGATCAGCTGCGACAGCCAGATCGCGCTGCCAATCCAGGAAGGTGAAGATGTTCTTATTCGCCGGTGTGATTACCACCTGAACTTGATTCACCCGAAAGATTACAGCTATTTCAACACATTAAGCTCGAAGCTTGGCTGGTCAAAAAAATTGTTCTGATTTTGCATCCAGTACTTTACTGTATAAAAAACCAGTTTATACTGTATGTAAACACAGTTATGGTTTTTCATACAGGAAAACATTTATGCTGGCACAACTGACCATCAGCAACTTTGCCATTGTTCGTGAGCTTGAGATCGATTTCCACAGCGGCATGACGGCGATCACCGGCGAAACCGGTGCGGGTAAATCCATTGCCATTGATGCCCTCGGCTTGTGCCTTGGCGGCCGTGCAGAAGGCGACATGGTGCGCATGGGCGCAAACCGTGCCGATCTTTGCGCACGTTTCTCCCTGAAAGATACCCCTGCAGCCCTGCGCTGGCTGGAACAAAATCAGCTCGAAGATGGACGTGAGTGTTTACTTCGCCGCGTGATCAGCAGCGACGGGCGCTCCCGAGGCTTTATCAACGGCACGGCAGTCCCGCTCTCCCAGCTCCGCGAACTCGGCCAGCTGCTTATCCAGATCCACGGTCAGCATGCGCATCAGCAACTCGTCAAACCAGAACAGCAGAAAGCCTTGCTTGATGGCTATGCGGGTGAGTACGCGCTTACTCAACTTATGGCGGAGCACTACCGCCAGTGGCATCAGAGCTGCCGCGAGCTCGCCCAGCACCAGCAGCAAAGCCAGGAGCGCGCCGCGCGTGCGGAGCTGCTGGCGTACCAGCTTAAAGAGCTGAACGAATTCAACCCGCAGGCGGGTGAGTTTGAACAAATTGACGAAGAGTACAAGCGCCTCGCCAACAGCGGCCACCTGCTCTCAACCAGCCAGAATGCCCTCAACATGCTGGCAGATGGCGAAGACGTTAACCTGCAGAGCCAGCTGTACAATGTCCGTCAACTGGTCACCGAACTGGCCGGCATGGACAGTAAGCTTTCTGGCGTACTGGATATGCTGGAAGAGGCCGCGATTCAAATCTCAGAAGCCAGTGACGAACTGCGTCATTATTGTGAACGGCTGGACCTCGACCCGAACCGCCTGTTTGAGCTGGAGCAGCGCCTTTCTCGTCAGATTTCACTGGCGCGCAAGCACCATGTCACGCCGGAAGAACTACCAGGCTATTATCAGTCTCTGCTCGAAGAACAGCAGCAGCTTGACGATCAGGCGGATTCGCAGGAAACCCTCTCTCTGGCCGTGAACCTGCATCATCAGCAGGCGCTGACCACGGCGAAAAAACTGCATGAGATCCGTCAACATTACGCTCAGGAGCTAAGCCAGCACATCACCGACAGCATGCACACGCTGGCGATGCCGCACGGTATATTCACCATTGATGTCCGTTTTGAAGAGAACCACCTGACGGCAGAAGGGGCGGATCGCATCGAGTTCCGCGTCACCACCAACCCGGGGCAGCCGCTGCAGGCAATCTCCAAAGTGGCATCCGGCGGTGAACTGTCGCGTATTGCGCTGGCGATTCAGGTGATTACCGCACGTAAAATGGAAACCCCGGCGCTGATTTTCGATGAAGTGGATGTCGGCATCAGCGGCCCAACGGCGGCAGTGGTGGGTAAACTGCTGCGCCAGCTAGGTGAATCAACGCAGGTGATGTGTGTCACCCACCTGCCGCAGGTCGCGGGCTGTGGTCATCATCACTTTATTGTCAGTAAAGAAACCGACGGCGAAATGACCGAAACGCACATGAAGCCGCTGGATAAACGCGCGCGTCTGCAGGAGCTGGCACGACTGCTCGGCGGCAGTGAAGTCACGCGTAACACGCTCGCGAACGCGAAAGAACTGCTGGCGGCATAAACTTTTTCGGGATCTCAGGGTCATACAGAACAACAAAAACGCCGCCAGACCGGTTTCAAAGTGGGGCAAGGTCTATTATCATCGGCATATTACATATGAGCCGCGTTCTGCTCGGGCCCGAAAAGGAATCAAATCACTATGCGTTGTAAAATGCTGACCGCTGCCGCAGCGGTTCTTCTGATGTTGACCGCAGGCTGTTCCACTCTGGAGAAAGTGGTTTACCGTCCTGACATCAACCAGGGGAACTACCTTACCCCTAACGATGTGTCCAAAATCCGCGTGGGGATGACACAACAGCAGGTCGCTTATGCACTGGGAACCCCGATGATGACCGATCCGTTCGGCACTAACACCTGGTTCTATGTATTCCGTCAGCAGCCAGGCCACGAAAGCGTGACCCAGCAGACCCTGACGCTGACCTTCAGCAGCGCCGGTGTGTTGACCAACATCGACAACAAGCCTGCGCTGACCAAATAATCAGGCGTCAGAAAAGCAAAAAGGTGCTCATTGAGCACCTTTTTTGTTTTGTGTTGATCCCCTCGCCGCTTTAGGGAGAGGAACAGGGTGAGGGGAAGAAGCGCTACTTACCCGCCTTCTCCGCACGCTGACGACGCAGCTCTTTCGGATCGGCAATCAGCGGACGATAAATCTCGACCCGGTCGCCCTCCCTCAGCACATCGCCCAGCTTCACCGGACGGCTGTAAATCCCGATCTTATTCTTCGCCAGGTCGATATCGCTGCGAAGCTCAAGGATGCCGGACGCGCGGATAGCCGCCTCAACGGTGGCACCCTCTTCCAGCATTACGCGCTGTAAGTACTGCTTCTCCGGCAGCGCGTAGACCACCTCTACAGCAATCTTATGCGACACTGTAAACCTCTTTGGCGCGGGTGGTAAACGCCTGAACCATATTTGACGCCAGCTCTTTAAAGATGCGGCCAAACGCCAGCTCAATTAGCTTATTGGTGAACTCAAAGTCCAGATGGAACTCAATGCGGCAGGCGTCAGCGCTCAGTGGCGTAAACTTCCAGCCACCCATCAAGGTTTTAAATGGACCATCCACCAGATGCATCAAAATACTCTGATTGTTAGTCAGCGTATTGCGGGTGGTGAACGTCTTGCTGATCCCCGCTTTGGAGACATCCACCGCCGCAGTCATCTGCGTCGGGCCAGACTCCAGAACGCGGCTCCCGGTACATCCAGGGATAAACTCTGGATAAGACTGAACATCGTTCACTAACTGATACATTTGTTCCGCGCTGTAAGGAACGAGCGCAGTACGGCTAATCTGAGGCATAGCATTTTCCATGGTCACACAACGGACAAATAATAACATTTATCACCTGTTAAAAAAACGCTAAGCCTCATCTCGTGCTAAGATAGCGCGTTAGACCTCACAGGACGCAATGAGGTGACTTTTTGAAATCAGATTACCGACGGCTTTACGACACTTATGACGAAGAAAAAAGCACATAAACCAGGCTCGGCGACCATTGCGCTCAACAAGCGTGCTCGCCACGAGTATTTCATTGAAGAAGAATTCGAAGCTGGCCTTGCGTTGCAGGGCTGGGAAGTAAAATCGCTGCGCGCCGGGAAAGCCAACATCGGCGACAGCTACGTGATCCTTAAAGATGGCGAAGCCTTCCTGTTCGGCGCGAACTTTACGCCGCTGACCGTCGCCTCGTCGCACTACGTATGTGACCCAACGCGCACCCGTAAGCTGCTGCTGAACAAGCGTGAGCTGGAATCCCTCTACGGACGCATCAACCGTGAAGGTTTCACCGTGGTCGCCCTGTCACTGTACTGGAAAAATGCCTGGTGCAAAGTGAAAATTGGCGTCGCGAAAGGTAAAAAACAGCACGACAAACGTACTGACCTGAAAGAACGCGAGTGGCAGTTGGATAAAGCGCGCATTATGAAAAACGCAGGACGTTGATTCTGCACACTTATTGTACTATTCAATAAGTTAGCGTTCCGGGCTGGTATCCAGGAAGTGAAATCTGGTATACTTAGTTCAACACTATTGGGGCTGATTCTGGATTCGACGGGATTTGCGAAACCCAAGGTGCATGCCGAGGGGCGGTTTGCCTCGTTAAAAGCCGCAAAAAAATAGTCGCAAACGACGAAAACTACGCTTTAGCAGCTTAATAACCTGCTCTGAGCCCTCTCTCCCTAGCTTCCGCTCTTAAGACGGGGATCAAAGAGAGGTCAAACCCAAAAGAGATCGCGTGGAAGCCCTGCCTGGGGTTGAAGCGTTAAAACTAATCAGGCTAGTTCGTTAGTGGCGTGTCTGTCCGCAGCTGGCGTGCGAATGTAAAGACAAACTAAGCATGTAGTACCGAGGATGTAGAAATTTCGGACGCGGGTTCAACTCCCGCCAGCTCCACCAAAATTCTCCATCGGTGATTACCAGAGTCATCCGATGAAGTCCTAAGAGCCCGCACGGCGCAAGCCCTGCGGGCTTTTTTGTGTCTGCATTTTATCCCGCGAAGTGCGTAAAATATTCCGGCAACAATGGAACATTACGCCATCAAACATTGTTTCGCTCATGCTCAATGAGCCATTCTTTGCGCGAAATACCACCGCCGTAACCCGTCATCTTTCCATCTTTGCCAATTATTCTGTGACAAGGGATCACAATCGCAATCCGGTTTGCACCATTAGCTGCAGCGACGGCGCGCACAGCATTGGGCTTATTCATCCCTAGCGAAATGGCCTGATAGTGCGAGGTCTGTCCATAAGGAACTGCACGCAACTCATGCCAGACGGATTGCTGAAAATCGCTGCCCGGGGCATCCACAGAGAGCTCAAACTGTCGTCGAGTTCCGGCAAAATACTCGCTGATTTCTTTTACTGTCTGCCGGGTATGGCTGTTTTCTCCGGTGACAATTCTGGCGTTAAATAAACGCTGGATATCGCGGAATTCCGTTTCTAACATCCGGCGATCGGTAAACTCCAGCAGACACACTCCCCGCTCAGTCGCGCAGACAAACATAGGCCCAAGCGTAGTGGTAAACCGATGAATGACAATCACCTCGGTTGCCTGAGTCGGCGCTGCGCCAGTAAGCCGCTTGTAGATGTAACCAAACCCGCTCAGGGATTCATAGCCATTGTCCAGCGCCACGTCAGTAGCCGCTCGTCCGCTTTTTAGCTCCTGCAGGGCAACGTTCACCCGCTGCATTCGCTGGAAAGCCTGGAAAGTGATGCCGTGATGTTGCAGGAACCAGCGTCTTACCCGCTCCGGACTGATTCCGTGCTGGCGAAGCTGCGCGTCAGCCACACGGGATTTAATATCGCGCCTGACAAGCGCAAGCGCCTGTTCAACAAATAATGGCGCGCTGTGCGCATTTTCAGCGGGTCTGCAGACCTTACAGGGACGAAAGCCATCCGCCAGGGCGGATTTGGCATCTTTATAAAATTCAACATTTTCGCGCCTGGGCTTTCGCGCCCGGCATACCGAAATGCAGAATACGCCAGTAGTTTTGACGCCAACAAAAAATACGCCGGTATATTCTGAATCTCGTTCGAGTAATGCCTGATACCAGATATCACACAAATTCTTATCGGTTATTTTCATCGCTAAAAAGTCCTGCAAATGACTGACGAGTTCGAATCGCATGCATTACATCACTCAGCGTTGACTGCATGGCTGAATGAACAAAATTGCCCATTGAAATGCGGTTTACCCCGGCCAGCTTCAGCCTGTCGAACGACGGAAGATCGGGCATACACATGACGTTCAGAGGCAGACCCGTTGCCTCTGCAATGAGGCTGATGTCTTTCTCTGACGTCAGACAGGGAACAAAAAGGCCATCAGCACCTGCAGCTTTATAGCTCTGACCCCGTAATATCGTCTCCTGCAATGCGTCTTCATGCCCGAGCAGGTAAGTGTCAGTCCGAATGTTCAGAAACAGGCTACAGTTTTCGCTTCTCAGCGCATTGCATACTGTTCTCAGATTACGGGAAAAATCAGAGATATCGTCAAGCTGACGCTTACCATTAATGACTCTGCTGTCTTTAAGGTTAACGCCTGCTACGCCTGTCTGAGCAAGGCGCCTGAGATTAGCGACTATCTCTTTGGCTGAATCACCATATCCTGCTTCCATGTCAACGCTCAATGGCAGGCTGCTGACAGCCCGGATACGGGTGACCACATAAAATAACGCATCAAACGGCATTCCCTGCCCGTCTTCATATCCCAGCATGGACGCTATTGCTGCACTGGACGTTCCCAGTGCCTGATAGCCTGCTTCTTGCGCTGCGACAGCACTGGCGGCGTCCCAAACGTTAGCGATAAGCAGGGGCTGCTCCTGGTTGTGGAGTTCTGCAAAATTCATATTCATTTCCTCTCAATAGATTGAAAATGAATCTAAGCATTCAGTATGAACGTCACAACCGAAATTCAGACGACCATTTTTTAGCAAGCGTAGTCTGGATTCGCAGACCAGTCAGATCTGTTGTAAACCAGCTGCGCTAACCTGCATTTTTTCATCCGCAACGTTAGTTCGCAGATGCCGTCGGTCTGATCGTAATTTCTGTTGTATCGACACTCTCAGGCGCCTCGATGATGTGGCGCACAGCGCGGGCGATATCAGCAGGTTTGAGGGCAATAGCACGGTACGCGTCCATCGCCGCCATGGTTTCCGGGTGCGTAATGGTCGAGGCCAGTTCGCTTTCCACTACCCCAGGGTTAACGCAGGTCACGCGGATGTTCGAACTTTCCTGACGTAAACCATCCGAAATTGCCCGTACGGCGAATTTGGTGGCACAGTAGACGGCAGCCGTGGGCACCACGGACAAGGCACCAATCGAGCCGATATTAATGATTTGTCCCGACCCCTGGGCTTCCATAATCGGCAGAACGGCGCCTATCCCCCACAGCACGCCCTTGACATTCACGTCAATGGTGCGCTCCCACTCATCCTGCTTGCCTGCCGAAAGCGGAGAAAGAGGCATGATGCCTGCGTTGTTAATCAGCACGTCAATGCGGCCCCACTTTTCACGCGCTGCCTGTACGAAGTCAGCCATCGACTGGCGGCTGGTAACGTCTAAGACTGCGGCCTCTGCTTCCCCCCCTGCACTGCGGATTTCAGCAGCCAGGGCGTTGATGCGATCCAGCCTGCGAGCGCCCAGGAAAACGTTCGCGCCTGCCTTGCCTAACTCTCTGGCAATACCTTCTCCGATACCGCTTGATGCACCGGTAATTAAGATAACTTTGTTCATGTTTTGCTCCTTACGTTGAGTTCAACGTGATAATAGATACTCACCATTGTTTCTTGTATCCTGCATTTACTGGACTCACTGGTTAGCAATTTTAAACAATGAAAATCGATCTCAATCTGTTACCCGTTTTTCTGGCGGTCGCCGAGGAGCGCAGCTTTAGCGCTGCCGCCGCGCGGCTGGGCATAACCCGCTCCGCTGTCAGCCAGGGGATTAGGCGGCTTGAAGATGGTTTTCAAACCCTGCTGGTGATGCGCACCACGCGCTCGGTAAGCCTCACTGAAGCAGGTGAACGGCTGCGTAAATCGTTGCAGGCCCCTATCGCCAATATTGAAGCGGCATTTGAAGACGTCGCGTCGGACAGCACACCGCGCGGCCAGCTCAGAATCGCGGTCACCTCAATCGCGGAAGCGTTTCTCTCTGGCCCGCTGCTCGCTTCGTTTGCGGCTGCGCATCCTGCGGTATCGCTTGATATCTTCGTGTCGGACGAGGAGTTCGATATCGTGGCGGCGGGCTATGACGCCGGGGTAAGGCTGGGTGAAGTTATTGAAAAAGACATGATCGCCGTTCCCCTTACGGGTCAGCAGCGTGAGAGGGTGGTGGCTTCACCGTCCTATCTGGCGACTCACGGCGTACCTGAGCACCCCCGCGAGCTGGTGGCTCACCGGTGTATCGGCTGGCGCCCAGCCCCGGACGTTGCCCCCTATCGCTGGGAATTTGAGGAGGCGGGCGTTCCTTTCGATGTGGCGATTGAACCGCAGATCACCACAAACGATCTGCGCCTTATGCTCAGCCTGGCACTGGCCGGCGGCGGCATAACCTTAGCCACGGAGGATACATTCACTCCGTATATTGAAACGGGGCAGCTTGTTGCCCTGCTGGATACGTTTCTTCCGTCTTTTCCAGGCTTTTATCTCTATTTCCCCCAGCGTCACAATATGGCGCCTAAGCTAAGAGCCCTGATCGAGCACGTCCGCCAGTGGCGACAGCCAGCGGCAACGTAAAGCGTACAACGCTAACAAGGCCAGTAACTTTCATGCAGATTTTCCTTACCCTGCCGCTGCCCTTTGATAAACATCAACGACACCGCCCTCCTCCCATGGAAAAGTAAAAACGGACACAATTCACTCAGGGGATATGTCGTGCCGGGGATGGCTTAACGATGTATCTCGTACGCTGGACAAGACATCACACAAGGATGGAGCCTTAAAATGTACAGACCCATGGTCGTTATTTTCTTTATTCTGCTGACCCTTGCAGCCCTCATAGAAATAGGTTTTTTATCCTTCGGGTGATCCTCAAGCAAGGAGGCGCTTACCTGGGTACTTTGATCTCATTACAGTTTTTTCCTAAAGCCACCCCGCTTCGTCTGTGCCATGCTGAATCACGCTCATAACCGATAACGTTAAATGAGGATATTATGAAAAAAACAATTATCGCATTATCTGCCGTTCTGCTGGCTTCCCCAGTATTTGCTGCGACCACACATGCAACTGACGATACCGTCGCTGCGGCGAACGCAAACGCCAACGAAGCGAAGCAAAAACTGCACGAAGAGCAGAACAAAGGCGAAGAGCTGAAGCTGAAACAGCAGCATGCTGCGGAAGGTAAAAGCGAAAGCTTTGGCAGCAAAGTCAGCGAAGATTCCCAGAAAGCCTGGCATAAAACCAAAGAAGGCACCGAGAAGGGGTGGGATGCCACTAAAGAAGGCGCAGAGAAAGGCTGGAACAAAACCAAAGAAGGTGCCAGCGAGCTGGAAAAGAAAGTCACTGAATAACCGACATACTCACCTCAGGGCCGCGTTAGCGGCCTTTTTTATTGCTTCGAATAAAAGCGATACGTCGTGTATATCTGCCCCTTTTTGTTCGCCGCCTTATGACGACAGATAGGATTGATGCAAATGTCCGGATGCCCATCCCTGCGGTCATTTTTTTTCGCCCTCAGTATCAGGTTAATGAATGACCGTATTGAAAATACAGCAGGTTATTATATTTCCTGCTCGCAGTAGCATAATTCCAACACCGCATAAGAATATATTTTAAATCCCTATTAATATAATATAATATAATATATCCTACATCAAGAATGTTATCCTAACTTAAACCATGATTAAGCAGCTTTAAATAATAACCTTTTTAATTGCATTCTAAAACGCCACTACCAATTATTAAATCACATCTAAAACATAAATAAAAAGCATACTGCGATCAGAAAAAAACCAACAAAAACAATCTAATAATAAAATAAATACATAAACCTCATCAATAAATTAATGGCCTCTTTACGACCTACCTCTTTATTTACGAAAGCTTAATTTGCACATTCACCGTTTTCTGGCTATATCATTTTTATATTCTCAAAACCAAATCCTCTATTAATTACAGGGTTTTATAAGGCACAAAATACGCATAACAAACATTCTGTCTCGTAAGTAATTACATTCGCTCTGATGTTGCCACTCTGAATCCTGGCGGGCATCGTTCGCTCTAAAAAAGACGGTGAGTGCTGTTTAAAAAACAGTAACTCCGCCGGGGGCGCCCTTTACCTTCTCCAGAGATGGCTCGTCTTGCTCGTCGTTCACGATAACTCTGCTGGAGTAATACCTAAATGAGCCAAATCTCTGTTATATCAAAACTCACTGGCGTGGAAACGACTACGGAAGGCACACAGGTTACGCTGAGCCATTCCTCTATCGTTGAGCTTCATGTAGAGCGAGCCGATGTCTCCCACTTCGCGCGAAGTGGTAACGATCTGGTGGTGACACTGCACTCAGGGGAAGTGATCACCCTTAAAAATTTCTATGTCACCGACGCGCAGGGCGTGAGCCAGCTGGTGCTCCAGGAGAGTGACGGTGCGTTATGGTGGATTGAAGATCCCACCGGAGCCGCCACGTACGAATCCATCGCGTCCACGGACGCCTTGCTGGCCGCATCCGGGAGTGATGCAGGTGGTGCCGCCATCTGGCCGTGGGCGCTGGGCGGCATTGTCGCGGCTGGCGCCATCGCGGCGGTGGCAAGCTCCAGCGGCGGGGGCGGCGGGGATGACGATGATGGGAATAACAACAATCCTAACCCTAACCCCAGTACGCCAGTCGATCCCACCAACCCGGATACAACACCGCCGAATGCACCCTCCGGCCTTCAGTTCTCGTCGGACGGTAAAAGCGTCACCGGTACCGCCGAGCCCGGCAGTACCATCACGCTGAAAGACGCGAACGGCAACGTCCTTGGCACCGGAAAAACAGGCAGTGACGGCAACTTTACCGTGTCTCTCGGCACTCCGCTGACCAACGGCGAACAGGTGACCGCCACCGCGACGGATGCGGCCGGGAATACCAGCCAGGGCACAACGATTACGGCGCCGGATCTCACCGCACCCGATGCCCCAACGATCGGCAGCGTGACGGACGATATTGATCCTCAAACGGGGTCGGTCACAAACGGCGGCAGCACCAACGATCCACGCCCGCAGCTCAGCGGCACCGCGGAGGCGGGCTCCACCGTAACCATCTATGATGGCGGAGTCGCCATTGGCACGGCGCTCGTCGCCAGCAACGGCACCTGGACATTTACCCCGTCAACCGATCTGACTGAAAGCACCCACCAGATTACCGTGCGGGCAACCGATGCCGCCGGCAACCTCGGACCGGCCTCACCGGTATTTACCCTCACCGTGGATCTTACTCCGCCGACCGCGCCAACCGCGATTGTGCTGACCGACGACACGGGTGCGATCAGAGGGACCATAACCGCAGGCACGCCTACCGATGCGTCAAAGCCGATCCTGGCGGGAACGGGCGAGCCCGGTGGCACAATCACTATCTACGATAACGGCGTTGCGGTTGGAACCACAACGGTGCTGCCGAACGGCACCTGGAGCGTCACGCCAGACGGCCCGCTCGCGGACGGAACGCACACGATAACCGTCGTTGAAACCGATGCAGCCGGAAACCAGAGTGCGGCCTCAGAGCCAATCATCTTCACCGTGGACACCACGCCGCCGCTGGCCCCCGGCGACCTCGTCGTATCGAATGATGGCGGCACCATCACCGGCACCGCGGAGCCTGGCAGCACGGTAACCATCCGTGAAGGCGACGCTATCCTTGGCACCCCTGTGGCCGACAGCGAGGGCAACTTTAGCCTGACGCTGACCCCGCCTAAGCTCAACGGCGAAATCCTGACCGCAGACGCCACCGACGCTGCGGGCAACACGGGGCCAGCAACCTCCGCAGCAGCGCCGGATATCACCCCACCGCAGGCCCCGGTTATCGTGTCGGTGATTGACGACGTGCTGAACACAACCGGTCCCGTGGACCAGAATGGGCTGACCAACGACCGGGCGCCGACCCTGAACGGCACGGGCGAACCCGGTTCGACCATCACGATTTTCAACGGCAGCGATATCATCGGCACGGTGGTCGTCCCCTCATCCGGCCTGTGGAACTTTACGCCGCCCTCACCGCTGGCCGATGGCACATACGTGCTGACGGCAACGGCGACGGATGCCGCCGGTAACCCGAGCGGACAATCGAACGCGTGGACCATTATCGTCGACGGGACGGCACCGGCCGCCCCGGTGATTACGCAGGTCGTTGACGATGTGCCTGAACGTACTGGCTCGCTCGACCTCAATGAGACCACCAATGATTCAACTCCGACGCTCAGCGGTACCGCCGCGGCCAACGCCACGGTCACCATCCGCGTGGATGGGGTTGATATTGGAACCGCCGTCGCCGATGGCCTCGGCGCGTGGAGCTTTACTCCGGACACCCCGATCGCTGAGGGTCAACATACCCTGACCGCCGTCGCAACTGACGCGGCGGGCAACATTAGCGACGTTTCCAACAGCTGGGGCATCATCATTGACAGCGTTGCCCCGGATGCGCCGGTCATTACCCAGGTGGTGGATGATGTGCCAGAGCGCCTCGGCGCGCTCAACTCTGGCGACAGCACCAATGACACCACGCCGACGCTCAACGGCACCGCGGAGCCGGGCTCAACCGTCACCATCCGCCAGGACGGCGTCGATCTCACGACAATTGTGATCGACAGCAGCGGCACGTGGACCTATACCCCAACCACACCGCTTGTTAACGGCACCTATACCTTTACCGCCGTCACCACCGATGGAGCGGGTAATACCAGCCAGCCGTCAGGCGGCTTTACCCTGACCGTCGATACCACGCCGCCAGCGGCGGCCACTATCGCCACCGTAACCGATGACGTCGGCGGCGTTAACGGGCCGCTTACCAGCGGCGACACCACCGACGACACCACGCCGACCCTGAGCGGCACCGCGCCGGCAGATGCGGTGATTACCGTCTATGACGGTACCACCCTGCTCGGCACCGCGACCCTCGACGGCAGCGGCGGCTGGAGCTTTACCCCCATTATCCCGCTCACCGACGGCCCGCATACGCTGACGGTGCATGCCACGGATGCCGCGGGCAATACCACCATCTCAACGCCGTTTGAACTGACGGTAGATACCGTTCCGCCAGCCACGCCGGAGATCCCGGCAATCACCGTCAATCCTGACGGCACAGAAACGCCGCTGAACCCGGGAGAAACCACCCGCGACACCACGCCGACCCTGAGCGGCACCGGCAATCCGGGCGATACCGTGACCATCTACAACGGTGGGGTCAAGCTTGATGATGTGCTCGTGGACGGCACCGGCAACTGGACCTGGACGCCAGCTACCCCGCTGCCTAACGGCACCTATGACATTACCCTTACCGTCACCAATATGGACGGCACGGGCAACGAAAGCGCCCCGTCGCAGCCGGTCACCATCACCATTGATACCGATGCGCCAACAGCACCAGCAGCACCGGTGATTACCGACAGCGTCAGCCAGATAACCGGCCCCGTTCCCGATGGCGGAACCACCAACGATCCGCGCCCGATCCTGAGCGGCACCGGTACGGCGAATGACGTTATCAACATCACTGATACCGTTAACGGCACACCGACCATCGTGGGCACCGTGACGGTAGACAGCAACGGCAACTGGAGCTGGCGTCCTGACAGTAATATTGGGGAAGGCAGCCACGTCTATACCGCCACCGCCACCGATGAGGCGGGCAACGTCTCTGACCCGTCGCCAGCGATTACGATTACCGTGGATACCGTAGCACCGGATGTCCCGGTGTTTGACGCCGTCGGGGGCCAGCCGAATGGGGGCTTAATCACCGATGCGACGCCAACCGTCGGAGGTACCGGCACGACTGGCGACACGGTCATCGTTTACAATAACGGCGTTGAGGTAGGACGTGTCGATGTCGTTAACGGAGAATGGAGCTTTGTCCTGCCACCACAGCAGGACGGCCTGCTGAACATCACCGTTGCGGGAGTCGATGCCGCGGGTAACGTCAGCGCGCCGAGCCCGGTCGTTTCCGTCACGCTTGATACCCTTGCGCCGGAAATCCCCGTCATTAGCGCCGTTGCTGACAGCCAGCTCTCCAACAACCAGCTGTATACGCAGGACGGCACGCCAACCCTTACCGGGACCGGTGAGCCGGGAACTACCGTGATCGTTTCCGTAAACGGCACGCCATCTGCCGTGACGGTAACAGTGCAGCCGGATGGCACCTGGGGCTGGACTGCCGACGCGACGCTGCCGGATGCTACATATACCTTCACCGTCTCTTCCAGCGATCCGGCGGGTAACCTCTCTGGCAGTTCAGCACCGCTGAGCGTGACGGTCGATACCGTCGCCCCGGCCGATCCGGGCAATATGCTCCTGGCTGATGAAGGAACACCGCTGACCGGTACCGGCGAAGAGGGAAGCACCATTACCGTGAAAGACAGCGGTGGCACGGTCATTGGTACCGGCGTTGTCGGCAGCGACGGCAGCTTCTCCATTGCGCTGAGCCCGGCGCAGCTGGATCCAACCACGCTGACCGTGACCGCCACGGACGCCGCAGGAAATGCCAGCGCTGACGTGCCTTTTATCGTCACCGACTCGCCGCTTGAGCTGCCGCAGGTACCCGTCATTACGGCCATCGTCGATGACGTGGACCCGGTCACCGGCGATGTGAAAGGCAAAACCACCAACGACACCACGCCAACGCTTACCGGTACGGCCGAAGCGGGCAGCGTGATTACTATCTATCAGGACGGTAGCACGACGCCATTGACAACGGTGACCGCCGACGGCAGCGGCAACTGGAGCTATACGCCGGCCGCGCTTGGCGAGGGGCTGCACACCTTTGAGGTGACCGCGACCCTCAACGGTGCCACCAGCGGCCGCTCTCCGGCGGCCAGCGTAACCGTCGATCTGACCGCGCCGGGCACGCCAACTATTGGCTCGGTCATTGACGACGTGGGTCCTGTCACCGGTCCGCTGACCAGCGGCCAGACCACCAACGACAGCCAGCCGACCCTCACCGGCACCGGCGCGGTGGGTGATACCATCTCCATCTACAACAACGGCGTGCTGCTGGACAGCGTGGTGGTTGGTAATACCGGCACCTGGAGCTACACCACGCCCGCCCTGCCAGAAGGCAGTAATGTTCTGACCATCCGCGAGACCGATCCGGCGGGAAATCAGAGCGGTCCTTCGGCGGACTTCACCATCGTGGTAGATTCCATTTCCACCACGCCGGTCATCACCAGCGTAACGGATAATGTGGGCAATACCGCCACCCCGGTAGCCAGCGGCAGCGAAACGAACGACGCCACGCCAACCCTTTCGGGGACAGCGGACGCAAACAGCATCGTGACCATTTTCGATGGCGCTACCCAGATTGCCGTGGTTACGGCTGATGGCACCGGCGCGTGGAGCTTTACGCCAGAGACCGCGCTTGTCGAAGGGCCACACGCGTTCACGGTTCAGGCAACCGATCCGCAGGGTAACCTGAGCCTGGTCTCCGCCCCGTGGAGCGTGGTGGTTGACCTCACGGCGCCGACGGTTCCAACGCTGGATACGGTAAGTGATAACGTCCCTGGCGGCGTCACGGGCAACCTCACCAGCGGGCAGGCGACCAACGACAACACCCCAACGATTAGCGGCACCGGACAGGCAGGCAGCACCATCTACATCATGAATAACGGTACGCAGTTGGGTACGACGACCGTCGACGGAAACGGTAACTGGTCCTTCACCCCGACCACGCCGCTGGACGACGGCAGCTACTCCCTGCGCGCGTACGCAACGGATGCCGCGGGCAACGCCTCGGCGAACTCGTCGGTCTTCGCCTTCACCGTCGATACCGCAGGCCCCGGCGTGCCGGTGGTGACCAGCGTGATTGACGATGTCGCACCGACCACGGGGACGCTCACGTCGGGTAACAGCACTAACGACGCGCGTCCGACCTTCAACGGTACGGGCGACGTGGGTTCTACGGTGCACGTGATTGTTGATGGCAACGAAATTGGCACCGCCGTGGTCAATGCCCAGGGCAGCTGGACCTTCACGCCGGGTATCGATCTGATCGACGGACCGCATGCCATTACTTTCAACGCCACCGACGCGGCGGGCAACGTGGGTACTGCAACGGCACCGTTTAACCTGACGGTGGATACGGGCGTGCCGTCTGCGCCGGTCATTTCAGCCGCGGCAGATAACGTGGGCAGTATTCAAACCCCGCTCACTTCCGGGCAAAGCACCGACGACACCACGCCAACGCTGAGCGGCACCGCGACGGCCAACGCCACGGTCACTATCTATGAAAACGGGCAGCCTGTCGGCACCGCGCTGGCTGACGGTACCGGTGCATGGAGCTTTACGCCGTCCACGCCGCTGGCGGCTGGCAGCCACACCTGGACCGCCACGGTCACCGATGCCGCAGGGAACATCAGCCCCGCCTCGCCAGGCTTTACGCTGGTTGTCGATAGCACGGCACCCACCGCGCCGGTTATCAGCCAAGCGATTGACGATGTGGGGAGCATTACCGGGCCAATCACGTCCGGGCAGACGACCGACGACACCGTACCGCGGCTGGTCGGAACCAGCGAACCGTTTGCCACCGTGAATATCTATGAGGGAACCACGCTGGTCGGGACGGGCACCGCAGACGGCAGCGGCAGCTGGAGTATCTTACTCAATACCACGCTGACAGAGGGGGCGCACAGCTTCACCGCGCAGGCTACGGATGCCGCAGGCAACACCAGCGCGTCGTCCGCAAGCTTCAGTCTGACGATTGACACCGCGCCGCCAGCGCTGCCGGTGCTCACCAGCATTCTGGATGACGTCGGCAATGCGGCAACGCCAGTAGCGAACGGAGGAATAACCAACGACGCGCAGCCAACCCTCAGCGGTACGGCGGAAGCGGGTTCTACGGTGAAAATCTTCGATAACGGCGTGCAGATCGGCAGCGTGATCGCCACCGGCGGGGCGTGGAGCTATACGCCTTCTCCGGCGCTGGGCAACGGCCCGCACACGTTGACCTTTACCGCCACCGATGCGACGGGCAATGCCAGCGCGCCAACCGCCGGGTACACGATTAACGTCGATACCCTTGCTCCGGCAGCGCCGGTCATCAGCTCGGTAATTGATGATGTCGGTAGCGTCATCGGTCCGGTAACCGGCACCAACCCGACCAACGACACGCGTCCGGCCCTGAGCGGGACCGCCGAAGCGAATGCAACGGTACGGATCTACGATGGCATCACGCTGGTGGGCATCGTCACCGCCGACGGCAATGGCAACTGGACGCTGCCGGAAACCACCACGCTGACGCAGGGCACCCACAACTTCACCGCCACGGCCACCGATGCCGCAGGCAACACCAGCCCGGCATCGGCCGTGACGACGATTATCGTCGATCTGACCGCGCCAACGGCCCCAACCGGAACCTTCAACGCCGACGGTAGCGTATTAACCGGGAATGCTGAAGCAGGCAGTACCGTCACCATCCGACTCACGGACGGCTCGACGGTCACGACCACAGCGGGCAGCAACGGCACGTACAGCTACACCTTCGTTAACAAACAGACTGAAGGCCAGACGCTGCAAATCACCGCCACCGACGTGGCGGGCAATATCTCGCAGCCCGGCTCGGCGCTCGCGCCGGTGGTGCCGCTCTCCGCCAGCAATAATGTCGAAGAGCTGGATCTCAGCACCACGGCCACCGTCACCAACAGCCAGTACAGCGACTACGGCTTCCTGCTGGTCGGTGCCGTGGGCAACGTCCTGACGCTGCTCGGTAATGACACCGCTCAGGTCAACTTCACCGTGGGCAGCGGCGGCAGCGCGGATATCGTCGTGAACGCCAACGCCACGGGGGCCGTGCTCTCTCTGCTCAACACCCTTGAGCTGGTGGTTCAGCGCTTTGACACCGTTAACAACACCTGGACTACCGTAGTCGATACCGGACAGCCGCAGTTTGCCGACCTGCTGACCCTGGGGGCAACCGGCGTTTCGCTAAACCTGACCGGGCTGGCGGACGGCAACTACCGCGTGCTGAGCTATAACACCAACCTGCTGGCAACCGGCTCCTACACCAGCCTCGACGTGGCGGTGAAAGAGACCGGGCCGGGCACCGTTACGGGCGACACCAGCCTCGGCGGTAACGTGATCACCGACGTTGACCCAACCGCAGGCAGCGACAACGCTCCGGCAGGGGCAACGGTCACGGCCGTCACTAACGCCCAGGGTGTCACCACCAGCGTCACTGCCGACGGCACGGTGATCCAGGGTCAGTACGGTACGCTGACCATTAACCGCGACGGCAGTTACACCTACGATCTGACCAACACCAGCGCATCGGTGATTGGCCGGACGGAGAGCTTCAGCTACACCATCACGCATAACGGCGTCAGCGCGTCGGCGAATCTGGTGCTGTCGCTGGGCACCGGTACCGCCACCAGCGGTATTGTCGCGGTTGACGATACGAACTCGCTGACCTTCGATACCACCGTCAACGCGATTAACAACGGTACGTCGTCCCAGGGCGGCTTTACCCTGGTGGGAATCAATCTTGGCAACACGCTGGGGCTGAACCTGCTGGACGATATGACCAATCCCATCATCTATAACGTGGAGGAAGGCACTACCCGCACCATGACCATCCAGGCCTCCGTGGGCGGCGTGGCGCTGGCGTCGGTGTTTGATCTGTACGTCTACAAGTTCAACAACGCGACCCAGACCTTCGAGCAGATGCGCGTTGAACCAGGCTGGCTGCGCGCGCCGCTGTTGGGCGGCACCTCGCCTCAGCTGACGCTGCAGCTGCCGGCCGGTGAGTACCTGTTCCTGCTGAATACGGCAGCGGGGATCACCGCCCTGACGGCCTACACGCTGGACGTACTGCAGGATCATGTCTACAGCGTGGCGAGCGTCAGCGCGAGCACTACCGGGGACGTTCTGTCGGATGATATTGCGCCAGTCGGCACGCTGGTGACGGAAGTTAATGGCGTAGCGGTGAACAGCAGCGGTCTGACGAACATTACCGGTGAGTACGGTACGCTGAGCATCAACGCGGCCGGGGAGTACACCTACACCCTGAATAGCGGCGTCGGCGTTGACCACATCAGCACCCCGGATACCTTCGTCTACACCATTACCGCGCCGGACGGCACGAAAGACACGGCTTCGCTCAACATCACCCCAACCGCGCAGCCGATGGATGCGGTGAATGATGTCAGCACCGCAATGGACGTGACGTCGGTACACCCCACCGCCGCGTACTCGGATACAACCGTCGGGTCGGCGAGCTGGAACGCCGCGCTGCTCGCTTCAACCCAAGGCTCCGGCTCCGGCACCTTCGTGGTGGATGCCAATACCGCGCTGCACAACGTGGTGCTGTCGTTTAACGTCGCCTCGTTGCTGACGCTTACAGGGTTGACGGTTGACTGGACGCTGACCAACGGCGCCACCACCGTCAGAACCGGCTCGTTCAACGGCGGGCTGCTGCTGGGCGGCACGGCAACGGTCAACCTGACGGGTCTCGACCTGGAGGCGGGGACCTACACCCTGAGCTATACCGGCAGAATGGGGCCGCTGGGAGTAGGAAATATCACCATCACCCCAAGCGTCACCGGCACAAGCTACTCGCTGTCGCAGTTCGACGCCACGGGCACCCACACCGTTGACGGCAACATTTTCGACGGCACCGGTTCCGCAGGGACGATGGACCAGCTGCACTCGGTGGATACCCGCGTGAGCATTACCGGCTACGACGGCGTTACCACTACGCTGGATCCCTACACCGGCAGCACGCAGTCGAGCATCACGGGTCACTACGGCACGCTGGCGATTGCCGCAGACGGCAGTTACACCTATACGCTCAACCCGGGGATATCGCTCTCTACCATTACCACGAAGGAGGTCTTTAACTACACCCTGACCGCTGCCAACGGCACCACGGACACCGCGTCGCTGACCATCAACATGGCGCCGAAATTTATCAGTTCGGAGCATAACGATGTGATTAGCGGTACGGCCTACGGCGACACCCTGATTTATCAGGTGCTGAACAGCACGGCGGGCAACGCGACGGGGGGCAACATCACCAGCGCCGGCGGCGACCACTGGACGAACTTCTCCCTGGCGCAGGGAGACAAGATCGACATTGGCGATCTGCTTGTGGGCTGGGACGGTAATACCGCCTCGCTGGGGAATTATATCAATGTCACGCAAAGCGGTAGCAACACTGTGATCTCCATCGACCGTGACGGCGCAGGGAGCACCTACACTAATACTGCACTCGTTACGCTTGATAACGTGCAGACCACGTACGACGAGCTTGTGAACCAGCAACACATCATTACCTGATAACACCTGCAGGACATGACCCGGGCGCATAGCGCCCGGGCATAAATAATAAAGCTGTACTTTTTTATTAGGGACAAGACATGGGAATAAAGATTCCTTACTGGTGGCTCTCGTGCTGCCTGATATCTGTACCCGCCATCGCGGCAAACCCGGCGGCAACCATCAATACCGGACAGCTCCGCGAAACGCAGGAACTCCCCTCACTGAATGGCCGCGTCGCCCCGGTGGCAGGCAAAGCCGCTCCCGGTTCACTACAGCTTGGCGAGGCCGTTAATCGCGCCGTCACCTGGCACCCGGCGATCGCTGAAGCCGTGGGCAAACTCTACGAACAGAACGAAGAGGTCGACGTCGCCAAATCGAAATACTATCCGCAAATCAACGCCGGCATGGACAACGGGTATTCCCACGACGGCGACCAGAACGGCTTTACGCCGTCGCTGGTGCTCTCTCTTTCACAGATGCTCTACGACTTCGGCAAAGTGGCAAGCCAGGTGCGGGCCGAAAACGCCGGGGTCGCCCAGCAGCAGGCCAACGTGCTGGTCAGTATCGACACCATCGCCCACGATACCGCTATCGCCATGGTGCAGGTGCAAACCTGGCAGCAGATGGTCGACACCGCCAAAGAGCAGCTTGACGCCCTCTCATCAATAGGCACCCTGACCCGCCAGCGTAACGACGAAGGGGCCACTTCCCTGTCTGACGTGGTGCAGACCGACGCGCGCATTGAAGGGGCGCGCGCCCAGCTGATGCAGTATCAGGCCAGCCTCGACAGCGCCCGCGCCACGCTGATGAGCTTTCTCGGCTGGAACAGCCTGAACGATATCAGCAATGACTTTCCGCAGAAGCTGGCCCGCAGTTGCGATATCGCCGAGCCGGACGATCGTCTGGTGCCTGCGGTCCTCGCCGCCTGGGCACAGGCGAACGTCGCTCAGGCTAACCTTGACTACGCCGACGCGCAGATGACGCCAACCGTCTCGCTGGAGCCGGAAGTCCGTCACTACCTGAACGATCGCTACGCGGGTAACGAAACGCGGGACCGCACCCAATATTCCGCCTGGGTGAAAGTCCAGATGCCGCTCTATCAGGGCGGCGGACTCACCGCCCGACGCAACGCCGCCGGTCACGCGGTGGAAGCGGCGCAGTCGACCATTCAGCGCACGCGCCTCGATGTCCGCCAGAAGCTGCTGGAGGCCCGCAGCCAGGTCATGAGCCTGCAAAGCACGCTGCAAATTCAGGGCCGCCAGGAGGCGCTCAGCGCCCGCACCCGCGAGCTCTACCAGCAGCAGTATCTCGATCTCGGCTCGCGCCCGCTGCTGGACGTGCTCAACGCCGAGCAGGAGGTCTATCAGGCGCGCTTTACCCAGCAGCAGACCCTCGGTCAGCTGCATCAGCTGCAGCTCAACTGCCTCTATAACACCGGGCAATTGCGTCATGCGTTCGATCTTGATAACCGCACCATCCAGACCGTGGAGATCCAGCCATGAAGCAACGCGACATCCCGCAGGGGGAAACGATGACGGATGAGGCGCTGGAGCAGTGGGCTCAGGCGTTTGGCTTTGTCGCCACGCGCTACCGCGTTGCCTGTTCGCCAGGCTCGCTCGTCGCGGGCGCGCCGTGGCTGAAAGGCAAACCGATGGTGCCCGCGCTGACTCAGCTTGCCCGTGAAGCCGGGCTGACGTTCCAGCTGCTGACGGCCGATCAGCAGTCGATCAACAGCTGGCGTCTGCCGGTGGTGGTGGCGCTGAACGACGGAAAAATCGGCGTGATCGAGAATTTCGACGGAGAAGATACGCTCGAGGTCAGCTTTTTCGACGACAAGACATACACCAACCGCCTGTCGATGAGCGCAATGTTGCCCGCCATCCGCCACGTTATCGCCCTGCGTCCGCTGGCCGCGCTTAAGGACAGCCGCGTGGACGCCTACATCTCAAAGTACCGTCCGGACTGGCTCTACCGGCTGGTGATGCGCGACCTGCGCCCCTACAGCTGGGTGATGCTGGCGGCGCTGTTTATCAATGTGCTCTCCCTCTCCGGCATTGTCTTTTCCATGCAGGTGTATGACCGGGTGATCCCCGCCCAGTCCTACCCGACGCTCTACGTGCTGACCATCGGGGTGCTGATCGCCACCCTGTTTGGCTTTGTGCTGCGCGTTGCGCGCGGGCACATTATGGATCTGCTGGGCAAACGCTCGGATCTGCGCGTCTCGGATCGCGTGTTCGGCCACGCGTTACGGCTGCGCCACAGCGCCATTCCGCGCTCCACCGGCAGCTTTATCTCCCAGCTGCGCGAGCTGGAGCAGATCCGCGAGATGGTCACCTCCTCCACCATCTCGACGATTGTCGATCTGCCCTTCTTCTTCCTGTTTGTGGTGGTGCTGGCGATCATCGCCCCGCAGCTGGCGTGGATCGCCCCGGTAGCGGCAGTGATCATGGTCCTGCCGGGCCTGCTGCTGCAAAAGAAGCTGGCGGAGCTGGCGAAGCAGTCGGCGCATGAATCCACCCTGCGCAACGCGGTGCTGGTGGAGAGCGTGCAGGGGCTGGAGGACATCAAGCTGATGCAGGCGGAGAACCGCTTTTTACAGCAGTGGAACAGCTATATCCAGATCACCGCGGAATCCGGCCTGCGCACCCGCGAGCTGACGCAGAACCTGATCAGCTGGGGGATGACCGTTCAGAGCCTGGTTTACGCAGCCGTGATCGTGGTTGGCGCGCCGATGGTGATTGATGGCACGCTGACTACCGGCTCGGTGGTAGCCGCCTCGATGCTGGCCTCGCGGATGATCGCCCCGATGGCGACGCTGTGCGGCGTACTCGCCCGCTGGCAGCAGGTGAAAGCCGCCAAAGAGGGGCTGGACAGTATTATGCAGCTTCCTACTGAAAATCAGCGTGAAGAGACGCCGATCCGCCAGGACGTGCTGCGCGGACACTATCTTTTCGAGCAGGCGCAGTTCCGCTATCAGCCGGAAGATCCGCGCATGGCGCTGCGCATTAACCGTCTGGAGATCAGGCCGGGCGAGAAAGTGGCGATCCTCGGGCGTAACGGCGCGGGCAAATCCACTCTCCTGCAGGCGATGGCGGGCGGCATGGATCTGGCCGCCGGCGAGTTGCGGCTCGACAACCTCAGCCTGCCGCATCTGGACGTGGCCGACGTGCGGCGAAACGTCGGCTTTATGACCCAGAACGCGCGGCTATTTTACGGCACCCTGCGCGAGAACATCACCCTCGGCATGCCGCGCGCCACCGACGAAGAGATCTTCGAGGTGCTGGAGATGTGCGGCGCGGCCAGCTTTGTGCAGAAGCTGCCGAAGGGGCTGGACTACCCGATTATGGAGAACGGCGTGGGATTGTCCGGCGGGCAGCGGCAGTCAATTCTGCTGGCGCGGATGCTGCTGCGCGATCCGAATATCGTGCTGATGGACGAGCCGACCGCTTCCCTTGACGAGCACACCGAGCGGGAATTTATCCAGCGCCTGGGGGCGTGGCTCGGCAACCGGACGCTGGTTGTCGCCACCCACCGCGTGCCGGTGCTGGAGCTGGTGGAGCGCGTGGTCGTGCTGAAAGATGGGATGCTGGTCATGGACGCGCCAAAAGCGCAGGCGCTGAACAACAGCCGAATGCAGCAACAGCAGCAGGCAGCAACCGGACGGGAGTGGAAAAATGAAAATCAGTCAGCGTGACGTAGCCGCGATGGACGATCTGGATAATGCGCTCGACTCAGAAAGCGGCTATACCGGCGCGCGGCGGATTGTGATCTTTTCGCTGCTGATGTTTGTGGCGCTGGGCGTCTGGGCGTGGTTTGGGATGCTGGATGAAGTCTCAACGGGAACCGGAAAAGTGATCCCCAGCTCGCGCGAGCAGGTGCTGCAGTCGCTGGATGGGGGGATCCTCACCGAGCTGAACGTACACGAAGGCGATCAGGTGCAGGCCGGACAGGTGCTGGCGCGGCTGGATCCAACGCGTTCCGAATCGAACGTCGGCGAAAGCGCGGCGCGCTATCGCGCGTCGCTGGCCTCCAGCGCCCGTCTGTACGCCGAGGTGAACGATCTGCCGCTGAAGTTCCCGCCTTCGCTGGAGAAATGGACCGAACTGACCGCCGCCGAAACGCGGCTCTACAATTCGCGCCGCGCGCAGCTTGAGGACACGCAGCGTGAACTGCGTTCAGCGTTAGATCTCGCAAACAAAGAGCTGGCGATCACCCAGCGGCTGGTAAAAACCGGCGCCGCCAGCCACGTGGAAGTGCTCCGCCTGCAGCGGCAGAAAAGCGACCTGGAACTGAAGCTCACCGACGTGCGTTCCCAGTATTACGTTCAGGCGCGCGAGGCGCTATCCAAGGCCAACGCCGAGGTGGATATGGTCTCGGCGATCCTCAAAGGCCGCGAGGATTCCGTCACCCGCCTGACGGTAAAATCCCCGGTGCGCGGGATCGTGAAAAACATCAAAGTCACCACCATCGGCGGCGTGATCCCGCCCAACGGCGAACTGATGGAGATTGTGCCGGTGGACGATCATCTGCTGATTGAAACCCGCCTCTCGCCGCGCGATATCGCCTTTATCCACCCGAACCAGGAGGCGCTGGTGAAGATCACCGCCTACGATTACGCCATCTACGGCGGGCTGCACGGGGTGGTGGAGACCATATCACCGGACACTATCCAGGACGAGGCCAAGCCGGAGGTGTTCTACTACCGCGTGTTTATCCGCACCAGCCAGGATTACCTGGTGAATAAGGCGGGCAGGCATTTCTCGATCGTGCCGGGGATGATTGCCACAGTGGACATCAAGACCGGAGAGAAAACGGTACTGGATTATCTGATCAAGCCGTTTAACCGGGCGAAGGAGGCGCTGAGGGAGCGATAGTCTTAGCCGGGCAGCGGCTACGATCTTCTCCCTCACCCCAAAGGCTGAGGGTTCCCCACACATTAATGCTAGCACTGAACAATCCCCTCGCCCCTTTGGGGAGAGGGTTAGGGTGAGGGGAACATACGGCTGTGGTGGTCATTCCGTTCACTTTAGCCACCTTTAATCCCCCACTGCCCCGGCGTTTTACCGGTCCACATTCTGAAAACCTCAATAAATGCGCTGACGCTGCTGTAGCCGCAGGACAGCGCAATCCATCCCACGGGCTTCCCCGCCGCCAGCCACTCCATTGCCTGCATGACGCGCGCCAGCTGCCGCCAGTTGACGAAGTTCATTCCCGTCTGGGCGCTAAATCGACGGTTAAACGTACGCACGCTCATCCCGGCATGGCTGGCATGGCTCTTGACCGTTTGATTATCATCGACACACTGCAGCAAGTGGCTGACCACGTTCTTCAGACGCGGATCCGTTGGTACGGGCAGATAAAAGCGCACCTGAGGCGTCAGGGCAAGCTCATCCAGCAGCAGGGTGAGCTTTCGCGGATCGTACTCGTTTTCTGCAACGCTTAAGCGGGAAAACAGTGCATGAGTGAGATCGTCGGGCTCGAACAGCGCGGGGGCATCGGGAAGCATTGCACAGCACGCAGGGTCAAGATAGATAGCGCAGCCTTTTATCGCGCTTTCAGAAAAGGCGGCGTGCTGCTGGCCCGGCGGGATCCAGCCAATATGGTTTGCCGGTACAACCGAACGCCCCTGTTGGGTCTCAATCACCAGCAGCCCCGTTGCAATACGCCAGAGCTGTCCGGTGGGATGGCTGTGCCACGCGGTGCGGTAACCGCCGGGATGGCGGAGCGTCTCTGTACCGATCATCTTATCCTGGCCGAAAATCGTTATTCATCGACGTATTACAGAAACTGCGACGTCGACTGTCAAGGATAATGGTGGCTCAACTACACAAGGAGCCAACATGAGCATCATCACAACCCTGATAGCCCAGCCTGACAATACCCTACAGCGCGAAAAAATGGCGTGCCTGTTAAGCCGCTTGTTCAAAGGCGAATTAGATCCCGCAGAGGTGTTCACGCCCGATTACCAGCAGTACACGGATGGTCACGCGCTTGATTATCGGGGTTTTGTGCAGCACCTGAACCACGTCCGCTCGCAGATCCGCGCGATCGCATTCAGGGTTGAAGAGCTGGCCTGTCACGAGAATCTTTTAGCAGACCGGCACTGGGCTACGGTGACATATCCAGATGGTCGCCAGGCGGAATTAGAGGTGTATATGTTTGCCGCACTGCGCGAGGGGAAAATCTGTCGTATCCATGAAGTGACGCAGACGATCGGCGGCGATGCTTCAGACCGCGCGCTCGCCCACGCCACGCAATAAGCTCACCCTGCGCGCAAAACGGCAACTGCCGTTATGCGCGCTCTGTTACAGGGAGATCTTCAGGCGTCGAACCGCTTCTTTAAGCTGCTCATCCGTTGGGGTGACGAATGACATGCGCAGCGTTGTCGGGTCCGGTTCGTTGCAGTAGAAGAACTCGCCCGGTACAAACACCACGCCGTTGCTTAAGGTTTTTTCCAGCCATTTCGTCGTATTCATGCCGTTGTTCATTTTTGCCCACAGGAACATCCCGCCCTTCGGCTTGTGGAACGACATCACATCGCCCAGCTCGGCTTCCAGTTCCGTTGCAAACGTCAGGTATTTCTGGCGATAGGCCTCGCGGATCATTTTAATCTGGTTCGCCAGACGCCCGGTTTTCAGGTACTCGTAGGTCATCAGCTGGGACAGCGTGCTGGTGTGCAGATCGGTGGTTTGCTTGAGGTTCACCACCGCGCGCTTCAGCCATTCCGGCACCAGCCCCCAGCCCACGCGGGTGCCCGGCGCGAGGATTTTGGAGAAGGTAGAGGTGTACACCACGTTATCCTCATTGCCGATATCTTTCGCATGGGCAATCAGCGGGCGGAACACGTCGTCGGTGTAGTTAATTTCGCTGTACGGATCGTCTTCGATAATCACGAAATCATAGCGCTTTGATAATTCCACCAGCTGTTTACGGCGCGCTTCGGAAAGCGTTACGCCGCCAGGGTTACCAAAGGTTGGAACGATATAAACCGCCTTGATGGTTTTCTTCGCCACCAACGCCTCAAGTTCATCGACCTTCATGCCGTCGCCGTCGGTGCCGACGGATTCAAAATTCGCCTGTGCCAGGCCAAAGACCTGCAGCGCGGCGAGATAGGTAGGACGTTCAACGACAACCGTATCGCCCGGATTAATTAACGCACGCGCCAGCACGTCCAGAGATTGTTGAGAGCCGGAAGTAATGACCACGTCATCGGCCTTACAGGCGATGCCGCGCCCCTCGCAGATGCGTTTAATTTCTTCGCGCAGCCCCGGTACGCCTTCCGTCAGGCCATACTGGAACGCCTCGCCAAAATTCTGTGACAACACGGCATCGGCGGCAATTTTAAGCCCTTCGCGATCGAACAGGTCCGGATTGGGAATACCGCCGCCCAGCGAAATCACGCCCGCCATTTTGCTATGTTTTAATAATTCACGGATGGCAGATGATTGCAGGCCCTGCGCGCTGCTGGCGAGTTTGTTTGCAGACATTCTTTGATTACCTTCTTTTTTTATATTGTGCCCAATCTTAGCAGAATATGCGCAATAAATTCCGTTAGCTTAGGGAGGGGACGCAAATCCTGACGCCACAGTAAATGCACCGGCCTCGGCGCGGGCGTGAACGGCTCCAGCACACGCACCAGCCTGCCGCTTGCCAGCTCTTCCGCCACCAGCACTTCCGGTTGCAGCAGCAGCCCTGCCCCGGCTCGCGCCGCCATGCGTAAGCCGTAGCCGTCGTTGCATCTTAAGATCGCATCCCGCTTCCAGCGCACCTCCCCTTCCGCACCCGGCAGCCGCCACTCGTTGCGCGCGGTCCACACCGTGTGCGACAGGCACAGATGATCCACCAGATCGGCGGGCGTCTGCGGCGTGCCGTGTCGCGCCAGATAATCCGGCGCGGCGCAGATCACCATGTTGTAGGGACACAGATATTTCGCCACCAGATCGTCATTGCGGATATCGCCAATGCGAATGGCCAGATCGACCCCCTCTTCCACCAGATCAACCATCCGGTTGGTGAGATCCAGTTCGATACGCACTTCCGGGTAGCGCTGCAAAAATGTGGCCGTCAGAGGGGCGATCGCGCAGCCGCCAAACGACGTGGGGGCGGTGACGCGCAGGGTGCCGGCGGGCGCCGCGCGCAGCCGTTCAACCGCGCTTTCGGCAATCGAGACCTGCTCCAGCACGCGCCTGGCCTCTTCGAAATAAACGCGTCCGGCGTCGGTCAGGCTCTGGCGACGGGTATTGCGCTCCAGCAGCCGCGTGCCGAGCTGAAATTCGAGCAGCGCAATATATTTCCCGACCATCACCGCCGACATCTCCAGCCGCGCCGCCGCGCCGGTGAAGCTGCCGCTCTCTACCACCGCGATAAACGTCTCCATGCCGCGAAGCTTATCCATATTCCAAACCCCTGGTTAGTAATCATCTAACTTTAGCCCAGTTTATCTGACTTTTTATTTATTAAAGAATGAGGGCTCACAACATGAGGAGTCGGATATGAAAATCGTCATTATTGGTGCCAGCGGTACGGTCGGTCGTGCCGTAACCGAAGAGTTAAGCCGTCGTCACGAGGTCATCCGCGTGGGTCGCACGCGGGGCGACTACCAGGTGGATATCACCTCGCAGGCGAGCGTGCAGGCGCTGTTTGAGAAAATCGGCCCGGTGGATGCGATTGTCTCCGCCAGCGGTGGTCTCTACTTTGGCCCGCTCGCGACCATGAAGGACAGCGACTTCAACCAGGGCCTGCAGGATAAGCTGCTCGGGCAGGTGCGCCTGGCGCTGACCGGCCAGCATTATCTGAACGAAGGCGGCTCGATTACGCTGATAAGTGGGATTGTGGCGCACAAGCCGATTGCGCAGGGCGTAAATGCCACCACGGTCAATGCGGCGCTGGAAGGGTTTGTCCGCGCCGCAGCCTGCGAACTGCCGCGCGGGATCCGCATCAACCTGATTAGCCCAACGGTACTGACGGAATCCGCCGAAGCGTATGACGGGTTTTTCCCCGGCTTTGAAAGCGTTCCCGCCGCGACCGTGGCCCAGGCCTACCGCCGCAGCGTGGAAGGGGTGCAGAGCGGGCGGGTGTACAAGGTAGGTTACTGAGCCTTACGGGCGGAAATCAGCACCAGCATCGGGCGCTCCGCCTCTTCGGACAATGCAGGCCAGGCGTCAATCTGCGCCTGCGTTGGTCCCCACTCATTGACTTCACTTATCGTTAACCCGGCCTTTATCAGCGCGTTAAGCGTGGTGCCCAGCGTGCGGTGGTATTTAATCACTCCATCCGCCAGCCAGTTGCTGACGCGATGGCTTTCGTCCTGATAATGGTTCACGCCCCAGAACCGCTCGCCGCTGTCGTCGGTCAGCCAGCCCTGACGGGTGGCGCAGGTGTAAATCGGGTGCTCCATCGAGAAGACCAGGCTGCCACCCGGTTTTAGCGCGCGCTGAACGTTGGCGAATAGCGTGTCCAGCTCCGGCAGGTAGTGTAGCGCCAGCGAGCTATAGACCAGATCGAGACTGTTTTCGCGAAGCTGAAGAGATTCCAGATCGCTACGCTGATAGTGAATCTCCGCGTCATCCGTCAGTTCAGCCGCGCGGGCAAGCATTTTTTCTGAGATATCGACGCCCGTAACGTCGCAAGCGCCCAGCGCGCGCGCCGCGCGGCAGAACCAGCCGTAACCGCAGCCGAGATCGATAACCGCTTTGCCGGTTAAATCAGGCAGCATTGCCTTGAGCGCAGGCCACTCAGGCGCACCGTCCAGCCCGTGCACCGAGCGCGGAAGCTGAGCGTAGCCTTCAAAAAACGCCGGGTTGTCGTAGATGTTTTGTGCCATGACGGACTCCTTTATCGCAACAGAGGCGAGGGTAAAGCCCCCCTCGCCCGTTGGCAACGTATCCGTCTGATAAATCACAGCCTGCGCCGGATTTTCTCCACCATGGCTGTGGTTGAGATCCCGTAGCGGTCATGGAGGGTGGGCAACGCGCCCGCATCAAGGAACGCGTCCGGCAGCGCGACGGTATCGAAATCCACGTTCACGCGGTTGCGCATCAACAGCGACGCGACGGCTTCGCACAACCCGCCTACGCTGCTGTGGTTTTCCGCCACGATGACCAGCCGTCCCGGCTTCGCGGCCTGCGCCAGGATCGTCTCTTCGTCCAGCGGCTTAATGGTGGGCGAGTGCAGCACCGCCACGCTGACGTTATCCTTACGCAGCTGCTTCGCCGCCTCCAGCGCACGCATGGTCATCAGGCCTGAGGCGACGATCAGGACATCGCTCCCCTCTTCCAGCAGCGCAGCTTTGCCAATCTTAAACTGGTAGTTGTACTGGTCCAGCACCACCGGCACCTTGCCGCGCAGCAGGCGCATATAGACAGGGCCATCGTGCGCTGCCATCGCCGGCACCGCCTGTTCCGTGTCGATTGCGTCACAGGGATCGATAATCGTCATGCCCGGAATACCGCGCATAATCGCAATATCTTCCGTCGCCTGGTGGCTCGGCCCGTAACCGGTGGTTAGCCCCGGCAGCGCCGCGCAGATCTTCACGTTCAGGTGCTCTTCAGCAATCACCTGATGGATAAAGTCGTAGGCGCGGCGGGTAGCGAAGACGGCATAGGTTGTGGCGAAAGGAATAAAGCCCTCTTTCGCCATGCCGCCCGCGGCCCCCATTAGCAGCTGTTCGGCCATGCCCATCTGGAAGAAGCGTTCCGGGTAGGCCTGGGCAAAAATGTGTAGATCGGTGTACTTCGACAGATCCGCCGTCATGCCGACGATCTCCGGTCGCTGTTCCGCCAGCTTCACCAGCGCGTGACCGAACGGTGCGGCGCGCGTCTCCTGGCCCTCTTCCGCGATAGAGGCAATCATCGCCGACGTGGTTAAACGCGGTTTTTTCTCCGTGGTCTGGCTCATTACAGCACTCCTTCAGGTTTGTTGGCATCCAGCACGGCGAGTGCCTTTTGCCACTCGTCAGCATCCACGCGAATAAAATGGTTCTTGTCACGCTTTTCGAGGAACGGCACGCCCTTGCCCATCAGCGTGTCGCACAAAATGACGCGCGGCTGGTTTTCCGGGTAGCGTTTGGCATTATCAAACGCCGTCACCAGCGCAGGAACATCGTTGCCGTTCACGCGCTGGACGTACCAGCCGAAGGAGGTCCATTTATCCTCCAGCGGCTCAAAGCCTAGGATCGCGTGCGAGTTGCCATCCGCCTGCTGGCGGTTAATGTCCACCAGCACGATCAGGTTCGACAGGCCGTGATGTGCCGCCGACATCGCCGCTTCCCAGGTTGACCCTTCGTCCAGCTCGCCGTCCGACATGGAGTTAACGACCCATGCCGCGCTCTGCTTGTGCTTCAGCCCCAGCGCCATGCCAACGCCAATGCTTAAGCCCTGCCCCAGCGAACCGCCGGAGATCTCCATACCTGGCGTGTAGGTTGCCATACCGGACATCGGCAGGCGGCTGTCGTCCGCACCGTAGGTCTCCAGCTCCTCTTCAGGAACGATCCCGGCTTCAATCAGGGCCGCATAACAGGCAATGGCGTAATGGCCGTGGGAGAGCAGAAAACGGTCACGCCCTTCCCACTCCGGCTCGCCCGGCTTAAGGTTCATTCCGTGGGTAAACGCGGTGGCCAGCACATCGGCATAGCCCAGCGCCTGCCCGATGTAGCCCTGCCCCTGCACTTCGCCCATGCGCAGCGCGTAGCGGCGAATGCGCCAGGCCGCGGCGGCAACCTGTTGAACTGTGGTATGCGTCATCGTCGTATCTCCTTAATGGATCAGCATCCCGCCGTTCACGTCGAGCGTGATACCGGTGGAGTAAGAAGAGAGGTCGCTGCCGAGGAACAGCGCGGCGCGGGCAATATCCTGCGCGTCTCCGAGGCGGTTAAGCGGAATGCCCGCCAGAATGGACGTTTTCATCTCATCGCTCAGCTTGCCTGCGGTGATGTCCGTCTGGATAAGACCCGGCGTGATGCAGTTTACCCGCACATTGTCGGGCCCCAGCTCACGCGCCATGGCTTTTGCCAGTCCCAGCACACCCGCTTTTGCAGCGCTGTAGTGTGGGCCGCCGAAGATGCCGCCGCCGCGCTGGGCCGATACCGATGAAATGCAGACGATGCTGCCCGACTTTTGCGCGCGCATAGTGGGAATAACCGCCTGGGACATGAGCAGCGTGCCGCGCAGGCTGACGTCAAGCACCGCATCGTAATTTTCGCGTTTGATATCCATCAGCTTGATCGGCTGAGTAATGCCGGCGTTATTCACCAGAATATCGATGCGCCCGTATTTCCCCAGCACCTGCTCAATGGCGGCATTAACCTGTAATTCATTGCTGACGTTCGCCGCAAGGCCCAGATGTTCGTCGCCCAGGCTCGCGGCGGCAGCCCGGCTGGCTTCAGCGTTTAAATCGATAATCACCACTTTCGCACCCTGTTCGGCATATAATTTCGCCGTAGCGAAACCCAAACCGCGTACGGAAGCCGCGCCGGTAATAACGGCGACTTTATTTTTCAGTAGCATATATTTACTCCATTCGGACAAGAGAGATTTAATGATTTATTTCGGTTCTTCCAGCAGCATAATCATAATTAAGCCAATGGCTGCGCAAATACCGAAATAAATAAACACGGAATTAAAACTACCTGTTTTATCCAGCAGATAACCTGCCAGCATAGGGGAAACAAATCCGCCGAGATTACCGCCGCTATTGATGATGGACGCGGCAATGGGATAGGTTTTACTGTCCGCAACAGCCATGCCATAAGCTGTAAAAGCGGGCCAGCCAATATTCAGACAGAGACCGACAAAAAATAGTCCGACGCAAACCGCCACGGTGCTTTGCGGAATATTCAGCATAATGACCATCATTAAAACGGTGCTGATGGCGGTAAACATCATGGTCGGTTTACGTCGGCGGCCGAGCAGTTTGTCTGAGACGTAGCCGCCAAAAATCGCACCGATAAATCCACCGATGCACGGCATGCTGGCGACCAGCCCCATGCTCATAAACGTAAAGCCTTTCTCTTTCACCAGATAGAGCGGGATCCACGTCAACAGTCCGTACAGCACGCTGACCATCATAAAATAGGCCAGGCAGTCGCCGAGAATATTCTTCGAGGTAAACAGCCCTTTCACCGTGCTTACCGGGGCTAACTCCCGCACGCGGATCAGCCGATCGAGGCGTGCAAAGCCTGGTGAAATCACGATGTTTTCACATCTGGCGTCCGGCGTCTCCTGACCGGCGGTAATGGTCTCCAGCTCCGCTTTAGAGACGAATGCGCTCTCGGACGGCTTCGTGCGTACCAGCAGATACCACAGGACGGCAATGACCAATCCAGGGATCGCAAAGGAGAAGAAGACCCAGCGCCAGCCCCAGGTCATGGCGATCCACACGGCCAGCGGCGGCACGAGGATGGGCGCGAACATGGTGGCGGCGATGTAGACGCCCGTGGCCGTGGCCTTCTCCTTTGGCGGAAACCAGTTATTGATGGTGGAGGCCAGCCCAACCGGGCACGGCCCCTCTGTTAACCCTAGCCCCAGGCGGATACACTTCAGGCCCAGAACCGAGGTTGCGGTGCCCATCAGCCAGGTAAAGGCAGAGAAGCCGAATATCGACAGTGCCACCATGCCGCGAATTCCCTTTTTGGCAATAAAAAAGCCCGCAGGAATTTGGCTCAGGGCGTATCCCAAAAAAAACATGCTGGCGATGGCACCGGCTTCGAAATTATTGATATGAAATTCGTCAATGATAAACGGCAGTACCGCACCAATATTTGTTCGGTCAGCATAATTAATGGCATAAACAATAAAAATTAATGCCAGCACAACGAAACGGTAATTGGTTTTTTTAGTCTTTATGTAGGGGACAGCTTGTTCTATACGAGACATAACTTACCTCATTATTCGAACACCGTGAGTCGTTTTATTATTGCGTTCAACGTCAATATATCGGCTCACCCATGAAACGCCATTCAATAAAGCTCATTTATTGCTGAGATAAATTTGATTCGCGATACAGCTCAAAAAAATAACATCGGGATAAAATTGCCCGCTCGCAGTCTCAATGTTATGTTTTTTATCAATTATCGTGTAAGGAGTAGGCCATGTCCGCGCAGGATCGCCAGACGTTATCGCTGCCCTCGCTCAGAAATTTGCAGGCGTTTATCGCCGTTGCTAACGCCCTGAGCATCCATCAGGCGGCGGAACAGCTCAACGTCACGCCTTCGGCGGTAAGCCACCAGATCGCGTCGCTGGAATCGTGGCTGGGCAAGAAATTATTTATCCGCAGCGGCAAAGGGGTTCAACTCACCCCGACGGGAGAAAAATATCTGCGGGAGGTCTCGGCGGCGATGAGCGCCATTGGGCGCGCCACCGATCAGATCGTGAAAGAAAAAGACAATGCTGTGCTTCGCGTGCACTCTTCCCCCACCTTCGGACTGTCATGGCTGTTGCGCCGTCTGGGCAGATTCCGCGCCGAATATCCTGATATCACCATCAATCTCACCTGCTCCTATGAGAACCTGCAGTTCGCCAGAGATAATATCGACATTGATATCCGTCATGGTATTCCGGACTGGGATGCTTACCGGGTGATGACCATTAAAAACGACACGCTGGTAGTATTGGCCTCGCCGGGCTATGCAGAAGAGCATCCCATCAGCACGCCCGCCGATCTGCTGCAACAGTCGCTTATCTCCTCCACCAGCACTCTGGTGAACTGGGAAAAATGGTTCGCCTGGCACAATATCGACAGGCCCTGGCTCAATTTCAGCCTCAGCTTCGACCGTTCCTACATGAGCTTTGAAGCGGCGCGCATGGGGCTGGGGTTTATTCTGGAGAGCAAAATGATGGCTACCGATCACCTGAAGGATGGCTCGCTGGTACAGGTGCTGCCGGATGAGATGGGAATCGCCATTAACGCGCATCATCTGGTGATGCCGCACATGAACGAACGCGCGTGGAAGATCCAGCAGTTCGTCGAGTGGATTGATCGGGAGTTGCGATTGTCGGGGTATCACCTTTAGCGATACCCCATCGTGGCGTCAGGCGACCGTGCCCCAGACGAGATTCCCCTTGTGGAACGTCGCGGTACGCGGAGAAATGCGCGCCACCGCCTCGGCGGAACAGGAGGCGTCCACCAGCACAAAGCTGGCGTCGTCCTGCGCTTTCGGCCATACGCGTTCACCTTTATCGTTCAGCGGCAGCACGTCGCCGGTGGCGATGCCGAGCGCGCGGGAGAGCGTCTGCTCGTTCGGGCGAATATAGAGCTGGGCGTACAGATTGGCTTTCTCCAGCATGTCACCCAGACCGTACGGCGACCAGTGGTCGATCACGCTGTCGGTGCCGGTCATAACAAACACGCCCTTCTCCCGCAGCTGCTTCAGCGGCATGTGCAGGGTGCCAATCGGCACGGTGGAGGCGATGGTCACCTGCTGCGCCGCCATGCGGGTGGCAATCTCATCCACCTGCTGCTCGTTGAGCGTCGCCAGCGCGAAGGCGTGGCTGATGGTCAGCTTGCCCTTCAGCTCCGGCGTTTTCTCCACGGTTTCCACCATGTAGTTCACCGCCGCCACGCCCGCCGGGCTGGTTTCATGGAGGTGAATATCCACCCCTTTGTCGTAATCCAGCGCAATCTGGAACATAGTATCGAGCGATTTCTCCATCGCGCCGTCAACGCTGGTTGGGTCCAGCCCGCCTACGTAGTGCGCCCCCGCCTGCATCGCCTCGCGCATCAGCTTTTCAGCGTTGGAGAGCAGCAGGCCGTGCTGCGGGAAGGCAACGATTTCGCAGTCAAAACTTGCGCTGCGGCGCGCCAGCACCGCCTGCAAATTTTCCAGGTTTTTCAGGCCGGAAACCGGCTCAATATTGCAGTGGCTGCGGGCGATGGTGGACCCTTTGGACTGGATCAGGTCGATCAGCTTTTCGGCGCGTTCTTGCGTGTAGGGCTGTAACTCCGGCAGCAGCTTCTGCTCCAGGCGGATCATGTCCTGAATGGTGGTGCCAGCCGGACGGTTCAGGGAGCGCCACGGGCCGCCGTAGAAGGTTTTATCCAGGTGAATGTGCATGTCGCGCATCGCCGGAAGCATCAGTTTTTTACCCGCGTCGTAGTGCGGCAGGGTCGCGTCGGCATGGCTGCCGTTGTCGCGCAGGGCGACAATTTTCCCGTCTTTAATCTCCAGCGTTTTCATCTCGGTGCGGGTGCTCGTCGCCACGCTGCCCTCGAAATTAAACCCGGCTTCAAGCAGCACGTTGTCCAGATAGTAATGTTTCGCGATGATCTTCATCGGTTTCCCCGTCTCACAGGTTGCCTTTGCAGAGTCGGCAGCATACGCGACGGAGCCGGTGGCGCCAAACAGCGCGCAGGCGGTGACCATTTTGCCGCTCTGGCTGATAAACTCGCGGCGGCTTTTGTTTTCACTCATCTTATCTTCCTTCATTAACAATGTGGGTACCCGTTTCACCGCGCAGCGCCGCAGGCAGGCAGTCCGGCGAGGTGATGATCACCCGCCTGCCGCCGTGGTGTAAAAATGCCAGCGAGGCGACGATTTTGGGCAGCATGCTGCCCGCCGGAAAGTGTCCTTCATCCATGTAGCGCTTCATCAGCGCCACGCTGACGGTGTCCAGCGCCTGCTGGTCTGGCTTGCCGAAGTTAACGCAGACTTTCTCCACGCCGGTGGTTATCACCAGCACGTCGGCGCAAATCTCACGGGCCAGCAGCGCGGTGGAGAGATCTTTATCGATAACCGCATCCACGCTCTGATAATCCCCCTGCTCGCTGCGCACAACGGGAATGCCTCCGCCGCCCGCGCCGATGACCACAAAACCTTTCTGCGTTAGCGCCTTAATCGCATCCGCCTCGACGATGCGCAGCGGCTGGGGCGAGGCCACCACGCGGCGATAGCCCCGGCCTGAATCCTCGACAAAATGCCAGTCCGGGTGCGCGAGCTGTAGCTCGTCGCGCTGCGCCTCGCTGAAGAACGCGCCGATCGGTTTTGTCGGGTGCGTAAAGCCGGGATCGTTTTTATCCACCTCCACCTGAGTGACGACCGTGACCGCCTTTTGCTCGCCACGCGCCGCCAGGCGGTTGTTGAGCGCCTGCTGGATCAGGTAGCCGATGCCGCCCTGGGTATCCGCCACGCAGTTTGCCAGCGGGGTCAGCGGCAGCCCTTCCCGCTCGTGGGCGATCTCGGCGCGGCGCAGATCCAGCCCCACCTGCGGGCCGTTGCCGTGGGTGAGGACGATGTCATAGTCGAAGGCCAGCATTTCAAGCACCGACTCGGCCACCGCTTTGACCGCCTGCGCCTGATGTTCAATCGACTGGCTGGCGTTGTCTTTGATAATGCTGTTGCCGCCGATGGCGACGACCATAAGCTCTTTCATACGTTTTCCTTCGCAACAGTAACTTCAGCGCTCGCAACTTCGCGGCTGTCGAGGAAATGCTTCACCACAAACATGCCGCCCATCATCAGGTAGGCCGTGACGAACATCAGGGAACTGCCCTCGGCAAAGCCCACCACTGGCGCGTGGATCACGCCAAACAGCGCCAGCAGCGCGCCTCCTGCGGCGGCGACGGCCCCGCGCAGCGGTTTGTTGATGATGGCGAAGATAGCGATACAGCCCCAGAGCATGCTGGCGAGCGGCGCGCCGTTGCCGAGGTGCATCAGCCCCTCGTAGTAGATCCCTTTGCTGTGCAGCACGTCGGTGCCAATTTTCGCCGCGCTGGTTCCCGCCGCGCTCATCACGCTGTTCATCATGGTCAGCGCCCAGTTAGCGATCCACGGGAACAGGCAGATAAAGATGACGGGCACCTCCACTTTGGGGGTTTCCCGCACCACCTGGTTGGCGGTGACGACGCCGATAAACACCAGAATCGGCACGATAGCGGTCATCGGTATGATGGCGAGCATAAAGGCCCCCAGCCCGAACAGCGGCACGATGAACATGGTCACGCCGGACGCCAGCGTGTAGCCGATGCTCGCCCCCATCGCCTTCCAGCCGGGATGGCCCACGTAGACCGTGACCGGGAACGGGTTGCCCATCAGGCAGCCGAGCATGGAAGCCAGGCCGTTCGCCAGCATCACCTTGCGGGTCGGGTACTCATCCCCCGCTGCGTGGGCGCTTTCGATGTTCTCCAGGTCAAAGATGTAGTTCGCCAGCCCCAGCGGTACGGCGGATGCCAGATACGGCAGCGCGTGCGGCAGGCCCTGCATAAAGCTGTCCACGTGAACCTCCGGCGGGTTAAAGCCGAAGGATGACATGGACGCCTTAATGGCATCCGGGCTTTGCAGTCCGGAAATCCACGCCAGCGCCGTTCCGGCAATCAGCAGCAGCAGGCCGGTCGGGATTTTGGCGAAAATCGGCTTTTTACCGAACCAGTTAATGAAGATCAGCAGCAGAACGATGAACGACACGGTGGGCGCTTCGAACGCCTGCAACATCGGGTTCATCGCCAGCAGCAGCAGGCCAAGACCGGACAGGCACGACAGCAGCACGGTACGCGGGATCATCTTGCGGATGGTCTCACCCAGGAACGAGCCGCCCGCGAGGATCATCGCTTCCACGAAGCACCACACCAGGCCAATCTGAATCGCGAAATCCGCATCGCCGGTTTGCTGGTAGACGGGCATCAGGACCAGGAAGGTCACGGTAAAAATCGAGGGTGCGCTCGGGCCGGACGGCAGCGCGGTGACGTCCGTACGTCCGGTGGTGCGCGCCATTTGCAGACCAAACCATGTGTAGCATAAGCTCGCTACCAGCACCGCCAGCCCGAAGGCCGGCGCGATGCGTCCATAAACAATCTCCTTCGGGATGCCGACGACAAAAATGAGCAACCCCATCATGGTCAGCAAATTAGTCAGGTTGTTGGTCATCAACCCGAAATAGGCCGCCCAGTCACCTTTTTTCCACTCCAGTTTCATGTTTTTCATGGATGCATACCTTATAGAACGTAGCGATCGCGGAAGGTCAACAGCGCCTTTTCAAAACAGCTAAACGGCGGGTGAACGATGCCCGCCCCAATCATGCCGATGCCCGCGTCTTTGTGGGCAATGGCGGTGTTGATCACCGGCAGAATGCCGCTGCCCGCCACTCTGGTGATGTCGATGGCGGTTGGAATGCCCATAAACGACAGCAGCGGAATGGTGACGTTCGGGTTCTCGCCGAGGGTGATTTCGCGCATCTGGCGCGAGAAGTCGATGGCTTCCTCCACCGTGCCGCCCACCAGCGCAACGATGGCCGGTGCCGTCGCCATCGCAAAGCCGCCGATGCCGTAGGTTTCGGTGATGGCGCTGTCGCCAATATCCAGTCCGGAGTCTTCCGGCTTGTAGCCTGCGAACATCGGGCCAATCACCTGCTGCGCCGGACCGGTAAACCACTGCCCCGGCAGGCCGGAAACGCGCAGGCCGAACTCGTAGCCGTTGCGCGCCATGGTGGTAACCACGGTGCTATATTCAATGCCGTGAGCGGCATCCAGCGCGGCTTTACACATCGCCATCCACGTCGGGCCGGAGAAGTAGTCGCTGCTGGCGACAAACTCGAACACCTCACGCTGCTGCTCCACCGGATAGCCCGCCTGAATCAGCCCCGGCGTCAGTGCCTGGATCAGCAGCGTGGTGCCGGCGTTGTTGCGGTTGTGGCACTCGTCGCCCATGTGCAGCGCCTGGGCCAGCATCAGGCGCAGGTCGATTTCGCCGATGATATTCATCGCGTCGCGCAGCATCGGGCCGAGCACGTCGCGCATCCAGTTCAGGCGGTCGATCACGCTCTGGTCGTTAGCCCCCATGCGCAGGATCTTCGCCATCTGCTCGCTGAGGTTGGTGAACGCCCGGTTGCCGTAGGTTTTGTTCTCAACGATGTGCATAAACATTGACGCGGAGGTGACGCCCGCCATGGAGCCCACGCAGTCGTGCTCGTGGCACGGCGAGAAGGTGATCTCACCTGAAGCCGCCAGCCTTGCGGCATCCTCCAGATCCGTTGCCAGCCCTTCAAATACCAGCGCACCGTTAACCGCGCCCTTCATCGCCCCGCACATGTTTTCCCATGCGACGGGCGGACCGGCGTGCAGAATGGTGGTGCGGGTCATGCCCGGCACTACGTTAATTGCCTGGTCATAGCCCACCAGCACCGGGTGAGACTGGATGATGCGCTCAAGGGCGATTTTGTTCGCGGCGGCGATCTTCTCCGCCAGCGGTTTTTCCGCCAGCTGGTCGAGCGCCTCCACCACCTGCATGTTGCCCTGCCCCGGCGGCGTCCAGTCGAGCTGGGTCACGGGAACGTGCTGCTTTTTGAGGTCGTCGCTGAACATCGCAATGCCGACGTTAATGACGTTAAGCGGCTGGTTGAATAAAGTGGTCATTATGCGTTCTCCCCTTTGCAAACAAATTCGCGTGCCAGTAATCCGGTGTTGGTGCTGCTGCTGGCCCAGATGACGCCTGCGTCGGTCAGCCGCTGGCACTGCTGCGCCAGCGACTGCGGATCCTGGTCGGTGCCGAGCACGTAGCCGAGAATTTCCAGCGGACGGTTATCTGCCCTCGCAATGGCCTGTGCCTCTTTGATCGCCTCGATCATCACCCCCACCGGATCCTCGTGCGCGCCGAAGCCGAGCACGAAGTCCATCACGATGACGCCCACCTGCGGATCCCGCGCCTCCTGCAGCAGCCTGCTGATGCGGTTGGTCGGGTCGATCATTGGGTGCGGCTTGCCGTTGGTGAAGTCGTCGTCACCGAAGTCAAGGAAGGTGTGGGCCTGGCTGATGCTGATGTCCTTCAGGCGCTTAGCCGGATCGGGCTGGATGTTGCTCCAGACGTCGTCGAACTTCTCCAGCGCGGCAAACATCGCCTCGTCGCACAGGGTGCCGCCGCAGAACAGGCCGCGAATGTACTTCTGCTGTGGGGTCAGGCGGGCGCGCACCTCTTCAATCAAAGGCCAGTTGAGCGGATGCAGATCCAGGGACTCTTTTTTAATGCCGGTAAGCAGCACCGCCTTCAGCGCCGCTTCTTTGGTGCCACGCGCAAACTGCAGGCCGTCTTCATCGGCGGGCGGTTCGCTGCGGCCGAGGAAGCAAACAACCACCGGCTTGCGGCAGGCTCTGGCGCGGGCCAGCACCTTTTTTGCAACCGCTGGCGCAGGCGGCTTGGAGATGAGCGCAATCACCTGAGTGCCCTCATCCGCCTCAAGCATGTCGATGGCGTCGAGCATCATCAGGCCGCCGATTTTCTCGCTGAGATCGCGCCCGCCGGTGCCGATCAGCTGCGACACGCCGCCGCCGAACTCGTGAATGCGCACGCTCAGCTCCTGGCTGCCGGTGCCGGAGGCGCCAACAATCCCAATCGGCCCGCGACGCACCGCGTTGGCGAAGCACAGCCCCGCACCGTTGATGATGGCGGTTCCGCAGTCAGGCCCCATCATCAGCAGCCCTTTCTCATGCGCCAGCTGCTTCAGCGCCAGCTCGTCGTCGAGCGACACGTTATCGGAGAACAGCATCACGTTAAGATCGTTTTCCAGCGCCTGACGCGCTTCGCGGGCGGCAAAGGTGCCGTTGACGGAAATGACCGCCAGGTTGCTGTCCGGGCGATGAGTTTTGGCGCTGGCAATCGTCGCGTAGCGTGCTTCATGGGTGCCGCCGCTCACTTTATGGGTAAATAAAGCTTCTATTTCCGCCAGCGTTTCATCGTTCGCCGCGTCGCCTTTAATCACGATCATCAGGTCGCCATTTTTGGCTTCCGCCAATTCCGGCGTGAGCAGCCCGAGATTTTTCAGAACGCCTTTATTCATTTCCGTCGCCATTGCCACAAACGCCTGTTCGACGCCCGGCAATTTATTGGCTTTGGTGGAAACCGACATTAAGGAAACCGAATCGAAATACGTATTCTTTTTTATGACGATTTTGGTTGGCATTGTTTTCTCCTGAATACGGATAAAAGGGGGCCGCCGTCGCGCAGAATGCACGTCGGTAAAAAACTTTTTGAATTAACGGCCAGCCGGACGTGGCTGGCCGAATGCGTTATGCGCCCGCCGCCAGCAGCAGGTCGGCTATTGCATCGAAGCCTTTTTCCCGCGCCAGTTCGAGCGGGGTTTTGCCGTATTTATCGGTCATGTGCGGGTTCGCGCCGTGGTCCAGCAGCAGTTTCACAATTTCCTGCTGCTTTGCGCCGCCGTCATTCAGCACGATGGCTTCCAGCAGCGGCGTCCAGCCGACAAAGTTAGTGTGGTTGACGTTAATATCGGTTTTTTCCAGCAGCTCGCGCACGATTTCAACGTGGCCTTTTTCACTGGCAGGGGTAATGCCCACGCCGCCGAAGCGCGTCAGACGGTCGAGATCCGGATTCGCCGGAAGAACGATGCGCAGCAGGGTTAAATCATTAGTCAGGCAGCTTATCAGGAAGGGGTTAAAACAGGTCTGGTCCTGTTTATCAATATCCGCGCCGGCGGCAATTAAAAATTCCACGCAGGTATAATGCTTTTTCAGGCTGGCAATAATAATGGCGGTTCTTTTCTGGCGGTTGGTGGCGTTAATATCCACGCCGTTATCCAGGCAGGCTTTTAGCGCGTCGATGTTGCCCTCTTCTGCCGCCAGCAGAAATTCCGTAACGAGTGCGTTTGCAGACATATTCAGTCTCCCAATGTTTCACTTCTGATGACCTGAGAATAGCAACAGCCTGGTCACAAAAGAATCCGCTTAAAAATGATTCATCGACACGCAATTCATTGTTGAGTTAAATTCAACAGTCAGGCTAAAACGTGCGTCTGTGCAACCTTTTTCTTATGGTTTACCGTTTTTTAGCGCCTCAGGCAGCATTATCCTTATGGTTGTAAAAGCCTTGCAGGACGCGGCTCCGCGTAAATAGTCAGAACTGTGACACACTTCAAATATGATGTAACGGCGCTGTTAAAATATGTTCAAAACTGATGGCTGAGGATGCTGTGATATGAATTCCATCTTTACCGAAGAGAACCTGCTGGCCTTCACCACCGCGGCGCGCTTCGGCAGTTTCAGCAAAGCCGCCGCCGAGCTGGGCGTGACGACCTCCGCCATTAGCTATACCATTAAGCGCATGGAGACCGGGCTGGACGTGGTGCTGTTTGTGCGCAACACGCGCAGCATCGAGCTGACGGAGTCCGGGTTTTATTTTTACCGTAAGGCCACCGACCTGCTGAACGACTTCCACGCCATCAAGCGCGGGATTGATACCATTTCGCAGGGCATCGAGGCGCGAGTACGCATCTGCATTAATCAGCTCTTGTATACGCCGCGCCATACCGCGCGTTTGCTGCAGGTGCTGAAAAAGCAGTTTCCCACCTGCCAGATCACGGTGACGACCGAGGTGTATAACGGCGTCTGGGATTCGATCATCAACAATCAGGCCAACATCGCGATTGGCGCGCCGGATACGCTGCTGGACGGCGGCGGGATTGATTACACCGAAATTGGCGCCATTCGCTGGGTGTTTGCCATCGCGCCGGAACATCCCCTCGCCTTTGTTCCCGAACCGATTGCGGAGAGCCAGTTGCGCCTGTACCCCAACATCATGGTGGAAGATACCGCGCATACCATCAACAAGAAGGTCGGCTGGCTGCTGCACGGGCAGGAGGCAATTCTGGTGCCGGATTTCAACACCAAGTGCCAGTGCCAGATTCTGGGGGAAGGGATTGGCTTTTTGCCGGAATACATGGCAAGAGAAGCGATGGAAGACGGTCTGCTCATCACGCGGCGTATTAACAATCCGCGTCAGGACTCGCGCATGCTGCTCGCCACGCAGCATGCGGCGACCGGCCAGGTAACGCGCTGGATCAAACAGCAGTTTGGCCCGGAAGGCGTATTAACCGGTATATACAGTGATTTACTGTGGCGTGCTTAGTTTTTCGTCTGCACCCAAAACGCGTGGATAAGGCCCGGGAAGTAACCCAGGATGGTCAGAAGGATGTTCAGAATAAACGCCCAGCCCAGTCCCTTGCCAAGCAGCACGCCCAGCGGCGGGAGAATAATCGTAAAAACAACGCGCCAAAAACCCATAATCACTCCGTGCAAGCTAACCAATTGAAAATTAAAAAGAGACATTTCTCTAAGCATAGCCAGTTTACGGGTTACTGCCATTCGTCTCTCGCGCTTTTACCTGCCTTTACCCTCTTTACACTGGCTTAAGCCCTTCCTTAAATGTTCTACTACTCATAAATTGACCGTAAGGAAACACCATGTCTCTTTCTCTTATTTCGCCACAGCAGGCGAATGCGCTTATTAAAGAAGGCGCAAAACTGATTGATATTCGCGATCCCGACGAGTATGCCCGCGAGCATATTCCGGCAGCACGCTCCATACCGCTGGATTCTTTACCCGGCGGGCTCAACGCTGCCCCTGGTGAAACGGTGATTTTCCACTGTCAGTCCGGGACACGGACATCAAACAATGCTGCGCGACTTGCGCAGGCAGCGTTGCCGGCTCAGGCCTTCGTGGTTGAGGGGGGCATTCAGGGCTGGAAGCAGGCCGGGCTGCTGACCGTTGAAGATAAATCCCAGCCGCTCCCGCTGATGCGGCAGGTACAAATTGCCGCCGGGCTGCTGATCCTCTGCGGCGTGGTGCTGGGTTATAGCGTCTCCAGCGGCTTTTTCCTGCTGAGCGGTTTCGTCGGTGCCGGGCTGCTGTTCGCCGGTGTGACAGGTTTTTGCGGTATGGCACGGTTGCTGAAAGTGATGCCGTGGAAGCGTCATACCTCATAAGCAGTAATCAATGAATTACGCTGTACCCGGCATCAGACGTCGGCTAAGGTGGAGATCGCTAAAACGATGAGGAGGTTATATGTTTTCTGTCGGTGATTATGTGCAACCGCTAAAAGGCGGCCCAAAGCTGAAAGTGCTCGAAGTGAACGGTGAAAACGTGGTGGCGGTACAGGCCAGCAATGATCAAGGCGAGAAATATACGCTGAAAGCGGCCGATTTGGCGCCGTATAACGAAGAAGGTGATTTCGGCGTCTGCTGAACAGACAACCGGGCGGCTTGTTCCGCCCGGTCCACGTATTAGATCAGAAAATCATCCAGTGATTTACCCTCTGCCAGCGCGCTGGCAATAGGCTTCGGCGTGCGGCCCTGGCCGGTCCACGTTTTTTCTTCACCGTTCTGGTCAATAAAGCGATATTTCGCTTCGCGCGGTTTACGCTTTTTAGTCGGTTTACCCGCCTGCGCCAGTTCTGAACCCAGCAGGTCAGTCGGAGAAATACCATCGGCTTTCATCAGTTCCAGCAGGGTATTAATTTTTTCCTGCTGTTCAGCGCGCTGCTGCTCTAATTCCGCCAGCTCATTGCGTTTTTCTTCAGTAACGACCCTGACCTTTTCCAGCATTTCCTCAAGAACGTCCAGGGTTAATTCTCGCGCCATCGCGCGCAGGGTTCGGATATTATTAAGATTCTGTAACGTCAAAGACATATTATTGAAAACCTTTTCTTTGGGGTAAATAGATAAATCGCCCCAAGAATAATTCATTTCAGTTGAAATATCTACCCAAAGGTCCAAACGGGCATAAATGTAAATATATTTAAATATCGCCGTTAATAATAGCGCATAGCATTGGCGGGAAACACGTAGATCTAATCACCAAATCAATATAAATGGTCAACTTTAATCCAAATCACAGCATACTGCGCTCTCATCAGGGGAGTGAATTTCTGCGTCAAAAGCAAAACACCTAACCCACTGATTTATATCAGTAAAACATTTGATGAGACAGATTATAACGAACCGGATAAAAAACAACCAATTTTAGAGAATTTTGTGGACAAAAGGCGAGTAAATAAAAATTAATCACTAGTTGTTAGTTCAAACATAGAGATATACGCTATACACCTCAAACAAACCAACCTAAAGCACTAGCCGCTGAAGGAAAACCGATTCCACTGCGTTCTTCTCAAGGAGTTCAGACATGTTCTCGCCGCAATCTCGCCTGCGCCACGCGGTGGCGGATACTTTCGCGATGGTTGTCTACTGTTCCGTTGTGAACATGCTGATTGAAATATTCCTCTCCGGAATGACCTTCGAGCAGTCACTTTCTTCTCGTCTGGTGGCGATCCCGGTCAATATTATTATCGCATGGCCTTACGGGCTATACCGCGATGCCGTTATGCGTTTCGCGCGCCGCATCAGCCCGGCGGGCTGGATGAAAAATCTTGCCGACGTGCTGGCGTACGTCACGTTCCAGTCGCCGGTCTACGTGGCTATTCTCCTGACAGTGGGCGCGGACTGGCACCAGATCGCCGCAGCGGTCAGTTCGAATATCGTGGTATCAATGCTGATGGGTGCGGTATACGGCTATTTCCTCGACTACTGCCGCCGCCTGTTTAAGGTCAGCCAGTACGGCCAGGTAAAAGCGTAATGTGAAGCGACTGGCGAAAGCCAGTCGCAGCTTTACTGTACGTCGCCAAACAGTCCCTTCAGAAACCGCTCCAGCGCCATACGCGAACTGAAACCGTGCGGAATACCATAATGCTCATGCCGTTCACCGCCTAAATAGAGCGGAAATTGCTGATAGTGGTCGCAGGTTTTAATATCCGAGGCAGGCTCAGCAAATGACAGACTTCTGTCTTTCAGCGTCGGGTGAATAATGAGAGCGGTACGTCCCATCCTGGCTTCACGATTAACATAAACATAATTCTCGCCGCGGCGATATCCATACGCTTTTGGCGTCACCTCATCCATGGTGAATCCCTCTTTTTCAAGAACGCGTGCCACCTCGTCAGGTCGTAAATACATATCTTTTCCTCGTTATCTTTTCCTGCCCGGCAACCTTACAGTAATCAGCATTAGCAGGGCTTTCAGAATAGTCCATAAACTGGCGGATAACGCGTGACGCGCTTCAGATATTAAATTTCTGAACTAAACTAAACGGGAACACAAAATTACGGAGGATCGTATGTTTAACAGACCGAACCGAAACGATATTAACGACGACGCGCAGGATATTCGTAATGATGTCAGCCAATTAGCGGACACGCTTGAGGAAGTGCTGAAATCCTGGGGATCGGATGCGAAGGATGAAGCAGATGCTGCGAAACGTAAGGCTCAGTCTCTGCTCCGTGAAACCCGTGCCCGTATGAACGGACGTTCACGCGCTACGCAGGCGGCCTGCGACATGGCAAGCTGTGCTACGACCTTCGTACGTGAAAAACCACTGTGTACGCTGGGAACCGTCGCGGCGGTCGGCATTTTTGTCGGAGCCCTGCTCAGCCTGCGTAAGTAAGCCCGCATTCACAACCCCGGTAGCCTCAGGCGCCGGGGCTTTTTTATGCCTGTAAGCCTGAAAAACCCGTACAGCCCGCCCTGCCCCGCTGTGCTCATCACCAGGGCAATATTAATCTGAATTTCCCATATCTTGTATGGTTGAATCTTTTATCAACTACATCTAGTATTCTCTTTAGAAAGACACACACTCTATGACGCGTTAACTCGCGCCGTTTTCTCATTCTAAATGGAAATACGAATCATGAGCATTATTATTTACACTCGTAACGATTGTGTTCAGTGCCACGCCACCAAACGGGCGATGGAGAGCCGAGGCGTGGCGTTTGAGATGGTAAATATCGACCTGGTGCCCGATGCCGCGGATACCCTGCGCGAACAGGGATTTCGTCAGCTTCCGGTGGTGGTTGCCGGTGATACCAGCTGGTCTGGCTTTCGCCCGGACATGATTAACCGCCTGAGCGCTCAGGCCACGCGTGCATGAGTGGGCTGGTCTTCTTCTCCAGCAGCTCAGAAAACACGCTCCGCTTTATTGAGCGCCTCGGGCTGTCTGCGGTGCGTATTCCGCTCAACGAGCGGGAGCGCATTCAGGTAGACGAACCTTACATTCTGGTGGTGCCCAGCTATGGCGGCGGCGGTACGGCAGGAGCAGTACCCCGCCAGGTGATCCGCTTTCTGAACGATCCTCATAACCGGGTACTGATTCGGGGCGTGATCGCGGCGGGCAATCGTAATTTTGGCGATGCCTTTGGCCGCGCCGGGGATGTCATCTCTCAAAAATGCGGCGTGCCGTATCTCTATCGTTTTGAACTGATGGGGACACAGCAGGACGTAGAAAACGTGCGTAAAGGAGTGAACGAATTTTGGCAACGACAACCGCAGAACGGGTAATTCAGGCGACGCCGGACTACCACGCATTAAACGCGATGCTTAACCTCTATGACCGGGAGGGGCGCATTCAGTTTGGCAAAGATCGCGAGGCGGTAGAGGCTTTTTTCGCCGCCCACGTGCGGCCCAACAGCATGACGTTTGCAAGCCAGAATGAACGTCTCGACTATCTGGTTAACGAGGGCTACTACGAGGAGCGCGTCCTGGCCCGCTACGATCGTCCCTTCGTGGTAAGACTGTTTGAACGTGCGCACGCCAGCGGTTTTCGCTTCCAGACCTTTCTTGGCGCATGGAAGTATTACACCAGCTACACCCTGAAAACCTTCGACGGCAAACGCTACCTGGAAAGCTTTGAAGATCGCACCGTGATGGTGGCCCTGACGCTGGCCCAGGGCGATGAAGCGCTGGCTGAACGGCTGACGGAGGAGATCCTCTCCGGCCGCTTCCAGCCCGCTACGCCCACCTTCCTCAACTGCGGCAAGGCCCAGCGCGGCGAGCTGGTCTCCTGCTTCCTGCTGCGCATCGAAGACAATATGGAGTCGATTGGCCGTGCGGTGAATTCGGCGCTGCAGCTTTCCAAACGCGGCGGCGGCGTGGCGTTTCTGCTCTCGAACCTGCGGGAGGCGGGCGCGCCGATCAAGCGCATCGAAAACCAGTCCTCGGGCGTCATCCCGGTGATGAAGATGCTGGAAGATGCGTTTTCCTACGCCAACCAGCTTGGCGCGCGCCAGGGGGCGGGGGCGGTTTACCTGCACGCGCACCACCCGGACATCCTGCGTTTTCTCGATACCAAACGTGAAAACGCCGACGAAAAAATCCGCATCAAAACCCTGTCGCTCGGCGTGACGATCCCGGATATCACGTTTAAGCTGGCCAAAGAGAATGCCGATATGGCGCTCTTCTCGCCGTACGACGTGGAGCGGATCTACGGCAAAGCGTTTGGCGACGTGGCGATAAGCGAGCTTTATGACGAGCTGGTTGCAGACGATCGCATCCGCAAAAAATACATCAACGCCCGCGATTTCTTCCAGACGCTTGCGGAAATTCAGTTTGAATCCGGCTATCCGTACATCATGTACGAGGATACGGTAAACCGCGCCAATCCGATTGCCGGGCGCATCAACATGAGCAACCTGTGCTCGGAAATTTTGCAGGTCAACAGCGCCTCCGCTTACGACGAAAACCTGGACTACGCGGAGATCGGCAAAGATATCTCCTGCAACCTCGGGTCGCTGAATATTGCCCACACCATGGATTCGCCGGATTTTGGCCGCACGGTGGAAACTGCCGTTCGCGGGCTGACGGCGGTATCGGACATGAGCCACATCCGCAGCGTGCCGTCCATTGAGGTGGGCAACGCCGCGTCGCACGCCATCGGCCTGGGGCAGATGAACCTGCACGGCTATCTGGCAAGGGAAGGCATCGCCTACGGCAGCCCGGAAGGGCTGGATTTCACGAATCTCTATTTCTACACCGTCACCTGGCATGCGCTGCATACCTCAATGATGCTGGCGCGCGAGCGCAACCAGCGGTTCGCAGGCTTTGAGCAGTCGCGCTACGCCAGCGGGGCGTATTTCAGCCAGTATCTGGAAGGCGACTGGCAGCCGAAAACCGAAAAAGTGCGCGCGCTGTTTGACCGCGCCGGCATTACCCTGCCGACGCGCGAGATGTGGCAGCAGCTGCGCGACGACGTGATGCGCTACGGCATTTATAACCAGAACCTGCAGGCGGTACCGCCGACCGGTTCGATTTCCTACATCAACCACGCCACGTCGAGCATTCACCCGATCGTGTCGAAGATTGAGATTCGTAAGGAAGGCAAAACCGGACGCGTCTACTACCCTGCCCCGTTTATGACCAATGAGAACCTGGCGCTGTACCAGGACGCGTACGAGATCGGCCCGGAGAAAATCATTGATACCTACGCCGAGGCCACGAAGCACGTGGACCAGGGGCTGTCGCTGACGCTCTTCTTCCCGGACACCGCCACCACGCGGGATATCAACAAAGCGCAGATTTACGCCTGGAAGAAAGGCATCAAAACGCTGTACTACATTCGCCTGCGCCAGCTTGCGCTGGAAGGCACCGAAATTGAAGGCTGCGTGTCCTGCGCGCTGTAAGGAGAAAGGATGAAACTGTCACGCGTGAGTGCCGTTAACTGGAACAAGATTCAAGACGATAAAGACCTGGAGGTGTGGAACCGCCTGACCAGCAACTTCTGGCTGCCGGAAAAGGTGCCGCTCTCCAATGATATTCCAGCCTGGCAGACGCTGAGCCACGCCGAACAGCAGCTGACGATCCGCGTCTTTACCGGCCTGACGCTGCTGGACACCATTCAGAATACCGTCGGTGCCCCCGCATTGATGAGCGACGCGCTGACGCCGCACGAAGAGGCGGTGATGTCGAACATCAGCTTTATGGAGGCGGTGCACGCCCGCTCCTACAGCTCGATTTTCTCGACGCTGTGCCAGACCAAAGACGTGGATGCGGCCTACGCCTGGAGCGAAGAGAGCGCGTCATTGCAGCGAAAGGCGGAGCTGGTGCTGGAGTATTACCGCGCCGACGAGCCGCTGAAGAAGAAGATCGCCAGCGTGTTCCTGGAATCCTTCCTCTTCTATTCCGGCTTCTGGCTGCCCATGTACTGGTCGAGCCGGGGCAAGCTCACCAACACCGCCGATTTGATTCGCCTCATTATCCGTGACGAGGCGGTGCACGGGTATTACATCGGTTATAAGTATCAGAAAGGGCTGGAGAAAGTCAGCCCGGAAAAACGCGAGGAACTCAAAGGTTTCGCCCTCGATTTGCTGATGGATCTGTATGACAACGAGTTGAGCTATACCGAAGAGCTGTACGCCGGAACGGGCTGGGAAGAGGACGTGAAGGCGTTTCTCTGCTACAACGCGAACAAAGCGCTGATGAACCTGGGCTACGACGCGCTTTTCCCGCCGGAGATGGCGGAGGTAAACCCGGCAATCCTCGCGGCGCTGTCGCCCAATGCGGACGAAAACCACGATTTCTTCTCCGGGTCCGGATCGTCGTACGTGATGGGTAAAGCGGTGGAGACAGAAGATGAGGACTGGGATTTTTAATGTATGAATTAACGTTCATTAATTAAATATAAATCTCATTATTTCCACACCACTATTTCACCAGGCACTACACTGTAATTTCCCCGTCATATTCGCCTGAATCACACCGATTCAGGCGAATTTCCCGACGCAGCAGCAAAAAAATTGAGAAAAATTCAAACCGTCCTCAGCCCTTTATTCATGGGAAATTCAGCCGTTTCGCTTGCATCAAAATTCCGGCGTCAGGCCAACTCAGGGTTGTCTCAGATTCTCAGTATGTTAGGGTTATGCCCGTTAACAATTTACCATGGTAATCATATCGACATAAACAAATAACAGGACACTCTCTATTGCATGGCAATTAAATTAGAAGTGAAAAATCTTTATAAAATATTTGGCGAGCACCCGCAGCGCGCATTCAAATATATTGAGAAAGGCCTTTCGAAAGAGCAAATTCTGGAAAAAACCGGGCTGTCGCTTGGCGTTAAAGACGCCAGTCTGGCCATTGAAGAAGGCGAGATTTTTGTCATCATGGGGTTATCCGGTTCGGGTAAATCCACTATGGTTCGCCTTCTCAATCGCCTGATTGAACCCACCCGCGGACAGGTGCTGATTGACGGCGTGGATATCGCCAGAATCTCAGACGCAGAACTCCGCGAGGTGCGCAGAAAGAAGATCGCAATGGTGTTTCAGTCATTCGCGCTGATGCCGCATATGACGGTGCTCGATAATACCGCCTTCGGTATGGAATTAGCCGGCACGCCCGCTCAGGAACGTCAGGAAAAAGCCCTGGATGCTTTGCGTCAGGTTGGGCTGGAAAATTACGCTCATGCCTACCCGGACGAGCTTTCGGGCGGGATGCGTCAGCGCGTTGGATTAGCCCGCGCGTTAGCCATTAATCCAGACATATTATTAATGGATGAAGCCTTCTCCGCCCTCGATCCTTTAATTCGCACCGAGATGCAGGATGAGCTGGTAAAATTACAGGCCAAACACCAGCGCACCATTGTCTTTATTTCTCACGATCTCGATGAAGCCATGCGTATTGGCGACCGCATTGCCATTATGCAAAATGGCGAAGTGGTGCAGGTCGGCACGCCGGATGAAATTCTGAATAATCCGGCGAATGATTACGTGCGCACCTTCTTCCGCGGCGTGGATATTAGCCAGGTATTTAGCGCGAAAGATATTGCCCGCCGAACGCCAAACGGCATTATTCGAAAAACGCCAGGCTTCGGCCCGCGCTCCGCGCTGAAGCTGTTGCAGGATGAAGACCGTGAATACGGCTATCTGGTTGAACGCGGCAATAAATTTGTCGGCGTTGTCTCCATCGACTCTCTGAAAAACGCCCTGAGCGAAAACCAGGGAATCGATGCGGCGTTGATTGACGCTCCGCTTGCCGTGGATGCCGAAACGCCGCTTAGCGAGTTGCTCTCTCACGTGGGTCAGGCGCCTTGCGCCGTGCCGGTTGTCGGTGAAGAACAACAGTACGTTGGCATCATCTCAAAACGGATGCTGCTACAGGCTTTAGATCGCGAGGGGGCAAACAATGGCTGATCAATCAAACCCATGGGGTACCACTGAAGCTGCGGACAGCGCGGCGCAATCTGCCGATGCGTGGGGTTCCACGCCCACACCTGCCGACGGCGGCGGCGCGGCGGACTGGCTCAACAGCGCACCCGCGCCTGCGCCAGAGCATTTCAATATTATGGATCCGTTCCACAAGACGCTGATCCCGCTGGACAGCTGGGTGACAGAGGGGATCGACTGGGTCGTTACCCATTTCCGCCCGGTGTTCCAGGGGATCCGCATCCCGGTGGATTACATCCTGAACGGCTTCCAGCAGCTGATGCTGGGCATGCCTGCGCCCGTGGCGATTATCCTGTTCTCGCTGATCGCATGGCAGTTCGGTAGCGCGGGTATGGGCGTCGCCACGCTGATCTCCCTGATTGCCATCGGCGCGATTGGCGCGTGGTCTCAGGCGATGATTACCCTGGCGCTGGTGCTGACCGCCCTGCTCTTCTGCATTGTCATCGGCCTGCCGATGGGGATCTGGCTGGCGCGCAGCCCGCGGGCGGCGAAGATTATTCGTCCCCTGCTGGATGCGATGCAGACCACCCCGGCGTTCGTCTATCTGGTGCCTATCGTGATGCTGTTCGGCATCGGTAACGTGCCGGGCGTGGTGGTGACCATTATCTTCGCCCTGCCGCCGATTATTCGCCTGACGATCCTGGGGATTAACCAGGTGCCGGCGGATCTGATTGAGGCCTCGCGCTCGTTCGGCGCCAGCCCGCGTCAGATGCTGTTTAAGGTTCAGCTTCCGCTGGCGATGCCGACCATTATGGCGGGCGTTAACCAGACGCTGATGCTGGCGCTGTCCATGGTGGTGATCGCCTCGATGATCGCCGTTGGCGGTCTCGGCCAGATGGTGCTGCGCGGTATTGGCCGTCTCGACATGGGGCTGGCGACCGTCGGCGGCGTCGGGATTGTGATCCTCGCCATTATCCTTGACCGCCTGACCCAGGCTGTCGGTCGTGATTCACGCAGTCGCGGCAACCGTCGCTGGTACACCACCGGCCCTGTCGGGTTACTCACCCGCCCCTTTACAAAATAAGGAACAACGATGCGACATAACGTACTTTTTGCCACAGCGTTTGCCACCCTTGTCTCCACCAGCGCGTTTGCCGCTGACCTGCCGGGCAAAGGCATTACCGTGCAGCCGGTGCAGAGCACCATTTCGGAAGAGAGCTTCCAGACCCTGATCGTCAGCCGCGCGCTGGAGAAGCTGGGCTATACGGTCAACACGCCGAGCGAAGTGGATTACAACGTGGGCTACACCTCGATTGCCTCCGGTGATGCCACCTTTACCGCCGTGAACTGGCAGCCGCTGCACGACGACATGTATGCCGCCGCAGGTGGCGATAAGAAATTCTATCGCGAAGGCACCTTCGTGACCGGCGCGGCGCAGGGTTATCTGATCGACAAGAAAACCGCTGATAAGTACCACATCACCAATATTGAGCAGCTGAAAGATCCGAAGATCGCCAGACTGTTCGACACCAACGGTGACGGCAAGGCCGACATGATGGGCTGCTCGCCGGGCTGGGGCTGCGAAGCGGTGATTAACCACCAGAACAAAGCGTTCGATCTGGCGAAAACCGTCGACGTGAGCCACGGCAACTACTCCGCGATGATGGCCGACACCATTGCCCGCTTTAAGGAAGGCAAGCCGGTGATCTACTACACCTGGACGCCGTACTGGGTGAGCGACGTGCTGAAGCCGGGCAAAGACGTGGTGTGGTTACAGGTGCCCTTCTCCTCCCTGCCGGGCGAGCAGAAAGATATCGACACCAAACTGCCGAACGGCATGAACTATGGCTTCCCGGTGAACACTATGCACATCGTGGCGAACAAAGCCTGGGCGGAGAAAAACCCGGCTGCGGCGAAGCTGTTCTCGGTGATGAAGCTGCCGCTGGCGGACATCAACGCCCAGAATGCGATGATGCACGCGGGCAAATCCTCTGAGGCGGATGTTAAAGGCCACGTGGATGGCTGGATCAAAGCCCACCAGCAGCAGTTTGATGGCTGGGTGAAAGAGGCGCTTGCGGCGCAGAAGTAAAAACACAACACAACCTTACCCCTCACCCCGGACCGTTACCCCTCTGGGGAGAGGGGTAACGGTCCGGGGTGAGGGGATTAACCGCACAAACACACACATAACAATCCCCCAACAATCTCAATCATTAGCTATTATGGTTTCCGGAAAAATAATCACTTAACTCACGATTCCTGAAACTAATGACAAAAACATCTCAGGGGCTTAGCCCCGCACTCATCCTTTTAATGTCCGTGGCAACGGGTCTGGCAGTCGCCAGCAACTATTACGCACAACCTCTGCTTGATACTATCGCGCGCGCCTTCGATCTTTCAGCCAGCTCCGCCGGCTTTATCGTCACCGCTGCGCAGCTCGGCTATGCGGCAGGGCTGCTATTCCTGGTGCCATTGGGCGATATGTTTGAGCGCCGGATGCTTATCGTCTCTATGACGCTTCTGGCGGCAGGCGGCATGCTGATCACCGCCAGCAGCCAGTCGCTGACGATGATGATCGTCGGTACCGCGCTAACGGGGCTTTTCTCCGTCGTCGCGCAAATCCTGGTGCCTCTCGCCGCAACGCTCGCCTCGCCGGAAAAACGCGGCAAAGTGGTCGGCACTATCATGAGCGGCCTGCTGCTGGGCATTCTGCTGGCGCGAACCGTTGCCGGGCTGCTGGCAAGCCTCGGCGGCTGGCGCACCGTTTACTGGGTGGCGAGCGTATTGATGGTGGTGATGGCGCTGGCGCTGTGGCGCGGGCTGCCGAAGGTGAAGCAGGAGAACCACCTGAATTACCCGCAGCTTCTGGCCTCCGTGTTTAGCCTGTTCACGCAGGATAAACTGCTGCGCACCCGCGCTCTGCTGGGGTGTTTAACCTTCGCCAACTTCAGCATTCTCTGGACGTCGATGGCATTTCTGCTGGCAGCACCGCCGTTCAATTATTCCGAAGGGGTGATTGGTCTGTTCGGTCTGGCCGGTGCCGCCGGTGCACTGGGCGCTCGCCCGGCAGGCGGGCTGGCTGATAAAGGCAAATCGCACATGACCACGACAGCCGGACTGATTTTGCTCCTGCTCTCCTGGGCGGCCATCTGGTATGGGCACGTCTCGGTGCTGGCGCTGATCGTCGGTATTCTGGTGCTCGATCTCACCGTACAGGGTGTGCACATCACCAACCAGACCGTGATTTACCGCGTGAAGCCCGAGGCGCGTAACCGCCTCACGGCCGGATACATGACCAGCTACTTCATTGGTGGTGCGGCGGGTTCGTTAATATCAGCGTCGGCGTGGCAGCATGCCGGCTGGTCAGGTGTGTGCGGGATAGGGGCACTCGTCGCCGCGCTTAACCTGGTTGTATGGTGGCGCGGCTATCATCGTCAGGAAGCAATTCATTAAGTTTTACATTGCTTTGGGCCTCTTAGGGTGTAAAGGGGCCCGGCAGTCTGTTAATGTAAACGTAATCATTTATCCCAGAAATTTTAATGTGGGTGACATATCTACAATTGGCATGAATAGTTCAGACCCCCGTCCCCACATCCTCTCTTCAGCGGGTTTATACCCTACGCTTTCTGTGCTCACCGGGTCACGGACTTACCCGGCGCTCTTTGATGGTGGCATTCGTTTGGCGGATATAACCGCACAAATAATTCATTTACATTATTTGTCACCATCGTTACTATATCGGCTGTAATTAATGAGGTTATGCCCAAAATGGATAGTTCGTTTACGCCCATTGAACAAATGCTTAAATTCCGCGCCAGTCGTCATGAGGACTTCCCGTATCAGGAAATCCTGCTGACCCGCCTGTGCATGCACATGCAGGGTAAGCTACTGGAAAATCGTAATAAAATGCTGAAAGCTCAAGGGATTAACGAGACGTTGTTTATGGCGTTGATTACGCTGGAGTCTCAGGAAAACCATAGCATTCAGCCTTCTGAGCTGAGCTGCGCGCTGGGATCGTCCCGTACCAATGCGACCCGTATTGCCGATGAGCTGGAAAAGCGCGGCTGGATTGAGCGCCGTGAAAGCGATAACGATCGCCGCTGCCTGCATCTGCAATTGACCGATAAAGGTCACCAGTTCCTGCGTGAGGTGCTGCCACCTCAGCACAATTGCCTGCACAAACTCTGGTCTGCCCTCAGTACTTCCGAGCGCGACCAGCTTGAGCACATCACTCGCAAGCTGCTCACCCGTCTGGACCAGATGGATGAAGAAGGCGCTGTTCTTGAGGCGCTGCGCTAACGCGACGACACGCTCAACAATCCAGATTTATATAAGAAAACCGACAGGCCAGCACGTCACACTGCTGGCCTTTCTGACAACAGGTCGGCTTAGCCGATGTGAAAATAAGAAGATCGTGGAGAACAACAATGAGCGCAAATGCGGAGAGCACTACCCCGCAGCAACCGGCCAATAAGAAAGGCAAACGTAAAAGTGCCCTTCTTCTGTTGACCTTGCTCTTTATTATTATTGCCGTGGCATATGGGATCTATTGGTTTTTAGTATTGCGTCATGCAGAAGAGACTGACGACGCATACGTGGCAGGGAACCAGGTACAGATTATGGCGCAGGTGTCGGGCAGCGTGACGAAAGTCTGGGCTGACAATACCGACTTTGTGCAAAAAGGCGATGTGTTGGTGACCCTCGATCCAACCGACGCCCAGCAGGCCTTTGAGAAAGCCAAGACCGCGCTGGCCTCCAGCGTCCGTCAGACCCGCCAGCTGATGATCAACAGTAAACAGCTGCAGGCCAACATCGACGTGCAGAAAACCGCACTTGCGCAGGCGCAGAGCGACCTGAACCGCCGTGTACCGCTCGGCACCGCTAACCTGATTGGCCGTGAAGAGCTGCAGCACGCGCGCGACGCGGTTGCCAGTGCCCAGGCACAGCTGGACGTGGCGATTCAACAGTACAACGCCAACCAGGCGATGGTGCTCGGCACCAGCCTCGAAAACCAGCCCGCCGTACAACAGGCGGCGACTGAAGTACGCAACGCATGGCTTGCCCTGCAGCGTACCAAAATCGTCAGTCCGATGACCGGCTACGTCTCCCGCCGTTCCGTCCAGCCAGGGGCGCAGATTAGCCCGACCACGCCGCTGATGGCGGTCGTGCCGGCAGACAACCTGTGGGTAGACGCCAACTTTAAAGAGACGCAGCTCGCCCATATGCGTATCGGCCAGACCGCGACGGTCGTCAGCGACATCTACGGCGATGACGTGAAGTACACCGGGAAAGTGGTGGGTCTGGATATGGGGACCGGCAGCGCTTTCTCCCTGCTGCCTGCGCAAAACGCCACCGGTAACTGGATTAAAGTGGTTCAGCGTCTGCCCGTGCGTATCGAGCTGGATGCCAAACAGCTGGCGGATCACCCGCTGCGTATCGGCCTCTCCACGCTTGTGACGGTCGATACCGCCAACCGCGACGGTCAGATCCTGGCAAGCCAGGTGCGTAGCAGCCCGGTTTATGAAAGTAACGCCCGTGAAATTAGCCTCGATCCGGTCAACAAACTGATCGATGACATCGTGAAGGCAAACGCCGGTTAATCCGAAGGTGAGCGTTATGCAACAGCAAAAGCCGCAAAAACCGCTGGAAGGCGCGCAGCTGGTCATTATGACCATTGCGCTGTCGCTGGCGACATTCATGCAGGTGCTGGACTCCACCATCGCAAACGTGGCGATCCCAACCATCGCCGGCAACCTTGGCTCGTCGCTGAGCCAGGGGACCTGGGTCATTACTTCGTTTGGGGTGGCAAACGCCATCTCCATCCCTATCACCGGCTGGCTGGCGAAGCGCGTCGGTGAGGTGAAGCTGTTCCTCTGGTCCACGGTAGCGTTTGTTCTTGCCTCCTGGGCGTGCGGCATGTCCAGCAGCCTGACGATGCTGATTTTCTTCCGCGTCATTCAGGGGATTGTCGCCGGGCCGCTGATCCCGCTGTCGCAGAGTTTGCTGCTGAGCAACTACCCCCCAGCAAAACGTTCGGTCGCGCTGGCGCTATGGTCAATGACCGTTATCGTCGCGCCTATCTGCGGACCGATTCTGGGCGGGTACATCAGCGATAACTACCACTGGGGCTGGATCTTCTTTATCAACGTACCGATTGGCGCCGTCGTGGTATTGATGACGCTGCAGTCGCTACGGGGACGAGAGACGCGCACCGAACAGCGCCGTATCGACAGCATCGGGCTGGCGCTGCTGATCCTGGGTATCGGCAGTCTGCAGATCATGCTCGACCGCGGTAAAGAGCTCGACTGGTTCAACTCGCAGGAGATCATCATCCTGACCATTGTCGCGGTGGTGTCGATAAGCTTCCTGATTGTCTGGGAGCTGACGGACGACAACCCGATTGTCGATCTCTCGCTCTTCAAATCGCGAAACTTCACCATCGGCTGCCTGTGTATCAGCCTCGCCTATATGCTCTACTTCGGCGCGATTGTTCTGCTGCCGCAGCTGTTGCAGGAGGTGTATGGCTATACCGCGACCTGGGCGGGTCTGGCCTCAGCGCCCGTTGGGGTGATCCCGGTTCTGCTGTCGCCGATTATTGGCCGCTTCGCCCACAAGCTCGATATGCGTCGGCTGGTGACGTTCAGCTTCATTATGTACGCCGTGTGCTTCTACTGGCGCGCGTATACCTTTGAGCCGGGAATGGACTTTGGCGCCTCGGCGTGGCCGCAGTTCATTCAGGGCTTTGCGGTGGCGTGCTTCTTTATGCCGCTGACCACCATTACGCTCTCTGGCCTGCCGCCTGAGCGTCTGGCGGCGGCATCAAGCCTGTCGAACTTCACCCGTACGCTAGCAGGTTCCATCGGGACGTCGATCACCACCACCCTGTGGACCAACCGTGAATCGATGCACCACGCCCAGCTGACCGAAGCGGTGAACCCGTACAATCCGAATGCCCAGCAGATGTACAGTCAGCTTCAGGGCATGGGGATGACGGAGCAGCAGGCATCCGGCTGGATTGCCCAGCAGATCACCAACCAGGGGCTGATTATCTCAGCAAACGAGATTTTCTGGATATCGGCGGGGATCTTCATCGTCCTGCTGGGGCTGGTGTGGTTTGCCAGACCGCCGTTTGGCGCCGGTGGCGGCGGCGGAGGGGCGCACTAATTCGCGTTGTCCAGAACGCGACAGCGATTGTCAGTTTCGATAAAGCAGCGCTCCTGAAATCAATTCACGATAGTGAAAAGACAACAGGAGCGCATCATGCTGAACACACCTGCCGACAAATACCAGCCTTATCCCACCGTTTCATTGCCCGACCGCCGCTGGCCGGAGCAGACCATCACCCGCGCGCCGCGCTGGCTCTCGACAGACTTACGCGACGGCAACCAGGCGCTTGCCGAGCCGATGGACAGCGCGCGCAAGCTGCAGTTCTGGGATTTGCTGCTGGGCTGCGGATTTAAAGAGATTGAGGTCGCCTTCCCGTCCGCCTCGCAGACCGACTTCAACTTTGTCCGCCAGCTTATCGAAGAGAACCGCATTCCGGATGACGTCACGATTCAGGTGTTAACACAGGCGCGGGAAGATCTCATCTATCGTACTTTTGAATCCCTGCGCGGCGCGAAGCAGGCCACCGTCCACCTGTATAACGCCACCGCCCCGCTGTTCCGCCGCCTGGTGTTCGGTATGGAGAAAGCGCAGATCGTCGAGCTGGCCACCCGCGCCACGCGGCTTATCCGCCAGCTTTTTGAAGAGAACCCTGAAACCCGCTGGCAGTACGAGTACTCCCCGGAAACTTTCTGCTTTACCGAGCCGGAGTTTGCGCTGGAGATTTGTGAAGCCGTGGCGGAGATCTGGCAGCCGTGCGATGAACGGCCAATGGTGATCAACTTACCCGCTACCGTCGAGGTCAGTACGCCGAACGTCTATGCCGATCAGATAGAGTATTTCTGCCGCCACTTCAGCCGCCGCCGCGACGTTTGCATCAGCGTGCATCCGCATAACGACCGCGGAACGGGCGTCGCCAGCGCGGAGCTGGCGGTGATGGCCGGGGCCGACCGCGTAGAGGGCTGCCTTTTTGGCAACGGCGAACGCACGGGCAACGTTTGCCTGGTAACGCTGGCGATGAACCTCTACAGCCAGGGCATTAGTCCCAATCTGGACTTTAGCGATATGAATCGGGTGGTCGAAACGGTAGAGGCCTGCAATCAGTTGCCTGTCCATCCGCGCCATCCGTGGGCAGGACGGCTGGCCTATACCGCCTTCTCCGGCTCGCACCAGGACGCCATCAAGAAAGGCTTTGATGCCCGCAGGCCTGGCGATCGCTGGGAGATGCCCTATCTGCCCGTCGATCCGCAGGACATCGGCTGCACCTACGAAGCGGTGATCCGCGTGAACAGCCAGTCAGGAAAAAGCGGCAGCGCCTGGCTTATTGAGCAAAACCACGGCCTGAAGCTGCCCCGCGCCCTGCAGCAGGATTTTAGCCAGCACGTGCAGCAGGAAACGGATCGCCACGGGAAAGAAATGACGCAGAACGCGCTGTGGCAGCTATTCCGCACCCGCTACGGGCTGGTAACGACCCCGCAGCTGGCGCTGCAATCCTACCGCAGCGACGGCCAGCAGGACGGCCAGCTGCGGCTGACGGCAAGCGTCGTCACGCAGGGGGGAACGCGCCAGCTGGAGGGTCAGGGCAACGGTCTGCTCTCCGCTGCCGCGCAGGGCCTGAGCCGCTGGGTCAACGCGCCGTTTGTGATTAAGGATTATCACGAACATACGCTGGGCGAACGCAGCGACAGCCGCTCGGTGGCCTATATCCGCTGCCTGTTCCAGGACGGCACCAGCAGCTGGGGCGTGGGCATTGACAGCGACGTGGCGCGCGCGTCGCTTCAGGCGCTGTTTAACGCGGTTAGTCGTTCTTAAAGTAATCGCTGGGTGAGATACCCATCGCCCGGCGGAACATCGCCGTAAAGGCGCTGTGGCTGCCGTATCCCAGATCCAGCGCCACGCGCAGCACCGGCTGGCCCTGCGCCAGCCGCACTAAGGCTTCCAGCAGGCGCGCCCTCCTCACCCACTCGCCGTAGCTTAACCCGGTCTGCTGCTGAAAATGGCGGTTCAGCGTACGCTCGCTCATGCCGAGCAAGCTCGCGCTCTGTTGACCGCTCCAGCTTTCACCTGGTAACTGACGGACCTGCCGACACAGCTGGCGTAACGCTTCACTTTCCGGTTCCGGCAGGTGAAACGGCAGCACCGGCATGATGCGAATTTCATCCAGAATGAGCTCATACACGCGCTCGTCACGGCTTCCCGGCGAGTACGACTCAGGTAGCGTCAGGGAGGTGAGGATCAGCTCGCGCAGCAGCAGGGAGATCTGCACGATCTGACAGGTCGCCGGGAGATCGGCTCGCGCCAGCGGATCGATAAACAGCGTGCGGGCTGCAACGTTGCCGGTGATGCGAAGCGAGTGCTGTGTCCCCGCCGGTAGCCAGACGCCGCGCCCGGGCGGCACTACCCAGCAGCCGGATGCGGTATCGACCCGCACGACGCCCGTCAGGCTGTGCAGCAGCTGCGCGCAGTCGTGCTCATGCCACGGCTCGCTATCGCCATGAGCATAATCATGCGAAAACGGCACAAGTGGGCGATGGGTAAAGGAGAAGGTGGTGGTTGTCGTCATGAGGATTGTAGGCCCGGCCAGCGAAGCGCCACCGGGCATCCACAGGCACAATACTAGATGTGCAGCTCCTGCAGTTTTTCTTTTGGCAGGGCCAGCTCTTCATTGCTGTTTACGCGAACGTCACGCTCGATGATGTGACGGGCAATTTCCTGGGCTTCTTCCAGAGAGTGCATCTGGTAAGTGCCGCACTGGTAAACGTTCAGCTCAGGGATCTGGTTCTGCTCTTTCACTTTCAGCACGTCTTCCATCGCCGCTTTCCACGCATCGGCGACGCGTTTCTCTTCTGGCTGACCAATCAGGCTCATGTAGAAGCCGGTACGGCAGCCCATCGGAGAGATGTCGATGATCTCAACGCCGTTGCCGTTCAGGTGGTCACGCATGAAACCGGCGAACAGGTGTTCCAGGGTGTGAATGCCTTTCTCCGGCATCACTTCTTTATTCGGCACGCAGAAGCGCAGATCGAAGACGGTGATCGTGTCGCCGTGCGGGGTGTGCATGGTCTTCGCCACGCGGACTGCAGGTGCTTCCATACGGGTATGGTCGACAGTAAAGCTATCTAATAACGGCATACGTCACCTCCGATAGTGATTTTTTTTAAAATAAACTGAACTCTTCTACAGAATGCACGTCTGAGTATATGAAAGACGCGCATTTGTTATCATCATCCCTGAATTCAGAGATGTATATTTTGGCCACAGCGATGTGGCCTTTTTCTTTTCTGCTTAAGCCTGCTTCGCCAGAAACGCCTCAAACGACTCCGTATCCGCCGCTTCAACCTCTTTCTGACGCACCAGGGACGCGTCGCGCTCCGCGACAAAATCCGCTTCGCTCAGGATCTCTAACGGCTCCTGCATCAGCATCTCACGGTACTCCGCTGAGAGTGAACGCCCCGTGCCGCCAATCCCCTGCTCGATCATGGTGCGCAATATGCGCGCAGAGAACGTCAGTTCCGGGTTATCAAAGCATTCCACCAGCTGGTCGCAAATCTGTTGATACGCGTCGCCGCCGTCGATGCTGTCCAGGGTGCGGGCAACACGCTTCAGGTCACGGAACAGATCCTTACCTACCTTAGCCAGCGGGAACTGCGCTGTTTCGCAGCCAATACCCAGCGTCAGACCCGGTTTACGGCCTTCCAGAATCACGCGGTTCCAGTTCGTGCGCGTACAAAGCAGTTCGTCTGAACTCATTTCCGGCGCATCCGCCAGCGCGCACCAGACCATAAACAGATCCAGGAAGCGAACCTGCTGCTCGTCAACGCCAATCGGTGAGAACGGGTTGATATCCAGCGAGCGCACTTCAATGTATTCAATGCCGCCGCGCTGCAGCGCATCCGACGGCGTTTCACCGCTGCGCGTCACGCGCTTCGGACGAATTGGCGCATACAGTTCGTTTTCAATCTGCAATACGTTGCTGTTGATTTGCAGGCGCTTTCCGTCTTTTTCGAGGCCGATTTTCGCGTACTCTTCCGACGGAGTTTTAATCGCCCGCTTCAATCCTGCCACATATTCGTGCAATTCGTTAAACGTAATACCGAGATTGCTTTGCGATTTATTGGTATAGCCCAGATCGCTCATGCGCAGAGAAGTCGCGTACGGGAGATAGTACATTCCGCACTCGGTTTTTTCGAACGGCAGCGTGGTCGGTTTCCCCTGCAGGAACGATGAACAAATGGCAGGCGACGCGCCAAACAGATACGGAATCACCCAGCCAAAACGGTAATAGTTGCGGATCAGACGGAAATAACCGGCGGAGATCGCTTCTTTATCCGTTTCTCCCCCCTTCGCCTGCCAGAACGCCATCGGCAAAGAGAAATTGTAGTGCACGCCAGAGATCGTCTGCATCAGCGCGCCGTAGCGATTTTTAAGACCTTCGCGATAGAGCGTTTTCAACCGACCAATGTTTGACGTGCCGTACTGCGCCAGCTCAATCTCCTGGCCCTGCTCGATATAGCACGGCATGCTGAGCGGCCACATACGCTCATCGCCGAGATTGCGCGCGGTGTAGCGATGGATGTCGCGCAGGATCGTCAGCATATGATCAATATCGCCGTCCACCGGCGTAATGAACTCCAGCAGCGCTTCAGCGAAATCGGTTGTGATCCATTTATGTGTCAGCGCCGAGCCTAACGCCTTCGGGTGACCCGTCGTCGCTAAGCTACCGTCCGCGTTAACGCGCAGCGTTTCACGCTCAAGACCACGCTGAATACCCTTCAGAGCCTGAGGGTGGTTTTCCAGCCAGGCCAGCGCCTGAGATACGTCCGGGATCAAATTGACCTCCCGCCTGTCAAAGTAATGTTACTCAGCATAATTGTAATGGTTGACGATTGAAGGTCGCGTATTCATTCCACCAATTAGTGCCACCACGTCATACCCTGTAGTGTTGCCCACGCCACGAGAACATAGCGCAACGCCTTGCCAAGGCACAAAAAAAAGAGCACCGGTCCCCAGGAGATGCGCATCCATCCCGCCAGCAGACACAGTAAATCGCCTATTACAGGCATCCAGCTTAATAACAGCGTGGCAGCGCCATAGCGTTTTAGCCAGCCGACTGCCTTTTCCTGCCAGCGCGATTTTTCGCGCAGCGGAAAGAAACGCCCAAGAATAACGTTAGTCAGCCCTCCAAGGCTATTACCCATTGTTGCTATTAATACAAGCAGCCAGGGCTGACTCACGCCGGACAACAGCATCGCCACCAGTACCACTTCCGAATTTCCCGGTAACAGCGTGGCGCTTAGAAAACTGCTGGCGAATAATGAGGCAAGTGACAGCGCGTCACTCACAGTAAGCGCACATCCACCGCCGCCATTCCGGCATCACGCGCGGCCTGAATACCGAAGTCGGCATCTTCAAACACGACGCATTTTGCCGCCGGTACGCCCATTAATTCTGCGCAAAGCAGGAAGGTGTCCGGCGCGGGCTTGTGATTTTTAACATGATCGGCGGCCACCACGGCAGAAAAATAGTGGCGCAGGCCAAGATGGTTGAGCAACGCTTCTGCTATCGCGCTCTCGCTGCCCGTCCCGACAGACATCGGGCGACGCCCGTGCCACTCTTTTACCACATCAATCAGTGGCAGAGGGCGTACGGTATCTAAAAGCATGGCTTTTACCGCATCGGTTTTTTCACGCGCGAGAAGGTGTGGGTCGAGATCGGCCTGATTCAGTTCAATCACGGCCTGCGCAATACGCCAGGTTGGGGATCCGTTGAGGGCAATCATCGCCTGAAGGTCGAAACGCATGCCGTAGCGGCCAAGGACCTCGGTCCAGGCTTGACGATGCGTGGGTTCAGTATCCAGGATGGTGCCATCCATGTCGAAGATCAAACCGTCATACTGTGCGTACATCGTGCTCTCGCTAAACGATTAACAAAGCATTACTTTATCGTAAAAGGGGGTTTTTGTCGCTGACAGAGAGTGTGATTGCTGACGGAACGTCGAAGGAATAGACAAAAGAAGAGAAGATGGTGCATCCGGGAGGA
>NZ_JADBQQ010000024.1:0-32451 GCF_014895985.1 Enterobacter cloacae complex sp. P2B | reverse complement strand
TGCCCGTTCTGGATAACAAACGGCAGCGACACGCTGTTACCTGCGGCTGAGGTGACAGCGAACCGGTCAGCCAGGAAGATTACCTGCGACTGCATCCCTGATGGCGTATTCTCCACCCCGATCCCCATGCCTGCGGCGTAATACTGGCCATTACTCGTTACCCCAACTTTGATGTTGTACATCGCGCTGAGCTGGCCGTTTACGTTCGCAATTGCCTGGGCGTTCGTTGTTATCGCCGCCGTATTTCCGTTTATGGTCGCAGTGATGGCGTTTATCTGCGTCGCCGTGGTCTGCTGGTAATTCGAAACCGTCTGGCTCAGACTGTTGATGGATGCCGTATTACCGTTGACGTTCGTCTGCAGGCTCAGCAATGCGCGCGCCGTTGCCTCTCTGTCGTTGACAATCACCTCGTCAATGCGGTCCAGATTCGCGCTGTTACCGGCAACCGAAGCAGACAGGGTTTTACGCGTGGCGACCTGAGCAAGATTTGCCTGGATTATTGCAATTGCCGAGTTCTTCACGCCTCCTGTCATGCCGTCCATCGACACAGAAATCTCGTCGATCTTCACTTCGGCCTGCGCCAGCCCGTCAGCGTTCTCCTGGATGTCTTTCGCCTGCTGTTCGAGTTCGTCGGCATGGTTTTTGATTTCGTCAGCCATGCCAGCAATTTTTTCGTTGCTGTCCACCGCGTTCTCGATCAGGTCTTTGAAGGTATCAGAGTCTTTAATTTCCTCCAGGATCACATCAGTGATATCGGAAACATCGATGCTGGCCTGTCCTCGCACCCATTCTGTGTACCCTGACTCGTTGCCGCTGCGGTCCACCAGCTGCGCGCGGTACCAGAAAATCTGCCCAGCCTTAAGGCCCATCTGCTGATAATTGCGCTGCGGGTAAGGCACGTCGGCCAGCAGCAACGCATCATCTTCGGTGCCGGTCAGGCTGTACTGAATTTCCGTCTTCAGCGTGTCGTCGGTATTCGCCGGGAATCCCCAATTTAGCTCGATACCGAATACCACGTTTTCAGAAGCGATGAAGCCAACCGGCTTCGGTGGGTTGCCCACTTTACCCGTCAGCGTTTTCTCTTCTGAATAGCCCCATCCGGATGAAATTTCTGCGGCATTGATTGCGCGCACGCGCACCAGGTAGCGCCCGGCATAAATTCCGGGGACGTCGAATGACGTGGTGGAGCTGCGCGGCACGTTAACCCAGTTCCCGTCGTTGCGGCGCCACTGCGCTTCATAGGCAATAGCGTTCTGCGCCTGGTCCCAGCTCACGCGCATCGTTTCGACGCTGATATTCTGCTGAACCACGGAAAACGAGCTGATCACGATGTTCGCAGGCGGCGACTGGTTGCCCGGCGGGATCACGCTCACCGGCCGCTGGTCAATGATGGCTCCGGTATCAATACGGGCATATTTATCCGGGTCGTGCCATGCGCCGGTAATCGAGAAAGTGCCATCACCGTTATCGGAAACGCTGACAACACGATACTGCTGCGCGTATAGCTCGTCAGATTCAACCACCCAAACAGCTTCGGCCTGTGGCGTCTCACTGTATGCCGTGGTGACTGTGACTGATTCACCGTTCACGGCCTGAATGGTCCTGCTCTGCGATGCTCCGGAAGGTAGGTTGAGAATAAGGCGATCACCTGCAGCTGCATCTGCCACGCGGTCTAGTTTGATAACGCGACCGTTAACGGCGCTGATGCGGCCGCCCATAACCTTTCCGGAAAGCAGCTCGTCTGCCACGGCGATGATGTAGCCCGGCTGCGGAATGTTACCGTCCAGCCCGACATCAAACGAAACAACGCGATCCTTGTTGTTGGTGAGAATACCCCAGCGTCCCTTTCGGTTCGCTTCTGACTGCCTGGTGCAGCCGATGGCGGTCATTTCCAGCTGATTGAAGCCGTACCGCGCCACCAGCGCCTGCTCAAATACCGGCTCCATCGCGTCGGCATAAGCATTACCCGGGTCTGACCATGAAACCAGCGCTGTGGTGTAGCGGCTTTTCGTGGTGCTGCTCGAATAGGTGAAGCGACCGCCAACAACGTTAGCGCGCGTGTAGCTGTAATCAACATCGCGCGGCATATCAGCCAGGGCCACAATCTGATCCCCGCCCCAGTAGGTCATGCCACGGAAGATAGCAGCAAAATCACGCAGGACTGTGTAGGCGTCGTTCCGGTCCTGAATGTACACGTTGCAGGTATAACGTGGTTCAGTACCGTTGCCCCCTTTACCATCAGGTACCATCTGATCGCAACACTGGGCAACCTGATACAGCGTCCATTTATCAATATTCGCAGCGGTCAAACGGTGCCCGAGGCCGAACCGGTCAGAAACAACCAGGTCGTAAAAAATCCACGCAGGGTTATCCGTCCATGCCCACTTAAACGCACCGGTCCACGTACCGCTATAAGTGCGTGTTTCAGGGTCGTAGGTATCTGGCACGCGGATAACGCGGCCGCGGGGCTCGCAGGAGATCTGAGGGATAGAGCCGTTAAACTGGCTGGAATCGAATTCGATGTAGAGTAACGCTGTGTTTGGATATCGTAACTTGGCGTCAATCACCTCAGTGAAGCTCTGCAGCGTCATCGTGTCGCCGATCTTCGCGCTGTTGGCATCAGAGGTAATCTTACGCAGACGTATTGTCCAGGTGCTGCCAGCCTGCGGTAAATCGATACGGTGGCTGCGCTCATAACCAGACGTCGTTTTGCCGGTCACGCTGGTATTGAGTACCGTCTGCCATGTGCCGCCGTCCGTCTGCAGGTCAATCGCATAATTGACCGAGTAACCCACCAGATCACCGTCGTCCTCCTGTTTGAAAAGCGAGGGCCATTTCAGACGCAGGCGAACTGCTGAAAGCTGCGTATTGGTAAAGGTGCGCGTCCATGCTGTAGCGCTTGATACCTCAGTTCCTACGCTGATTTCGTTTTCGGTACCGGGAATACCCTGAATATATTTTTGGGCCTGCGTTCCTGCGCGAAACTCCCACGTTACACCGCTGAAGTTTTGGGAGCCGTCAGCATTCTCCAGGGCCGTTCCGTCCAGGTAGATATCTTTGCCGGTTAGCTGCCCTGCAAACTCCCCTTCCCCAAGCGCAACGAGGATTTTTGCCTTCGCTACAGATTGCAGATCATCAGGCTGTTCGGTAGGGGTTCGGGAACTTGAGCTGCCGCCCTTGCGGCCTTTTATAGCGATTGCATTTGCCATATTGCGCCCATAAAAAAAGCCACCCGAAGGTGGCTTATTTCTGAAGAAAAATAGTTAGATGTTTGTTTCGCTAAATGGGTTTACAAAGTCAGCTTCAGCTTTGAAAAACGGACAATCGCTTGAAGTCGTTACTGATAAAGGAAGACCGTTATCTTCAACGTCATATAGCTTGGAATATTTATCAGAAACCTTTCCTGAAAAATTCTCGCGGCAAATAACATCTTCGCCACGTGTTACTGTCACTTTCGAACTCCCACCGATTAAAATGCCTTCATCGACTCGCTGTAGGCCTGAAATAGTGATTCTCAAGTATTTTTTCATTGTTGATCCTCCACATAAATTCCGGCTGAGATAATTGCTCCGCCTATCCGCCGGCGACCATAAAGGAGCGGTACCGGGTAGCCTTGCGCCGCGGTGTTTGTTACACCACCGAATGCGTATGATGCACGGTTATCTGCGCTTTGTTTACTGGCTAATCCGGTTGGCTGAGGAGATAGCATCTGGACAACACCACCCGCCATCATAGCTCCACCAGCCATCATTACATTTACACCCCAAGCCTGGGCAAAACCAAATGTAGCAATGGCACCTACTGCAACAATAACAGCACCCAATATTGTCTGAAGTACACCAGCCTTTTTGCTTCCGATGATAACCGGTACAATCCTGACCACTTCACCAGTTACCGGAAACCCTAGGTCATCAACTCCTATGTTTTTCTTTCCTTTAAAAATGGCAAAGGTTAGTCCGCGACGCTTGCTGTTTACCATATAACTTTCAAACCCGGAGATTGTTTTTGCGAGTGCAACACCTGCTTCAGAAACTTTACTGATAAGTCGCCAATGAGTTTTACCAAATATTTTCCCGGGTTCGCCGCCAAGTTCAATTCGAGTCATTACTTCAGACATATAAACCTCTTAAAAATAAAAAACCCCGCCTGAGCGAGGTTATACATAATTGCTGCATTCAAAATGCTGTAGGGTAGATACCAAAATCACCGTTGGTTCCGTAACCAACTCTAAACATCAATACCCCAGTTTCTGTCACCTTACCCGACTGTTCGCTCATGCCTCCGCCACACATACCTTTGGGCCAAGCGCTAAAGATATGATCTCCAATTTTGGGATAGACCGTTACCTTTTGAGCTGTGTCTAAGTCTGCGACCTCCTTGCCATCAACATAAACTCGGGTCATGCAGGCGCTGCCCATAAAACCAGAGTCGCGTTTGATTATTACCTTACCAGTCCCTTCTTTTTTAACTAGCAGTGTATTGTTGATAACCTGTTTTGCAGGAACATCCTGTGCTTGTTCATTTGTCACCGGCTTTGTTGCACAACCAGCAACCATTAAGATGGAGGTAAAAACTAAAATTCTTTTCATATCCCTATCCCCTTTGGTTTTGCAAAAGGTTAGCACAGAGATTTGTAACGTAGAATCTTCATCGTCCTTTCCTGCCAGTAGCCACCATACGGCACGCGCTGGCTCAGATGTCCGTACAGGTGGTGCAGCAGCATATTTCCCTCCAGCAGAATTCCCGCGTGATTCCACTTATCGGCCTGGACCTGCATGATCACCATATCGCCGGGTTTCGGTGGCCCGTCGAATTCACAGAATCCGCACTCATACCAGCAATCCTGATAGAAATTGTCCTGATAGTCGTTTTCCCACCAGGGATAATCCACCCGGTAATCGTGGAGCTCGATACCATGCGTTTGCCGGAAATAGCTCATTACCAGCCCCCAGCAGTCGAAGTGTCCAAGCACAAACGGACGCTCCAGCAGCGGCAGTTCTCCGCGCGGCTGGATGGTGCGTAAATCCCCCTCCGGCCAGCTCACAATATGCCAGGGTAAAAGCGTTGCGTCGCATTGCGCTTTATCCAGTTCGCTCGGTTGCGTTGTGGCGTCAGGGTGACTGTGAACGATGGCGATCACCGTTCCCCAGTCCTCAGCAACTGCGTAGTCTTCGGGGCAAAGGACAAAATTGTCCTCCGGCGCCGCGGCAAGATTTCGGCACGGGAAATAACGTTCAACGCGGCTTTTCTGCGCCACCACGCCGCAACACTCATGAGGATATTCAGCTGCAGCATGCGCCATAATCGCATCGATGGTTTTCTGACGCATATCAACTCCTGATCAAAGACGTGCCCGGGAAGCCACCAAACGAGAGTTCGTTATTTTCGCCGAATCGGAGTTTGCAGGCCGTCAGCGTGCCGTTGCATTCATCCAGCGACGGATCGCTTACCGGGTTGTTGTTTTTGTCGAAATAGCGGGTGCCGGCATAGTCACAGCCGTCGCCGGTACGATATTTATTCCGGATGCACCAGGTACACAGGGAATGAAGCTGTCGCGTCGGGATCATTTGCCCCTGCAGGTCCATCGGGCTGGACAGAACAAATTCAACGGTTTCACCGGCAAGCTCGCCAGTTTTCCCGTCGATATACCAGACCTGCAGCTTTTCCTGAGTCGGGTCTGCTGTGGGGTTGCCGTCTGCGAAATTCCTGGCATCGAGATATTTCTCTTTTGTGTCGTGAATAGTGACTTTCGCCTGCAGCAGATCGTCATACGCAAGGCACAGGGCAGAAATGGAGCTTTCGATGTTCGCAACCGTCAGTGATGGCGTTGCGTTGCTCCCACTGGTTGATTTCTCCAGACCTTCCAACTGATACGGCCAGGCGGCGTATTCATTTCCCTGCCACCAGATTGGTTTCGCCGGAAGCTTGGACTCATCCCCACCAGCGGCGATGATTTCCGCTTCTGTGTGGGGAATGTTGTAATTGTGAAAGCGGAGAACGTCCGTTAGCCCAAAGGAAGAACCGTCCACCTCAATCAGACGAACATCGTTTCCGGATTCCAGCTTCTGATAATCTGCGTTTAAGCTCATGGTTTAAAAGCCTGGATGAATGTTGCTTCAAGGTTGAATTTCCCCGCGCCGAGCCCGGTGGGTTTATACGTTTCGCAACGATACAAACCCAAAGGTTCGAGCGGTGGCTTCCACTGAAAGGCTTTCGTTCCTTCATGCCTGTCGAGAAAAGATTTAATCGCTGAAATGTAGGTTTCGTTGCCAGTAAAATTGAGCGTCCATTGCTGGGTTCTGGTATTCAATCCATCCCCTGAAACCTGCTCATATCCATCGCCAAACTGGGCTTTCCTGACGCGGAAACTTGTATCTGCCTCCGCGTTAATCCGTGGGCACCAGGTGAAAGTTTCAATGGCCATAATTATCGGGTTCCTTTCATTGCGTTCCAGATGTCGCCGCCGGGACGAATATCACGCATCACATTCTGCTTATATCGTCGATCAACAAATTCCCCGACTTCGGCACCAAATTGCTCAAGGCCTGGTGAGGTCTGAGTTTGAGTGTTGCCGTTGCCATCGATGGTGATATAAACCTGTGGCGCCGAAGATACAGACTGACCGCCACCACCTCCGACCGCACGAACGCCGAGAGAACCATCCGGCGCGCGGGTAAGCGGCATGATCGCCTCCGGCCCAGCCTCGCCCATGATTCCGGCCCCGCCTTTTGCGAAAGCGAACATGGTGGGGTTTCTGACGATCCCATTACTGAAAGCGCTCAGAGAGGGGGAGTCATAAACGCCGCCTTTGGCGTTAAACTGGAAGTTCGATCCGTAACTGGAAACCGCCGTACCGGTGCTGGCTGATGCTCCCGCCCCGCCCCCGAAGAAGCTGCCTACACTGCCGATGAGAGAGCCAAAGATGCCAGAACCGGAAGAGGCCCCACCCATCGCGCTAACCACCGCCATCTGCAGAGCCACTTTTTCGATAATCTGTAAAACAGAGATACCCCAGGATTTCCAGCTGACCTTATTGCCTTCGAGCATTGAGGTGACATTACTAAACGCGTTGTCGAGTGTGGTTTTCACCCCGTCAGAAACCGTGCCGGAAACATTGCTGATTTCATCAAACCAGTTTGCATAGCCGCGTGATACTCCGGACATCCAATCCGCTTCAGCTGCTGCAATAGCCTTGTATTTCTTATCCAGAGCATCGAGGGCTGCGGCGCGCTGCGCGATGGCCTCGGTACCGCCGTCCGTTTTAGCAAAAACACGGTCGATCTGTTGCGTCTCGTCGAAACGGCTACGCTGGCGATCGCTCATGCCTGCGGTTTCGGTTGTCAGCGTCGCCTCATCCCTGAACTTTCGGGCCGCTTCAGTTAAATCTTTCAGGGCATCAGCTTGTTCGCGCTGCTTGCGCACGTTCTCGTCGGCTTTTTGCGTCCATTTTGCCAGCTCTGCTGATGATGCCTGGATCGCCCTGCGCTGCTCGTCGGTCCATTTAGTGCCTGCCTGGTGCGATGCCGCGTAAAGCTCGGAGGCTTTTTCGCCTTCCGTCGCCCTGACGCGTTGCACGTCGATAGCCACACTCAGATCGGCCATTTTCCGGGAATACTGTTCGGCGGTGCTGGCCGCTTCGCGCTCGGCTTTACTCTGTGCTTTCGAGGCGGCGGTAGAGGTTTTTTTTGCCTCCGCAGCCGCTGCATCTTTTTTGGCTGCCTGATCCTTGTTGTAGATGTACTGGGTGTAAAGTGCTCCCGTCAGCTTCAGGTCTTCTGCTTCATACACGTGCTGCTGATGGAGTTTCTCTAAACCGCTTAGGCTGGCCAGCTCGTTATCTCGGCGCGAGCGCTCCAGTGCGGTTTGCTGTTGAGGCGTTGCGTTTGCCAGTGAAACGACGGGCCCGGCATATTGCGGCGGCTTGGCGCCAGCGGTCGCTGACATTGAGCGGTTAAGCAGGTCATACGCACCTTTCAGGATAGAGACGGCGCCAGCCTGTTCGATAGCCTTTTGCGTGGCCAGATCGCTGGCCTGGTTTACCAGCTTCTGCGTTTGCTCGACTTTTGAGGCTGCCTGTTCGCGCTGGTACTCCAGCTGGTTCAGCTTATCGGTCAGCTCGATATTTTTGGCCGTGATGTCGGCCTGGTCCATGAAAGTGTTAATCAGGGTCAGCGTCGGATGGCGGTTATAGTCCTGCTGGATTTGGTCAACCGCCTTAAGGCTATCTTTCACCTTCGCGATCTGAGAGTCGAGGTCGGCCAGGTCCTGTTTTTGCGCCTGTAAAGATGTACGGGCATCAGCCGCGGTCGAACGCAGGCCAAGCACCGACATCTGCTGGAGCTTGGTGTTGATCTCGTCGAGGTTGTTGGCAAAACCTACCGCCTCACGGTGCACCTGCTGGGTATGCTGATACAGGCCATACATCGCAGCGCCGGCACCGATAATCACTCCAGGCCAGCCACCGAGAATACCAAGAACGCCACTACCCAGGCGGGACATCACCGAGGCTGTATTGGTGAGGTTATTAACGGCCGAAGTCCTGCCAGCAAGCGCCGTATTCAGTGATGCCTGAGCAGCAGCAAGATTACGCTCAGCTACAATCTGAGCCTCAATACTCGTCGCCGCTGCACGCGCCTGTTGAGCGCGGTAAACAGCCTGGCGACCAGCAGCAACGCTAACCTGAGCTCCACGGACCTGAGCCTGCGCCAGCGCGACCTCGGCGGCCGTATTAGCGAGGACTGCCCGGGTTGACTGAGCAACGCTGCCGACCATGTTGCCAAAATAACGAGCGAGGCCAACACCAACCAGAAGACCGGCTGTATTTGCCACATCATCGATGTTATTCGCCAGACCATCCAGCACGCCAGAAAGCGTGGATGATGCGCCGACAGCATCATTCGCCCCGCCAACCCATGCGAGAAAGGCGTTTTGCACTTTCTGTGCAGATCCGCTGATGGATGCAGGAAGGGTGTCGAATTCTTTACGGAGGATCTCAACGTTGGTCAGCAGCGGGACGATCTTGTTGGTCGTCAGCTCGCCGTTGTTGGCCATATTTCGCAGGCCACCAACAGTGGTACCCAGCCCATCAGCCAGCAGTTTCGCCAGGCGGCCACCGTTCTCCATGATGGAGTTAAATTCTTCACCTCGCAAAACGCCTGAGCCAAGTGCCTGGCTAAGCTGGGTGATAACAGAACTTGCCTCTTCGGTACTGGCGCCAGACAGCTTCAGTGAGGTTGCTACGGTTTCCGTAACTTTTGCGACGTCAGCAGAAGCGTAACCGGCATCTCGCAGGGACTGCGCAATTCTGCTGTACAGGTTGCTGTTTGCCTCGAGGGATGTTCCGGTGCGCTGGCTAATCTCCATCAGCACGCGCTGGGATTGCACGTAATCCTCACTGGAAGAGGACGCAAGGCGAAGACGCCCATTCAACTGGTTCCACGTGTCGGCAAACTGAATCAGCTGATGCGTGGCAAATGCACCAGCCCACGCACCGGCAAGCCCGGCAGCAGAGGATCGCACGGTTGCAAGCTGAGAATTCAGGTCAGCCAAAGACCGCTGAGTTTCACGCGTGGCCGCTGCAGCTTTTTTCCCGCCCTGTTCCATAGTGCGGTAGTAATCGGTTCCCATGCGGGACGCTCTGGCGATCTCTGACTGGAAAGAAGAAGAGTTCGCCGAAATTTTGATGATTAGCTCGCGCAGCGTTGCCATATTTCACCCATAAAAAAGCCCGCAGCCGCGGGCATCAAAGACTGGACATCCATTCTTCAAGTTCAGAGACTTCAGCGCCTTCTTCCTGCTCACCCCATTTCAGCATCACGTCAGGAATGGTGAATTTCCCGCCCTGAGAGTTCAGCATTGCAACGGAGATCTGCGCCGCCTGAGCATCGGCGCGCCAGTCACCAATCGGACTGATGCGGTCGAACTCGATCCACATTTTGAGCTCGCTGGCGGTCATGGTCTGGCGCAGTTCGTGGAGAGTGCGCCCCAACCGGAGCGCCAGCGACATCAGGAAGAAGGTCAGCGGCTGCTTTACGGCTTTCCCGCTTCTTCTTGGCTCATGCCGAGGTTGAGGGCCTGAGCCAGCAGGCGGGAGTGCACAGGACCATAAATTTTAGATACCTGCTCCTGATCCTCATCGCTGAATACTCGCTCGCCGTTTTCATCAAGCAGAACGTCAATAAACAGAACCACATCAGCCTCTTTGTTACGCAGAAACTTTTCCGCCTCCGTCAGCGTCGGTGCCTCTTCGCCCTCGGCGAGCTGGGGATTAACGATCTCCCGGAATTTCACCCAGGCATCGCCAGAGGGTTCACGCAGCGTTACCTTTGCGCCATCCCATTCAGGGACCGTGATACCTTCTTTGGTGCGATAGGCTTTCGATGCTGTAAGCGCCACGTTGCGTAATGAATTCTGTGATGTTTTTTGCTGCATTTCATTTTTCTCTTGTTACATGATCGGAGGGATAAAAAAAGCGGCCGAAGCCGCTCAGGAACCAGACGCGTGGATGCGTTTAGGTTTGCCGCGTACACGCAGAGAATAGGTTGCGCCAACAACGGAAGAGGTTGCAGCAGACCATGAGCTCTGGCGTACCTCCACCAGTACGTAGAAACCGTTGCCAGACGGGAATACCACGCGCAGCGCGCGCAGTTCGTCATTTTCGTAAGCGGTCTGCAGTGCCTCCTGTGCTGCTTCATCGCCAACCCAGTTACGGGTAATGCTCATTTCAGCAGGCGCGGCAAGGCCATTGGTTTGCTCCTGTTCGGTTGAACAAAGCGTGGTGACGTCGATATCCCCTTTCTGGCCGCCGGTGAAGGTGATCTCCTTCGTTGCACAGGCCGCTTCCAGCCAGGTAATGCCAGCCCCCGGGAAAGTTGGTGAATTAAAATCATCAGCGGTTACGGGTGCGTCGGAGACGGCAAAGGTCATCCCCTTCGTGACTTCATACTTACTGGTCATGGTTTCTCCAGTTAAAAAAAGACCGCCGAAGCGGTCTGTTATGGTGGGTAAGGTTAAACGGTTACCTGAAATTCAAGTGTCGCCCGGTGATAGCGCAGATCAGGCTCATAGCCCGGCGTTTTCACAATGCTTTCCGGCTTCAGCACCTGCAGAGCATCAAGCGCCATATTCCTGATCGTGCGCGCTTCAGCGATGGTGCTGGAATAGACATCAACCTGCACAGAAACGGCAGATTCAGCCTGACCGCAAAGAACGTCTGCGGCCACGTCGGTAATAATTGAGAAAATTACCCAGGGCGGCGAGACTGAAGGCTTCCCGTCACTGCCGAGTGGGGCAACATAGGGATAGACCTGCCCTCCGGCCAGCGACTCAAGCAGAGGATAGAGATCGTCTTCCGTCATTTGCTTAATGCCTCGTCAATGGCCTGGTTCATGCGCCTGATCGCGACCTCCGTCGCCTGCTCCTGGCGTACATCGAACGCGGGACGAATGAAAGGGTGCGGCGGCATGTTAACGGTACCCATTTCGACGAATCGCCAGTAAAAGGCGTTTCTCGGGTTATTCGCCTTCATCGTGTTATCGCTGTTCCCGGTGCGCGGGTTAACACCACGAATGTGGACACCGGAAGAAATTTCCCCGCGGCGTCGGCTTTTTTGGGTCACCACCACCACGTTTTTTTTCAGTTTCCCGGTACGCACAGGAGCTCGGGCGATCACTTCTTCCTTAAGCACTTCGGCACCGGCTCGCGTGGCATCACGCAGAACCTTGTTGTTTTCAGCGCGGCTAAGCGCTTCCAGATCCTTTGCGATGTCATTCAGCCCGGAAAAATCAAGGCTCGTCTCAATCATTTTTCGGTACCCTGTTTGCAAAGAATTTCGAGCTGAATACCGCGAGAGTCAGGGATTGGCGGACCAATGATATTCAAAATGGCCCCCTTGAACGCGCCAGTCATAACCCTGAGTCTGGACGCAGCAGTTATATCGCTACGAAATCGTGTCCATACCCTGATAGTGGCGACTGCGGTTTCAGCACCAGCGGCTACCAACTCGCGCCCACTAATGCCCTTTACTTCTGCCCAGGTTTCTGCGCCGTCATGCCATGTTTCAACAGGCTGGCCAGAAGGATCTCTGGATGTTGTTATGTTCTGAACCAGCACCCTGTCTCTCAGTCTTCCGGCCTGCATAAAGTCCTCCTATACCCCGTAAATTCGGTATGGCTGCAGTAGAGCTTCTACGGCGAAAGGTACCGCTGATGTAATATTTCCGATGTTTACAGCCTCTCGGTTTGCATACCAGTGACCAATCAACAGTAGCATTGCCGCCTTAACATCATCATTCAGTAGAATCGGGTCCGGGTCGTCTGCGTAGCCAGGGGAGCTTTGATTTTCATAGAGCGTTCGCCTTGTCCATGTCTGGACGTAACGCGCCGCCGCACCTGTGTAAATCTCCAGCAGAGCATCATCACCCGTAAAGTCGGTATCAATGCGGCAATGCTGTTTCACCACATTCTGATCAAGCATTTGTTTGCCCCAAAAAAAGCGGCCCGAAGGCCGCAATATTTATCAGCTCCCCGCGCCGGTGCTGAATGAACCGTACACGAACGCCTCAGGGCGTTTCACAGCCAGCGCCAGACGTTCTTCGCAACGGATGGTGATCATGTTTTTCTCGAAGTCGTCGGCGTTCTCCGTGGAGATCACCACGTTCGCATCTTCGCGGTCGAAGATTTGCGCGCCAGCGTTGAATGCACCGGTCAGGAATTTACCCTGGAAGGCTGCCGCTTCCGTTGCAACAACCGGCAGACCCCACAGAGTAGGACCAGTCAGCGCTGCAGGGTTAGCCAGGATGTAACGGCCAAGACTGTCTTTTGTCAGCTCGATCCGCGCCCAATCAATGAAGTGAAGAACGTGACCGGATGCAGGGAAGCGCGCCAGCTGCGCCTGCAACATTGCCAGACGCAGATCATCAATCCCGCTCTGCTGTTCGACAGTGAACGCCGGATTAAAAGCGGATGCCTGAGGAACGATGCCATGCAGATGAACGCCGGTACCATCACCGAAAAGAATTTCCTGCTCTTCTGCATACTTCAGCCCGTAGCGCATTTCGGCATCAACGGTGGACTGCAACTGTGCGAAGTCATCCAGAATCTGCTTTGAGGCTTTGAACAAGTGGGCGATAGTGCTGACACCAGTGATTTTCGGCGTGAACTCAATTTCGCTGTATGGTTTCTGCGTATTTTCAGGAACCACTTTCGCGTTATTGGTAAAGCCTGTCTGCTGCACCCAGAAAATAGCTGAGGAGGATGTACGTCCTGGAGCAATCAGATCGCGAATGAACAGGCGCTGTTTCGGTGCCGTATCAATACCCGGCAGGCGCTGTGGCTCCACAACACCATCAGGCACATCCACCGAAGTCAGGGCGGCCTTAACCGGGATGCTGATGCGTTTACCGCCTTCCACGCTGGACGCAAAGGTTTTGAGGGCTTCAGCGGAAATCACCTGGTGGCCAACGGATTCGACAACCTGTTTCGCGTTTGCCAGCGGCATCTGGGCAACATGTTGCTCCAGTTCGCCCATAGCGGCCTTCAGCGTTTTTTCAGCTTCACGAAGCGCATTGAACTCAGAAGCCATTTTATCAACGGCAGCCTTTGTTTCTTCTGACAGCCTGCCTGACTTCTGCGCCTCTTTGAGTGCGTCTTCTGCTTTCGCGTTGAACTTGCCGGTTGCCTCTTCAATGCTGGCAGTGACTTTTTTCAGAATATCGTTTACTTCAGACATAAAGGGTCCTTATTTGACTAGCGCCGCCAGGGCGTTTTCAAGTGAATTGATGGTTTCAGGTTTGATGTCTTCGGCAGCGCCCGGCGTACCGTCGTTGGTGGTGACAGCGCCAGGCATGCCACCGGATAAGGCTTTAATGAGTTTTCTGCGCTCAGAGCGCGGGGTGTTGGTCTTGGCCAGCAATGCATCAAGTTTGCGAAGCGCGGCTGCAGGCGATTCGTCGCCGTCGCTGACCGCATCTGCAGAAAGCAAGCTGTCTGCCAGTCCCTTCGCCACAGCATCACTGCCACCGATATAGCTTTCCGCGTCCATCAGCTTCTGCACAGCGGCCATATCAAGGCCGGAGCGCGCCGCGTAGATGTCAGCCATAGCGGTATCGAAGGGTTCCAGTGACTGTGTCAGTTCTGCAAAATCATGACGGTTTCCCATCGCGTAGACCCAGCAGTTGTGGATCATCAGGAAGGCACCGCGGCCAATCTGAATATCATCCCCGGCCATCGCAATTATCGAGGCGGCGCTGGCGGCAATGCCCAGCACCTTCACCGTTACTCGGCCTTCGTATTCGCGGAGCAGGTTATAAATAGCCAGACCTTCGAACATGTCCCCGCCAGGTGAGTTGATATTCACCGTGACGTCGGTGCCGTTCATCGCCCGAAGCGCACCGGCAATACGTTTAGCTGTTACCCCTTCGCCCCAGTAGTCCTGCCCGATAACATCAAAAACAGAAATGCTGTTATCGTCGGTGGCAGCCGCTTTGATCCCGCCGTCCCAGCGGTCCAGTGCGGACGGTAATGTTTCACAGGTAACGCGCGCGCAGGGGCGACCCGCCGGTGCTACCGGAAGTTGTTTTTTGCTCATCAGGAAAGTGCTCCTAAGCGGCCTGTTTCAGCGGAGATTGTTCAAAGGAAATATCGGGGAATACTTGGTTATGCAGCTCTCGCAGGGCCAGTGCCTGAACAGCAGGGTTGCTGCTTTCGAGGTTTTTCAGTTGCGTCAGGTTGAGCTGAACGGTGTAAATATCGCCACCTTCAATTGGCGGCATGTTCTCAAGACGACGAACGTCATTACGGGACATCCAGCCATTTTGAAGCGCGCTGGTATAGTATGCCGCGCGACCTGCACTATCGGCTCGCAGTAGACCTTCAACAGAGAATTCTGCAAACACTTCGTCATCGCTGTCGAGTAAGCACCGGCCAATTTCCTGCTCAATATTCACCAGCAGCGGTCGAAGTGTATGAGTCAGAAACTGCAGGTTCATACCTTCCAGGCTTGATGCCCAGCTGCTTTGTTTCGTGGTATGACCGACCATGAAAGGAGGCACGCGAAACCAGCGACAAATTTCCTCAATACTGAAAGAACGGCTTTCCAGCATCTGGGCATCTTCAGGGTTCATGGTGACGCCCTGATACTTTAACCCGCCTTCAAGTACCATTATCTTTCCGGCATTTTTAGAGCCGGTAAATGCAGCCATGTAGCTGCGAAGCCTTTCACGTTGTTCATCACTGAGAGCATTTTCAGCGGAGAGAAAACCTGAACTCTGAAGCCCCTGTTCAAATATCTTTGCCGCAGATTCTTCAACAGCCATCGCGGCACCGATCACATCCCGGCCCGTTTTCATCGGCATCATGCCGCAAACGCCATCCAGACCGAATCCGCGAATGTGCATGATGTTTTTGACGGGAATGACGCGCTCGTTACCGTTTTCAGTGTATTTGTATTCCAGCGCTCCGGTAGTAAGACGTTTAACCACCATGTTCTGCGGCAGCAAAGGCACCAGCGAAACCAGGCGATTCGCGATGAATTTCTTCTCAATGAAGGCGTTCCCGCGCAGGCAAATACTGGCTACCACCATCAACATAAAGCGTGATGGAGTCATTTCTGAATTGGGACGACGACACAGTACAGAATAAGCCGGGTGGTCGGTTGCCGCTTTACGCGAACCGTCAGGCTGTCTAACGTATATTTTCAGCGGAAGGGTTGAAATAGACTCGCTTAACAGCCTTACGCATGCCCATACAGCCGATAGCTGGATGGCTTTATCGGCCGTGACCACCTTTCCGCTGCTGCTGGTGCCAAACCATTCCTCCCAGAACGTGCCGGTAGTCAGGCTGATAGGCACACCAAGCCAGTTAAGCAGAGCGCTTTTCACCCTGCCTGGCTGTTTGTTTTTTTTCATCAGAAACCTACCATGATGGGATTATTGAAGAATCCGGAGAGATCCTGCTGGTCGTTGCCACCGTTAACCAGAACGCGGCTCATTGCTGTGAACAATGCCGCCGGGCCATCAATCTTGGCCTCTGGTGTGGACTTGTTCGGGAAAATGTTCTCGTTCCGGTCAGGTTTGACGGTTACGTTGGACATCATCCAGTTCATTACCGGGTGATCGCTGTGATGGAAGCGGCCACCGTATACCAGTGCTTCGACCTCTTTCATCGCCTCAGAGAAATTGCGAACCGTCTGAGGTACTTCCACCAGTGGCAGCCCTTCTTCTGCCAGCGCAAGGCTGAACTGCGTCGCACTCCAAGGATCGAAGCCAATTTCTTTCAGACTCTCGCCAGCAACCCACACCTGCAGCTCTTCCTTAATCTGAGCATGGTCGATTACATCCCCGTCGGTAAGGATCAGCTTGTCCATCTCGGCCCACTTACGATAGAGCTCTGCCATCTGGCGTGAACATTTCTCAAGGCGCCCTTCCGGAAGCCAGAATTTAAAATCCGCATGAACGTGGCCACCTGGCGCGCGCCAGACTTTAGCGGCTGCACAGATATCAATTTTGTTTGAAAGGTCAACGCCCACCCAGGAGGGATAGGTTTTAAGTTCGTGCTGCGGGGCGATAAACTCGCATTTTTCCCATTTCATCATGTCCATCCAGGCAGACTCAGCGGTAACCCAGATATTCATGTGTTTGGTGAAAAAGTTAATCCTAGCCGAAACCTGCTCTTTCGCCTTTTTAGCCAGGCGGCGCAGGTCATCCCAGCGCTTACAGATACCCAGCCCCGGATTCGCCTTCTGCCAGACTTTTTCATCAAAGGGATCGTCACCTTCATCTAAGGTGTAGATGATTGCAAAAAACGTATCGTCTTTTACCAGTCCACGCAGCACCTTGATGGCGTAATCACGCAGTTCGTAGCAGATACCCTCTTTGTTGAAGCCCGCTGTGGTAATGCCGAAAAGCAACGACTGCAGGCGCGCGCCGGTTGCCGTCTCCAGAACGTCCCATACATCACGGGTTTTATGCGCATGCAGCTCGTCGACTATGGCGCAGTGGATGTTCAGGCCGTCGAGGTTGTTCGCATCTGATGATAATGGCTCGAATTTGGAGGCCGTCTGCTCCTGGTAGATGGCGAGTTTGTTGAATTCGAAGAGCCGCCCAAGAGTGGCTTTCGCCTTCTTGACCATATTCTTCGCATCTTCAAAAACAATTCTCGCCTGGTCACGGGTGGTAGCGGCGGAATAAACCTCCGCACCGCCCTCGCCGTCTGCCCCAGCCATATACAGCCCAACGCCAGAGCAAAGAGTTGATTTGGCATTTTTACGGGCCACCTCAACATCTGCAGTACGGAAGCGCCGAACCATCACCGGCCGACCGCTGCCGTCGTTACGCAGGACGGTTTCTCCCGTTTCTTCGTTAACCAGCGGGATAACAAAACCAAAAATATTAATCAGGATGAAAACATGCCAGTCCATCAGCTCAATAGGCTGGCCTGCCAGCGCGCCCTTTACGTGAGGCACAAACTTATAGAAATTCAGGATGTGCTGCGCGCGGGGCTCACTAAAAAAAATTCCGCGCTCTTCGCCGTGTGCCAGATCGTCAAGAAAACGCTGACAGGCAAGACGCACAAACTCACAGGCAATAATTTCCCCCGCCACCACCCTCTCGGCGTAGCGGATGCCTTCTGCAACCTTAGCCATTAATCCCTCGCTTTCATAAACTCGGCCAGCGGATCAACCGCATCAGGACCTTTTGCATTCACTTTAGAGCGGCTGGCTGGCGTCATGCCGAACTCACCGAGCATGGCGCGCAGACGTTTCCAGGCATCAGCTTTCATAATGGCGGCCGGGTGAGCCTTGATCATGCGAATCTCTCGCTCTTTGCCTTCGTCTGGCTCTTCGTCGCTATAAACGGCGTAGGTGTAGCCTTCTCTCTCCAGCGTATCGCAGTGATGCCGGTACTCGGTGTAAACCTCAACCAGAAGCTCAAGCGCTCTCGCGTCCAGCTGCGACATGACGCCAAGCGCATCGAGCTCTTCAGCCATACGCCTGAACCAGTATTTCCCCTGCTTGTCGAAATGCTTCGGCGTTGGGGGTACCCCTGGAGTTGGCTTTGGTTCGTTTTCATTAATCGGGCGTTTTGATGGGTTACCCCTCACCAAACGTAGATGGGTCGGGGTTTTCGGTGGTCCAGACATAATCGAAAACTCCTATTAATCATCGAGTGGGGGACCCCATAAAAAAGTTTTCTAACCTGCGGCGATGTGAAAAGAGGTTAGGCGGCGGTCCTTTGGCGCGTCATTCCTGAACTTTCAACCCGCCCTCCCCCTTGGTAGATTCAAATGAGAACCCTTGTCATTTAAATCTTTCAACCGCTGTCTTCGCCCTGTGGCAGGGCTTGCAGAGGCTTTCGAGGTTGGACAGGTCATCGGTACCCCCATTTGCTTTGGCGGTGATGTGGTCTATCGTCTCAGCGGGTGTATACCTTCCATTTCGCAGGCATTCCTGACAAAGGTGCTTATCCCTGTCGAGAACGATTGGGCGCAGCCTGTCCCACTTGCTGCCATAACCTCTCTGATGTCTGCTCTGTCCTCGCTGATGCTGCTGCCAGCCTTCATTAAGGTGTTTGGGACAAAAACCTGAGCGGTCGGTGGTTGTGCCAGGGCAGCCACGCTTGCGGCATGCCCTTGGTATTTGTGATGGCATTAACACTCCTTAAAAATTGAGTCATCGCCACGTTGAAAACGGTGAATCTTCCTGCAAAGTGTATTTGCCACACTTTTGTGGCTTATATCGTGGAGGTATTTATGGGTTTGAAACCTGGCCAGTCTAGTGGACGCGATGGCGGCGTATATCGTGAACGCGGTCCGCGTGGCGGCCAAACCGATAACTACACAACCATTCCTGATAACCATACTGCACCACCAACTTCTAAACCTGGTGCAACATGGGTACCAGTTAAACGGACTCCAGACAGCAAAAGATAAAACTAATTAAACCGGCCAATTGGCCGGTTTTTCAGGCTATTCGCCACGCTCGGCGGCGTTCTATTCGTTGCGCTGAATCAGGGTGACGCTCAACAGGCACACCATCAGCATGATCCACCAGCGAGTAACACGGATAAACTACTGCGCCGCCATAAGCATCACCAACGGCATAATCAGCAGGCTTGCTGCTGTCCCATCGAGAAAGGACTCGTTCAATATGCTGAGGGGGTACGCTATAACAAACGCCGTGTATCAGCCGCGGCAGTGTGATGTAGTCAGCCTGAGTCTTATCCGCAACAATCAGCCGTTCAGCTATCTGCATTTGATACTGAGGTGGGCGGCCAGTTCCCAAGTAAAAACTCACCAGGGATTCCGGAAAACTATTAAGCCATTCGCCAACCCGTTCAGTAAAATCTGAAACAGGCAGCGCATCGTCTTCCAGCACCACTACCCGGCAAGATTGCTCAGCAGCCCATTCGATAGCGCGACGATGATTCCAGTTCGCGCCGTGGTGACCGTCATCAATAAACAGCTTAGCTTCCAGCAGCGCGGCAAGACGTTGCGCATGACCTATGCGAGAGTGATGGCCAACCACAACATACTTCACTTGTGTTTCCACCATGCGGCCTCCTTACCGATCCCATCAGTTTTGAAAACGGTGTGCACATGAGGTCCCGTAATCACCTTTCCTGCGAATGAATGAGCGATAATACCGAACGCCAGCATGTCACCCACCGCAGCGCCAGACTGCTCCTTCTTCCAGAAGCGATAACTCTCGATCCGGTAGTAAAGACGGATGATGCCGTGAGCGAACGCCATTACATCAGCGCGGCTGCCACCCAGCAGACCAGCGTTAAGCATCACATTATTGCGGTGCGCTTCAATGAACTCCTGATAGATACGCTCAGGATGATTCTGCTTTGCCCACGTGTCGGCGTAGGTCTTCGGTTCAGAACCGACGTAAACATTCCCAGCCTGCATTTCATCCCATGGCGCGCGAAGCATTTCGACATCGGTACCATCGGTACACCAGACGAACCGGTATTCAGGATGATCGCGCAGGTGCTGCCAGATATGCAGCCAGCGCCGGAAGTAGACATTCATCTTCACGTCAGGAACGCGATACACCTCAACGTCTGCCGGTGCCGTCTGAAGTTCATCCACCAGCGCGATACGGCCACAGTTCCGAAGCGAGGAAGCCCACCTGGTCAGCATGTCAGGTGCGGCCGCCATTTTCATACCGCGCTGTGGGTCTGGCTGGCTGGTAAGCAACGTTGTGATTACCACGTCGCGCTGAGATCTATATTCGGCATAGCCTGTATATCCTGAATCCCGGCGCTGCCCGTAAATCACAGCGTTCTTTTTATCGAGCGCTTCACGTTCTGGCCTCGGAATGCTGCGCGCGCCTTCTTCGTACTCGTCCATTGAGTGAATCAGCTTTTCAGAGCCAACTACATCAGCGAACGCCCACGACGTTAAACCAGCGTTGTGAATGCGAAGCGCCAGATCAGGATGCTCATACATGCCCCGGCCATACACCTCATCGAACCCGCCAACCTTCTCAATGGCGCTGCGGTGGTAGTAAAGCATCACGCCGCGCTGCCCGGTGTAGGCAACATGCTTATCATCACGGTACAGTTCCGCCATGTCGTTCAGCTTATTGCGCCCTGCCAGATCCAGAAACTGGTAAGCGAGGTGCGGTTCAGGTGATTCGATGTAAGGGAGGTGCCAGTTGTCAACGATAGGCCAGGCGTCATCATCCCATAAAAACAGATGCTCGCACCCGGCATCCATCAGGGCTGACAAGCTGGCGTTCTTCGAAGCAACAATACCGAGTGATGTTTCATGGCGAAGCAGATGCACGCCGTGGGGAACTACAGATGCAGGTTTCGAACCATCATCCACAACCACCACCAGCGCACCAGCTGGCAGGTGCTTCATGTGCTGTTCGATAGCTCTTTTCAGAACGTCGGCGCGCTGGTGTGTCGTTATTGCAATGCCAATCTGCGATGCAATTTCGCAGGCAGGTGCGTACGGGACACCATCAATAGTGACCTGCATTTGATTTTCCTTTTAGGCGTGAGCCTGTCGCACGGCAAAGCCGCCGAAAGTTAACGGTTTGCCCAAGCTCACAGCTGAAAGACTTTCTTCGATGTGCGCGTGCGATGCGCATTAAAAAGCCCCGCAGGTGCGAGGCCGATTTATACCGTGTAGGGGATAATGGTTGCCTTATCCGCTTGTGGGGATAACCATTATCAAGCCCACCAGCAGGTGGGCTTTGTAATGGCTGCCACTACCCGGAGTGGCCACGCTCATGCCCTTGAGTTGCTGTCGCTTCATCGCCGCTTATAACCGGTGCGCGTATGGCGTTCGTGCTGCTTTACCGGAGCATGTTCCCTTATTTACCCTCACATCGGTCTGCTATACCTGCTCGCCATTACGCGACTCGGGGCAGCATCATGACTGCTGCATTGCCTTTAGGCTGCGGTCAACCCGTTTTACTGCTTCATTGTCTCTAGTCACCAATTCACTGTATATATCTAAGGAAATTCTTAATTCCCCACGCTTACGCTTGTTATTATCTGCCTGGCTGCCAGGCTACACATGACTCTGATGCGGAGAATGCCAACTCCGGGGAACATCAATAAAAAAGAGCAACGAAACTGAGACTTCTATAGCCCTCCCTGAGAGGGCTTTTTTTCCAAAAAAAAGCCAGCTCGGACAGAACTGGCTGGGTCTTGCAGTAAGTAGGTATTACTTCACACTCAGTTCGATGTTTAACCTATTCCTTTAGTCAAGCATTCAGATGCCGGGTGCCTCCCGGTGGATTTGCTTAACCCTGCAAACCCGCAACGTTACGTCCAGCAGTGACTGGTTGCCCCTCCGCTCAGGGGGATTCATCTGTATGGCATAGATATCGAATCACTCGTGCCATTTAAATGTAGCTGACAGATAAAATAAAGTTGTGAGCTTTGTTTAGTTTCTTCGCTAATCATTCATTCCGCATACCCATTGGCATTAGAAAAGAGCACGCTTTAGTCCTTTTGAGTTATTTATTTAATGCTCATTTATATTTTTAAGAAATGGACTACATTTACATTCTCCTTGTAATGATGACTTCTTTGGTCTCCCTTCCGAATTGCAGGATTTAATATCGGAAGGGACTTTTTTCCTTTCCCGCCTTGATAAATACTCATTGTTTTCTAAACTCTTACACAGGCTTTGCTATGTCAGGTGAAGTCGTCGTTCAGGACTACCCGTGTGCTCAAGGATGAGCCACCCTTATTTGTTCAAGCTTCTCCCTGCAAATTAATCATCTGACTCAAAAAATTGTCCATTCGTATAATGGAATCCTCATTATTTGCTAAGGTTTAAGTCCAGAGGAGAGACTGTGTCCGAACCTCAGGGATGAGGCTCAATTTTTCTCGCAATTTGCTTCCCACGCTTTGTTATGCGCAAGGATGTCCCTCTTTGTCTGGCGGTCCATAACGTCAATGTCGTGATCAGTAAGGTAGATTGGTTTTACCCAGTCACAGGCTGTATCAACCACCACCGGGACGCTTCCACGTGTCACGCAGCTCGCGATCAACATCGTCATCAGGCATGCGGTTAACAGTCTGCTGTACATTGCTGGCCTCTTTCGTTGCTTCTACCCGGCGTTCGGCTACTGCTTCAGTTGCTGCGGCCTTTTCTTCGGTGCGCTGCTGGTCAGCTTTTGCTTCCGCTTTGCTGGTACCGCGTGAGTGACCAATACCAAAGGCACCTGCGATAGCCGCCATTATCAGGGCAGCGATACCGACGATTGTTTCTAATCCCATATCAACCTCACACCAGTACCGTTTTGGCCTGACCGAAGCGAGCGCGACGATCTTCCAGTCCGTTCGTTCCGCCGTTGATAATCTTCGTCACCTGCATCAGGTCGCCGGAGTACTTCAAGCATCCCTTAGTGGCGAAGAACCACGCCGCGCTTCTGGCTGCATAAATGGGCTCTGCTAATAGCTCAGGCTGTTGAACCAAATCTACCTTCAGGGCATTTCCGCAGTCACGATAGTTATCCAGGAACGTGATGCCGATGAGTCCACGCCCTCGGTATTTCCATCCATCACCAGGCGCATTGTTACCGTAGCGTTTACTGTAGACCAGGTTTGCAATGGCACGCTGGCGCTCAATCGGTAATGCTCGTTCTTCAGGTCGACGGCCAAGCGTATTAGCTTGGTCTTGTGTGATGCGTCCTGCTCGAATGAAGCTTGCCAACCCCACTACGCTGTAGTTGAAGTTTTCCTGTAGTCGGGTGAAACCTAACGACTCATGTCCTGCCTGAGCAATGAACATGGCCTGGTCTACCGGCTTGGTGATGCCGAACTCTTTCATTGCATCACTGACTGGCTGAAACCATCGCGCAGCTAACTCGGCGCTTAGCCCAGCCGCCTTTTGAAATTGTGATTGGTTCATTAGTGCCTCAGTGCGTCAACCAGGCGCGCCACGTTTCCCCGAGCCCAGAGCACGGCGGCGCATATCAGGACGTTCACCAGCACCACGAACCAGTGCGATTCATGGTACAGGCCGAACAGGTAACGGAAAGGGACGCTGGCGTATACCAGCACCGTGAAATAAGCCATCAGCGATATCAGAGGGCGATGTCTCGCCCCGCCGCGCTGGTAGAACATCAGTGCAATAACGATAACAGCAGATATAATTGCGTTTGCCATCGCACTCGGATCACTTGTTACCATTGCTGGCCCCTCCACCACGTAAACGTGAGAGAATTCCAAACAGGCTACCCAAATCCTGACTGTTGACGAACGTCAGCAGCTTAATAGCAATAGCGGCTACGATTACCGCGCCCAGCGCATCAAGTGGCCTGTCGCTATACCCCGTCCATTTGGAGAAGTAAGAGCCAAGCAGTGGCGCGCCGATAACGCCGAAGATGAATGAGGTGATGAAGTAGCCTACCAGCTTAAGGCGGCTGATATTAACCGCCGTAGCGACGTAGAACACCGCACCAGCGAATGCGCCAAACACCACACCGTAATCTATGCCGGTTGCCAGACCGAAGATGCTGGCCCCCATCAAACCACCAGCAACTACCGTAGTGCCAGAAACAGGATCGGACATTGAGCCCCCTCTTATTGCCGTGAGTCCTCTCAGAACGAGGGGAAACAAAAAAGCCACCCTTGGTGGGTGGCCTGTGATTTAAAAAGCGGCTCTTAGCCAATTTTATTTTTATTACTTTTCAAACATTCAAATTTTAACTTTTTTCGCCATACCTGATGGTATTGAAACACGTGTTGATTTTGCTTCAGGCCAGAAAATTCTGAACTCATCCTGCCAGGAATCAAGAGAGGATTTTAAAAAGTGGTTTCGGTTGTGGCCATCAGTGTACTCACATGCTCGCATAACACTTTCAATGCCCAACTGCCTATCAAGGTAGCGCTTTAAATGTTCAACATTGCTTATCTCAACACATGCGCGCTTACCAAGCCTTCTTGCAATTTCAGCGCTTTTTGAGTTGGCAAGGCACAGCACTAATCCGTCTTCTTTGTTTCTATGGAACATCATTGTTCCAGGATAAAAGACGCCATCAAAGAATGAATCAGTAATTACCGCAGTTGCGCCACCTTCAACTTGTATGAGACCACCAAGCGATTTTATGTCATGCGTAGATGTATCAATTAAATTCTCGTCTGGGGTCATAACACCATCTCTTTCGTCAGAAAGATAAGTGCTGGCCTGAAACAGAGGAACAACCCCGCCTCTGATCCAAGGGAAAACCCATTCCGGTTTAGTCAGATAAAGATATTTCTTCATAGCATCCCCTTTTTTTAAGGGATGATATCTGAAAAATTAAAAACCCGCACTGATGGCGGGCTTATGTTTTGTTCTGTTGCTCAGTACGCTTTACTGTCCCGAGCCTAACACAATTTAAGCACTTTCTTGCTCACTCTGCAACTTAAATCTGTCGCTATTTGTGCCAAACGCATCACATAATGGAGCGTACAGGATCGATTCTGCCAAACTTACCCATGTGTCGATTCGGCGGCGGCATGTGATAAGTGTCCAGTCAGGGTGTTTTGCATTCAGCTCGTTGGCCATCTGCAGTTTGCTCTTACGCAGCCGGTGACGGTCAACGATTACGCCATACAACCCACGGTATTCATCATTCATCAGGACCGAAGCAATAACACCATCCACCTTCAGACCCTCTTCATCCGAGCAGAACGCCAGGCCGCTTTTGTTTTTGCTGTCGAGGATTTCGCGCAGGTATGCTTCCAGCTCAGGTTTAGTGATGCCGGATTTCTTCATGCGGCGAAGCGCATCGTTGATTGCGGTCTTAGTGATTTTCCCCGATGCCAGCAGCTGGTTGAACATGTTGCCGCAGGAACCACCACCGATGTATGACCAGCGGCCCCACATGCGGAGCTTACCCTGTACCCAGATGCTTTCGAGAGTGCGAAGGCGAACCATCTCGCCGGATTTGCCAACTTCTGAAGGATTGATCATCTTGCGTCTCCACTTACGCCAATACGCCGATTTGCAGCGCACGATCTAAAAACCGAAATAACAGCACCAACTGGTCGCCGTATTTCGCTTCAAATGCCACAGGATCAGCGTGCAACTCGTCGTGATGCGCTCTGCACAGCGGTATCACAAACAGGTCATGCGCTTTGGTTCCCATTCCACCCTGCCCGTGGCCTATCAGGTGGTGGGGGTCGTCTGCCGGGTTATTGCAGCAACTGCACTGCTGCGACTTCACCCAGCGGGTGTACTTATCGTTCTCCCAGCGGCGGCGCTTTGGCCTCAGCATGAAAGATTCAGGTGATTCAGGATCGACCTTCACCGAGACTATCTTCTTAACTTTCTCCTGGAGGATTTCAGTCGCCTGTAATGACGGCACAATGTCGCTTTCCCGCATCACTGAACTGTGCGATTCAGGCTTAATCCTGAGCGCCTGGTTAGCCACTGATTCAGGAATAAGGTCAGCAAGATCGTTACGTACCATCCACCAGCAGAACTCCGGCAGCGTCAGGGTATGGTCTGCGCCAAAGCCCAGCATAATATTCACCCTTTCGAGCAGCCATTTTACCAGGTTCTGCATGGCAATTCCTGCCAGTCTTTCAGTAGTTTGTTCACGCAACTGGTTATCACAGCCCCAGCAAAGGCGAATGCTTCCGGGCGCGTGACGCATCAACGTAAAGTCCTTCGAATGCCAGTCATTATGGGGCCACTGACATTCGAATTTACGCTCCAGCCAGGCATCAAGGCTACTAAGTCCACCAGCGCGCTGAATTACCCGCTCGTTCTGAAAAAGCGCCTGCATACTAACATCATCTGTCAGTGGCTGGTGTGCTTCGGGGATCAGTCCAGAAGGCAAGTGCTGGACTGCTTCGGAAGGCGTTTCAATCACCACACGGCCACGACGGAACAGCCACAGCAATTCATTACCTGGGCGGAACAGCACCACCCCGGACATTGGCGCAACTTCAGGTGTCAGTATGGCTCTCACCTAATTACCTCCATTGCAGTTTGATGCTTGGTTATAGATATTTCTACCCTTCCTCCATGCACTTTCGGTCCCCACTCCACCAGCATTCTCTGCACTTGGCTGTCATCCTCCCAGATGCCAGCGTGAGTAAGCGCGTCAAACAAAGCCTTGTTGTAATTGTCAATGTCGCGGCGGCGTGCATCTGGCGGAAAGAGAAGGATTTCCACCGCAGCTGGTGACGATGATGGTTTTGGAAGGCAACGCAACTGTTCCATAATCGCCGCACATGCAGCACTCTGATATGCCCTGCCTTTCTCGCTGATAAGATGGCGGCCTTTTAACGGCCCCTTGTTAGGGGATCGCCAGTACGTGTTTACGCTCGGCGGGAACGGGAGCACTAGTTTCATAAAGTCACTCCCTGTTTTTTCAGCCATTCAATCGCGTTATCTCTGGCCTGTTCTCCACCAGAAAGCAGGTCTTTTATTATTGTTACAGGATCAGTATCCCCTTCCGTTTTGACGACGGTGATCCCCCTGGCAGCGCCAGGAGCAATCGAGATGTAACCCTTTTTGTTGAGTGACTTTACGTGCTCAGCTGCAGCGTTCGGTGATGCGCAGCCAATTAACCCGGCAAGCTCCAGCATAGTCGGCGGGAATCCAGTTCTTTCCTTGTAGAGCACTATGGCATCCAGCACTTCACTCTGACGCGACGTTAACTCTGCTCTCATGCTGCATGCTCCTCCGGTTTTCCCACTAGAACGGCCACTGCCGGAATAAGCTCAACAGCCGGTGATTCTGACTGATTCCCCCAATGGTCCCAGCCATGAGCACCGCAACGGCTGAAGAGTTCAATGCGCGGAACGTCACCGTAGAGTTTTTCCAGACGGAAACGCGCCTCTGCGGGCTTTTGGCTGTGATCACCAAGTGGGCTGTAAATCACCTGCTTGATGCTGGCGCACTGGCGTTCGAGTCCATACCCCCTGGTGGCGATCAGCATGTCTTCGGTATTGGCTCGGGTGTAGTTGCCGCCGTTCATGCGGGTCTGCTCGTTAAGCAGGTCGAGGAAGTCGTAAAAATCCTCTACTCCACCAGCCTGAAGCGCTTTGTTGATATGCTGCTCTGCCAGAGAGTTGAACTTCACCCATGTGAAGCCCTTCATCGTTCGGACCTTAAAGCCCCAGGCTTCAGCCAGCTCAATGGCTTCACGGGTGTGCGTCCCGGTTAACCACATCGCCAGAACAGCATCATCTGCAGCAAGCTCCCACACAGGAAGGCGCTTCATGTCGATCAGCTTCATCTTGCCGTAATGATTTGTAGCAGCGCCATTGCTGACGGTGTTGCCATATTCCCAGGCTGGGTCAGCGTAAATCAGTGAGTATTTCATCAGACGTTCCTCGCCCTGCCAGCCAAACACCAGCCATCACCGGTGGTTTTAACCCTCGGCACCATACTCAGGCAGCGCTTACGCTCCTTGAGAATTTTGGCTCGCAAAGTTTCGTTCTTTGATCGAGTGAATGCTTCCATCAGAACGGTAGCAGCACGCTGATAAAGTCCCTTGTCAGATAACTCTTTAGCCTTTGCCATCATCGCAATGACTGCCGGGTTTGGTGCGGCTTCCTGCTTTGGCTCAGGAATTACTTCTGCTCTCTCAACCGGCATACGTGGGGTGATAGGCCCAATAGGACCTTCCGGCGCTTTAGCGTAGTAACGAAAGTTGTGACGTTCGCCTTTGCGCTCAGCACGATTAAGCATGACAAGGCGACATACAGCACGCTGAACACTGTGCAAGGCATACTCCGGGAGTGCTGCAGCGATCTCTTTGTTCGTCAGTCCAGGGTTGTTGGCCACGAACAGCTGAATTGTTTTGAGAAAGCTCATGAGTTTATCCCCCTGAAACCCGCTGGTGTCTTGCTGTAATCAGTGGTTTTGAAGCTGGTTTTAAACACATCATCTTCGCGAACCCATTTCCCGTTAACTCGTGCTGGTCTCCCGGCATTTGCCCAGCTGTTCGCGGACTTCAGGTAGCCAGGGAACTTGGTAGGCTGGAAAAGCGTCTGTGGACGGAGGTATGCGGACATCGTTAGATCTTCGCTCCACTTGGCGTTGCAGTAGTCAACGACGAGTGAGAGCTCTTCGACGGTGAATCCTTCCCCAATTCTGGCTCTGATGTTTTGCAGGGAGTTTTTTGATACCTGGTATTTGGAGTTAGTCACCCGGTTCAGGTGAACCAAAACCTGTTTAGCCTGATCGGTGATCAACACATCACCGTCTGGTTGCGCCGCAACCGGACAAATAGGGTTTTTAATATCTGTAGTATTCTCTGTTGTATTCTCTGTAAGAACATCAGTCCATTTTGACCTGATGAGAGCGGTTCGTTTTGAACCGATGGAACGTTCCACTTTGACCTCTTCCATCGGTTCATTTTGACCTGATGGAATAGTGCATTTTGAACTCTTCGATTTGGTCACTTTGACCTCATCTAAAAGCTCACTTTCGTAGTTGATCGTGTAGTAGTTCGTCATGTCGCGCTGAGACTTGTTCAACTGTTCAACTTTGAGCACGCCGAGGTTCTTCAGGCGGGTGAATGTGCGCTTCAGCGTAGACTCAGACCAGAACGGGAACTGCTCCAGCCATTGCTCGTTGGTGTTGTAAATCCAGCGCACGCCGTCACGCTCCAGTCCGGAGGTGGTTTCTTTAAGCCAGTAGTTAACCTGCTGCAACGCAATGGCCTCGTTCAGGCCAATGCTGTACGCAAGGTCAGGATTTATCACTATTGGCCGGGATGGCATCAACAGGCTCATGGTCGTCCTTTAACTCTGTAAATTTACGCTGGAATTGCTCAAGAGGGCTGAAGCACTCATGATCGTACCCTTCGCGAAGGTATATAACGCGTCGAGTCTGTGGCTCCCATCTGATGACACGGACCGGGACCCCGTAGTGGTCTTTGAATCGCCGGTTAACTTCAGCCATTCCTCACGCCCCTTCTCGTTCATCTGAGCAAAAGCCTCTACCATCGCGTTATCAGGCTGGTAGTTGTTCGCACCAGCCTGGTCGTTTAATCTCTCCACATAGCCGAACGGGGAATCTTTTCCCACCAGTGGAAGGCATCTGAATTGCTTCGCTGGTCTCAATCGGTTTAAACTGTTCATGCGTTAGTTTCTCCACTGAATACGACACGCCAAGACGCCCGGAGCTGCACACTCGCGGGCGTCACTTTTTTTGGCTTTGCTTACGGCTAAACAGCGCGACAATCGCGCGGATTTCTTCTTCACGCGCAGCCAGGTGACGGCGGTGATGTTCGTGAATCTCTTCAGCTTCATGTGGTTCAATCACTCCGTCTTCCAGAGCCTTCTGGATAATCTGATCAACCTGTCCGCGTGCTGCTGCAGTTCTCATGGCACGGGTAAAAAGGTCTACGCGATCGAGGTCTTCCATCTGGGGAACGTCCACCAGCAAAGCGCCGCGTCGTTGAGCGAAGTAATCAGCCAGGAGAGATGTGTTTGAAATGTCTTCCATTGCTTCCAGCTCGTTCACTTCGAAGAAGCGACAGCCGTTCTTCTCGTACAGGTTGTTATTGAACTGCGTTAGTGACATGCCAAGAGCACCGGCCATAGCCTCACGGCCACCCGAGTACGCTTTACACATCGCTTTAACTACTTCTTTCAGGCTTGGTTCTACCATGTTGTTTTTCCTTTGGTAGTTACGTGATGCTGATTGCTGGGTTACGGTGTTACGGCAACGTCAGGATCAGCAGGTTTGTTTTTGTTAGGGAATGGTCGGACTTCCTCGGCTTCAATTTTCCCGTCTTCGTTTATCAGGATATTTACCCGGCGATTACGCTTGATGGCTTTACTTATGGCGCTTTGGTATACCCCAAGAGCCTCAGCGGTTTTAGCCTGCCCGTTTTCCAAAACATATTCAGAGAGCGGAATAATCTTCATTGGTTTTCCTCGTGGTTTACATATAAAGAGTATCACTGTTAGTGATAAACAAGTCAACACTAGCGGTGATTGGTGATTATGCCGTGCGGTGATAAATTATGAGAATGAAAAAGAAACCATTGACCGCCGAACAAATCGCCGACGCCAACAGGCTAAAAGCTATCTTTGAGTCCAAGAAAAAAGCGCTTGGGCTCTCACAGGAGACTTTGGCTGAGCAAATGGGTATGGGACAAAGTGGTATCGCTCAGTTACTGAATGGCACAAATGCTATCAACGCTACTCATGCCGCACAGTTCGCTAAAATTCTCGGAGTAAAAGTCGATGATTTCAGTCCATCCCTTGCAGCTGAGATATCAGCTATGTTTGAGGCGATTGCGAACGGAAGGAATCATTCCTCTGTATATGAGTACCCGCTGTTAACCGAAGTGCAGGCGGGCTCATTTTGCCCTGTTAATTCATACACAGAACGCGACGCGAAGGAATGGGTTTCAACCACTGTTAAAGCCAGTGATTCTGCCTTTTGGCTTGAGGTATCAGGCCATTCAATGACTGCGCCTCCTGGAGTAAAGCCAAGCTTTCCTGAGGGAATGCTTATACTCATAGATCCAGAACAGGACGTTGAGCCTGGTGATTTCTGTGTTGCTGGTATATTCAACGATTCAGAGGTTACTTTTAAAAAATTTGTTCGTGAAGACGGTAAACCCTGGCTCGAACCTCTCAATCCAAGCCCTCGCTATCAGGCCATTGAATGTAATGAGAATTGCAGGATAATTGGCAAGGTCGTCAAGGCCCAATGGCCTGAAACCATCTTCAAATAAGGAGCCAATCGGCTCCTTATTTTTTCATCTTTTTTCACCTTACGAATCATAAAGTTAACATTACTCGTGATATTTTTATCACTACAGGTGTTGACCATCTAATTACTATTGGTGATACTCGTTATGCGCCGGGGTGATGATGTTTAAGACCATCGCTAGGTTAGCAGAACGGCATATAGCACAAGTGCCGCAGCGATCCGGGGATTCCTTGCAAGACAGTTCCAGCTTGTAGCCGGACTGATCAAGCCAAGCGCGTACGAAAGCTAGAAGCCTTTCAACAGCGTGGCGATAAGTGTTGCCTTGTAAGAGACAAGTATAATTTCAGGTATTAAAAAAGCACCCATTGGATGCTTAGCTCTTTAAAAATCTCACTGTAAAACTGTTACACATTAGCTATTACATGCTGTATGAGACCTGGGAAGGTGGAATAGTCGAGTAATTAATTTTACCTTCTTTCTGCAATCGCAGATGAGTGTATTTGTAAATACAAATTGAACCATCAAAAAGAGAAAGTGCAATTGTTTTATCGGATATAGTAGAAATATATCTGAATTTTTCCCCTTGTTTTTGCTCACAATCTACTTTAGATGAAATAATGAACGTATCAATTCCTTTCAAAATAAACCCAGCTTGATCATCTGCATAAGCGTAAGTTAAACCAGGAATAGCTAAAAAGAAACAAAAAATAACACTTCGATGTTTTTTCATCTCAGGTAAAAAGGTTTTAACCCTTGATAAAACCGAGCCTAGAATAGCAGATATAAAACCTATCAAACCTTTGGTGAAGCCAGAATCGTCATTTAGCATAATATCTAAATTAAAATAAGGGTAAATTGATTGGAGAATGAAGAATATGATGAATACAAATAATATCGTCAAGATAACCTTAATTAGTATTGTAGCAGGCATATTTATATCATACCTGTAAGCAAGAACATCGATTGCTGGGAATACATGGTCAACAACCAATTCCCAGACTCGCAAAAACAGGAACGTAATAATTATTAACAACAACGGCAAAGCCATTGTATATATAATTAATGGCATCAAGTCATTTATGGTTGCAAAATGCATGATGTTTACATTGAATTTACTCCAAAAAAACCAAGAGTAAATTATGGAATTTAATACTCCATATGCAATCAGTGATGCCCACAATGTTATTCTTACTTTACCATTTACATAGTTGACTGCATTTTCCATAAATACGATCCCTGCTTGTCGTGTAATGAAACAAACTTAGCCCCTGATGAAACTTAAGCGCAAAATAACAAATCTTAATAC
>NZ_JADBQQ010000023.1:11121-11525 GCF_014895985.1 Enterobacter cloacae complex sp. P2B | reverse complement strand
AAGCACATCTATGCTGCGGTATTTGCTCCTATTAGTGCACTGCCGTACAGGCAGCTTAGAAATGTATAACCATTGCCCCGTGATGTCGTTATATGTGCACTGCCGTACAGGCAGCTTAGAAATAAGAAGGAGTATTTCCCGCTATACAGCGAAGGTTCACTGCCGTACAGGCAGCTTAGAAAGGTGAATATGTCCCGCCACTGGCCGTGGAAGTGTTCACTGCCGTACAGGCAGCTTAGAAATCTTTTTGCTCCTTTTTGTCATCCGTTGACATGTTGTACAGGCAGCTTAGAAAAGCTGTTCGCCGGTCATTGGTTTATTGGCTGTGTTCACTGCCGTACAGGCAGCTTAGAAAGGTTGCAGCATAGTGCTTAAGTGCATCAGTTTTGTTCACTGCCGTACAG
>NZ_JADBQQ010000023.1:291-11096 GCF_014895985.1 Enterobacter cloacae complex sp. P2B | reverse complement strand
GTACAGGCAGCTTAGAAATCATGGGGGTGGCCTGACAATGCTGAATTTTTGTTCACTGCCGTACAGGCAGCTTAGAAATTGTGAAGCACTATGGCGGTAACTACCAAGGAGTTCACTGCCGTACAGGCAGTTTAGAAAAAATCGAAGCGAGTGGGAAAAGAACAGTCACAAGTTCACTGCCGTACAGGCAGCTTAGAAATGTCATATCGCCAATACTGATTGATCGACTTTGTTCACTGCCGTACAGGCAGCTTAGAAAGTGAACAACATTGAGCTGAGGTTGCAGTTAATGTTCACTGCCGTACAGGCAGCTTAGAAACACCAGCTGCATCCATGCCCCGAACCCCAAAATGTTCACTGCCGTACAGGCAGCTTAGAAATCGAGCGTCATCGTTGGGGTTGATTTGGATTTGTTCACTGCCTTACAGGCAGCTTAGAAATGCATTGCTTCTGCGTGGATTTGATCGAGGGTGTTCACTGCCGTACAGGCAGCTTAGAAACGACGCGATTCAGGTCACCGGCACAAGTCAGTGTTCACTGCCGTACAGGCAGCTTAGAAACTGCGGAGCGGGGGGACCAACTTCTGAGGCGCGTTCACTGCCGTACAGGCAGCTTAGAAACGTGTCGGAAGAGGGACAGGGAAACGGGGCGTTGTTCACTGCCGTACAGTCAGCTTTGAAAGCCCCTCTGGGCTTTAATGCCGTGGAAATAGCGTTACTGTCCCATAGACAGTACAAGTAAACCCATTCCTCACAAATATTCATCTCGTCTATTTAAAACGAAATACCATCATCCACACGCTTTCCATTTGCAGATTAAATAAAAATCCCATTCAGGGGTTAATTATATTTCCGTGTATATATTATTTGTAAAAATAATACTTTTAAAAAATGTTGTATTTTTGTTGAGTTATCACAGAAATTTCCATTCATTTGATATATATCACATTTGTATTTCTCTCATCTCCGATAACATATCCGCATTCATTACCTTGAAATAAAAGCCGTTGCTATGCCTGCAAACAGCGTTACCCCAACAGATTTAAAAACCATCCTGCATTCAAAACGCGCCAACATTTATTACCTGGAGAAATGCCGCATCCAGGTGAATGGTGGGCGTGTTGAATATGTCACCCAGGAAGGGAAAGAGTCTTTTTACTGGAATATTCCCATCGCGAATACCACGGCAGTGATGCTGGGAATGGGAACATCCGTTACGCAAATGGCGATGCGCGAGTTTGCCCGGGCAGGGGTAATGGTCGGCTTTTGCGGAACGGACGGTACGCCGCTTTATTCTGCGAACGAGGTGGACATTGACGTCTCCTGGCTCAGCCCGCAAAGCGTATATCGTCCAACGGCGTATTTACAAAACTGGGTCTCGTTCTGGTTTGATGAAGAAAAACGTCTGCAGGCGGCAAAGCGTTTTCAATTTATCCGTTTACAGCAAATTGAAAAACAGTGGGAGAGGCTGCGGGTAAAGCGAGAAACGTCTTTTCAGCCCGATCGGGACGCGCTGGAGACTATTCTGGAGCGTGCGAAGCAGGGTATGGAAAACGCACAGGATCACACCTCGCTGATGCTCCAGGAAGCTTTGCTCACAAAATCGCTCTACAAACTGACCAGCCAGACGGTGGGCTATGGCAGCTTTACCCGCGCCAAACAGGGAGGCGGGGCGGATATGGCGAACCGTTTTCTCGATCAGGGCAACTATCTGGCCTACGGGCTGGCGGCTGTCGCGGCCTGGGTCACGGGCATTCCTCATGGTCTGGCCGTCATGCACGGAAAAACCCGACGCGGCGGGCTGGTTTTTGATATTGCCGATTTAATAAAAGACGCCCTCGTTATGCCGCAGGCCTTTATTGCGGCGATGGAGGGTGAGGATAATCAACAGTTTCGTCAGCGCTGCATCAACGCGTTTCAACAGGCAGAAGCGCTGGATGTGATGATCGCCACCTTGCAGGAAACCTCGCACTCTCTGGTGGGTGTTGAAAAATGAATGTGCTGATTATCTCCCGATGTACCAAACGTGCGCGCGAGCAAAGCTGCCGGATTATCGATCAGTTTGCTGAGCGCACGGGTGACGCGGCGTGGCAGACGACGATTACGATGGAAGGCGTCGTCACGCTGCGCAAGCTGCTGCGTAAAACGGCCCGTCGTAACACCGCCGTGGCCTGCCACTGGCTGAAAAAAAACGGTCAAACCGAACTGCTGTGGATAGTCGGAAACTTGCGTCGCTTTAACGCGCAGGGGCGCGTGCCAACGAATCGCACGACGCTACAAGTTATTCGCAACGACGGTGAACACCGCTGGCAAAGCGCGGAAAGCATCGCCTTGCTGGCGGCGATCGCCGGGCTGTTTCATGATTTTGGTAAAGCGGGGATGTGCTTCCAGCAGATGCTCAAGGGGGAAAGCCAGCACGTTTGCCAGCCGTATCGCCATGAGTGGATCTCGGTGCGTCTGTTCGAGGCGTTTGTAGGAGAGCGTAGCGATGAACAGTGGCTGGCATCGTTAACGCAGCTTAAGGCCGCTGACGAAAAAGCCATGCTGAAAGCGCTGAAGATGGACAGGGCAGAGTGGAGCAATAGCCCGTTCGAAAAATTGCCCCCATTAGCGAGGGTGGTGGCGTGGCTAATGCTATCGCACCACCGCTTACCTCAACCGTACCCGGCAAATTCCTCGTTACTGTACAGCGAAGGCTGGCTTGAGCGGCAGCTAAATGCGGACTGGAACGCGCTTAATCATAAATCTACCGAAAAACATCAGTGGAAAGCGCGTGATTTTAAAAATGTCTGGAAATTCCCCCACGGAACGCCGCTAAAGAGTCAAACCTGGCGCGAGAAGGCCCGGCAAATTGGTAAACGCATCCGGAACCTCCCCGCACTGCTTCACGCGGGATCGCTGGATAATCTTTTTACCTTCCATCTTGCCCGCCTGTCGCTGATGCTGGCCGATCACGTGTATTCCTCACAACCCGCTTATTCAGGATGGCAGGACGATGCCATCCCGTGCTGGGCCAACAGCGACCGCCAATCCGGGCAGCTTAAGCAAAAACTGGATGAGCACAATGTCGGTGTCGCGCATCAGGCGCTATTGATGGGGCGTTCTCTTCCTGCGTTGCGCCGTTCATTGCCCGCCATCGCCCGGCATAAAACGTTTCGGGAAAGGGCGAAAGAAGAGCGTTTTGACTGGCAGAACAAGGCCTGGGATGTCGCCTCTTCCCTGCGCGAGAAGAGTGCAGAGCGGGGCTTCTTCGGTATCAATATGGCCTCCACCGGATGCGGTAAAACCTTCGCCAATGCCCGAATTATGTACGCGCTGGCAGATGAGCAGGCGGGATGTCGTTTCAGCGTGGCGCTGGGGTTACGCACGCTGACGCTGCAAACGGGGCAGGCTTTGCAGTCGCGCCTGGGGCTGGATGACGACACGCTGGCCGTGGTGACTGGTGCCGCAGCAGTGAAGGAGTTGTATCAGGGCAATGATACCGAAGATATCAGTAGCGCCAGCGACGAAGCATTCTTCGCCAGCCATCATTACGTGCATTATGAAGGGGCGACCAGCAGCGGGATCGCGCAGCAATGGCTGGCGAAAGAACCGGCGCTAAACCGTCTGGTCAGTGCCCCGGTGCTGGTGACAACCATCGATCACCTGATGCCTGCCACGGAAGGCGTGCGCGGCGGCAGGCAGATCCCCGCCATGCTGCGCCTGCTGACCAGCGACCTGGTGCTTGATGAGCCTGATGATTTTGACGTTGATGATTTGCACGCCCTTTGTCGGCTGGTGAACTGGGCGGGCATGCTCGGCTCTCGCGTGCTGCTCTCCTCCGCAACGCTGCCCCCTGCATTAACGGAAGCGCTGTTTGAAGCCTATCGGGAAGGGCGCAAAGCCTGGCAGGCGGCGTGCGGTCAGTCGGACAGACCGACAAGTATCTGCTGCGCCTGGTTTGATGAATACGGCGCGCAGTCGCAGGATGTGGCCGAAGATGCCCAGTTTCGTCAGGCGCATGACGATTTTGTCAGGCAGCGGATTAAACGTCTGCCAGACCAGCTCCGGCTTCGTCTGGGGAAATTGGCCGCAGTAGTACCGCAGTCTTGCCGTAATGACGACGTTGTCTCCGTGCTGGCACAGACGTTGCACCAGCACATGATCGCGCTGCATGGCGATCATCGCAGCACGCACAAAAGCGGCAAAACCGTATCGTTTGGTCTGGTGCGAATGGCGAATATCAACCCGCTGGTTGCCGTCGCGCAGGCGCTGATGGCACTACCTTCTCCGGAAAATTACCGCATTCATTATTGCGTGTACCACAGCCAGCACCCGTTGGCGGTGCGTGCGGCGATTGAAAAACGACTCGATGCCGCGTTCACGCGGCACAACCCGGAGCGGATCTGGCAGTTGCCTGACGTTAAGCAGGCGCTGACGTCACCGGAACAGCATCATCTCTTTGTCGTGCTCGGCACATCCGTTCTGGAAGTCGGGCGCGATTTTGATGCCGACTGGGGGATTATCGAGCCGAGTTCGATGCGTTCACTTATTCAGTTTGCGGGGCGTATTCAGCGGCATCGTCAGATCGTGCCTGAGAGCGAAAACCTTGTGATCCTGGAACGCAACGTTCGTGCGCTTCGCGGAGAAAAGATCGCCTACTGTCGACCCGGTTTTGAAACTGAACATCATCTTCTGCCTCACCACGATCTCCATGAGCTACTCAGCGAAGAGGGCTATCGCACGCTGAATGCGATCCCGCGCATCGTTGAAAACCTGCCCGGCAATGCGCTGGCGGCGCTGGAGCATGCCCGGTTGCGAGCCGCATTGTTGGATGGCGGCGAACGGTCAGATGCGGTTGCCGCGTCGTGGTGGCGGCTGCCGCTGACGTGGAACGGTGAGTTGCAGCGGCGGACGCCGTTTCGCCGCTCGTCGCCGCAGGACACTTTCTTTTTAAGCATGAAAGACGAAGGTGAGCAACCTGAGTTTTGCCTGATGCAGGAAAACGGGGTGTTAAAGCCTGCGGGACGGTTTTGCGAGAAGACCTTATCGATGGCTCACGGCGTAGAGCCGTGGATGGCGATTGATTATGGCGAGGTATTACAGGCGCTGGCCGAGACAAGACAGATGGAGCTGGCCGCGGTATCGCGACGGTATGGCGAAATCACATTGAGGATCAGCAGGGAGGAGGAGACAGAGCAATGGCTATTTCACCCGGTGTTGGGTGTGTTCAGGGAATATCGATAAGGAGCCAGGAGCGAGTATGTCAGTTGAAGCACTAAGCGTTTTCATCGCTGAGTACATTGCCGGACGACGGCAAACAAAGCTGGAAGCATTTGATAAAGAGGCCGCAAAGCGCAGCGATACAGATAGCGCAACGCTTGCGGCAGAACGCCGGGAACTGGAGCTTCGCTATGAACCGAAAGCCTGGCTGACGGATGCCGCGAAGCGAGCCGGACAAATTAACCTCGTGACCCATGCGGCGAAATTTACCCACGGGGATTCAAAAAGCAGCAGTATCTACAGCGAGGCAGTGGCGCTGGAAGGGTATCTCAGCACTGCTGCGTTGTCAGGTCTGGAACCGGATGCCGTGGGAAACGCCGCGGCGCTGGACGTCGCGAAATTACTGCAAACGCGGGTTGAAGGCGGTGACTCCCTACTGGCAAGCCTGAAACGTGGCGATCGCGCTGCGTTGGCCGCTTTTACCGATGACGCAAACCAACTGGATGAATGGATTGCGGGATTTTCCCGTGCCTTAACGCCCGGAGAGCCCGCTTCACACAAGCTGGCTAAACAGGGCTATTTCCCGGTAGGTGAAAATTACCATCTGCTGAGCCCGTTATTTGCCACCTCGCTTGTTCACGCCATGCATCAGAAAATGATTGCCTTCCGTTTTGGCGACGATGTTAAAGCCATCTGGAAAGCGCGCCGGGAGAAAACCTGGCATCCCACTCCGCTGACGCTTTTCCCGCATTCAGCGGAAATACACTTTGGTGGCACCAAACCGCAAAACATTTCCTATCTCAACAGCGTCCGCGGCGGGCGTAGCTGGCTGCTTTCCTGTCAGCCGCCGCAGTGGAAAAAAGCAGACAAGCCGCCGACGACGTTACGTTCTATTTTCACTTCAGGTGGTCAGTTTGATCGACGTGCAAACAGCACTGTTCAACTGCTTGTGTCTTTACTGGCCAGAACCGGTGATTACACCAACGTCCGTATTCGCGAAGCGCGTGATGAATACATTGATGCGCTTATCGACCTGCTGTTTGTGGTGGCGTCAGAACTACAGCGTGATACGTGGCAAAACTGGACGCTCTCGTGCGAACGATTAGTCACTCATCAACAACTCTGGCTCGATCCCTGGCGCACCAAAACCGATGAGGCTTTTCGGCTCGAGCGGGATAAAGACGACTGGCAGGTTAGCGTCGCGACAGATTTTGCCCTGTGGCTTAACGCGCGTCTGAGCAAGGTGTTGAAGGACCTGGGGTATGTGGAACAGCGTGAATGGCAAACCCGTGAGCGTTTACGCAGTAACCTGCGTGAGATGGAAAAAATTATCCGGGAGGCGCTGAAATGAGTTCCTTGATCCTGCTTCGCCGTATCAGCGTCGAAAACGCCAACGCGATTGCTGGCCTGACTTACGGTTTCCCCGCCATTACCCATTTCCTGGGATTTGCCCATGCGCTGTCGCGCAGGTTGACCGAAACGCACGGGCTGCGCATTGATGGCTGTGCCGTGGTCAGCCACGAACACCAGATCCATGCGTACACGTCTGGCCGCGATTATCAGTTTGCCCTGACCCGCAATCCGCTTACACGGGACGCGAAAACGGCCTCCTTTAACGAAGAGGGGCGCATGCACATGACGGTTTCGCTGCTGCTCGAGTGTCACGGGGAAATCCCCAACGGTGAATACGGGCAGCGCGACCTGGCCGAGTTTCTGTCTCAGGTGTGCCCTACGCTCCGGCTGGCCGGAGGAATCATCGTGGATATCCAGAATATTTCCGTTATGGCGATGCCTGCCAGCGCTCAGGAGATGGGCCGATTACAGTGGCAACTGATGCCGGGCTTTGCTTTACGCGACCGAAGTAGCTGGCTGGGCGAACATCATCAAATGCTTCTTGAAAACGATCCTAACGCCACGCTGCTTGACGCCTGGCTGGATTTTGCTGCGCTAAAAATACAGGCCGAAACGCCGGAAGACGGCAACATACGCGAAGGTGAACCGGCCAACTGGCATGTTGTTCCCAAACCCAATTCCGGTTATCTGGTGCCATTAATGACCGGCTACCAGCGTATCTCTGAACTCTACGCGCCGGGCGTCGTGGCAAACGCGCGCGATGCAGAAACGCCCTTTGCATTTACCGAAGCGGTGTATGGCGTGGGCGAGTGGTGCGGTCTGCACCGTATTCGGTCACTGGACGAGATTTTCTGGCGTTATCGCACGACGGAAACAGGCTACTACTGTCAGGGCGCGGGCGCGCCGGTGACAACTGAACATCTTAATTAAAAAGGACTTATTTATGGCAAAGGCTCCAACGGCCGTTAAAACGGCATCCGTACTGGCATTTGAACGTAAGCTGGCAACCTCGGATGCGGTGATGTATTCCGGAAGCTGGCAGGGCAAGCAGTGGCAACCGATCCGTATACAGGAAAAGGCGGTCCGCGGTACGATCTCGAACCGCCTGAAAAATGCCCTGACCAACGATCCGGCTAAACTGGATGCCGAGATCCAGAAAGCGAACCTGCAGCGTGTGGATGTGGCGGCGCTTCCTGCCGATGCAGACACCTTAAAGGTGAAGTTTACCCTGCGTGTGCTGGGTAACCTGTCGACGCCATCAGTGTGTAACGATCGCGCCTATCAGGATGAACTTCAGCAGGTTATCGACGGCTATATCAGTGAACACGGTTTTGCAGAACTGGCGCGCCGCTACGCAACTAACCTGGCGAACGGACGTTTTTTATGGCGTAACCGCGTCGGTGCAGAAAAAATTATCGTGACCGTGACGGGCAGTAAGTCGTGGACGTTTGATGCGTACAGTTATGCGCTGCGAGATTTTTCTGCCAGCGACGAGAGCCTAAACGCACTGGCCCAGGAAATCGAAAAAGGGCTTAGCGGCGAAGGTTTTGTGCTGTTGAACGTCGAAGCGCAGGTGCTACTCGGTGCCGGACAGGAGATCTTCCCGTCGCAGGAGCTGGTTCTGGACAGCAACAGCAGCAAGAGCCGCCTGTTGTATCAGGTAGACAGCGTTGCGGGCATGCATTCGCAGAAAATCGGTAATGCCATTCGAACTATCGATACCTGGCACCCTCAGGTAGATGCGCTGGGCGCTATTGCCGTTGAGCCGTACGGCTCAGTCACCAGTCGCGGTGTGGCTTGTCGTCAGCCGAAAGAGAAAATGGACTTCTATACCTTGCTGGACAACTGGGTGACGAAGGGCCAAAAGCCTGACGTTGAACAGAAGCATTATGTGATGGCCGTGCTGATCCGCGGCGGCGTCTTCGGTGAGAAGGGCGAGTAAGGAGTGGTTATGGATCACTATCTAGAGATCCGCGTCCTGCCCGACCCGGAGTTCAGCGAGGAGATGCTGATGGCCGCGCTGATGGCTAAACTGCATCGTGCGCTGGGACAGCGGGGGCTGGGGGATATTGGTATCAGCTTCCCTGCACATGGCATAAAGCCCGGCGCGATGTTACGCCTGCACGGTTCGCAACAGGCGTTAAGCGAGCTCGACTCCCTGGCATGGCGAAAGGGACTAAGCGATTACTGCCTGTGCACGGCGATACAACCCGTTCCAGAGGTAAAGCAATGGCGATGCGTGTCCCGTGTGCAGGTGAAAAGCAGCGCGCAGCGGCTTATGCGCCGTTCGGTAAAAAAAGGATGGATCACTGAGGAAGAGGCGCAGCAGCGCCTATTAAAAATGGAAGAGGCGCGGACTGATTTGCCCTGGCTTAATTTACGTAGCCTCTCTACAGGTCAGTCTTTCAGGCTTTTTATTCGTCATGGTGAGTTGCTTCCCGCACCCGTGGATGGACGCTTTTCAACCTACGGGATGAGCGCGACAGCGACAGTTCCCTGGTTCTGAGAAAACACAGCCGCATCAGCGTTCAGGGTGCGGTTTTTTCTGCGAGACGGGTATCAAAAATAAAGGGCATCTGCTGAACAGAACTGAGCGCCGTATGGAATGCCGGATGTAAGGGGTTAAGGATGGCATTGTTTTCATAGGGTATGATGCAGGAAGGTAGGATAAGCGCGAGGGCACTGTTAGCCTGTAACCATCCGGTTCCCATATCCATCGTCGATACCGGTGCCGGATTTTCCTGCCAGTCCTCGGGGAGCCAGGCTTTATCCAGGTAATCAATCTGGTCATCCGGGATATCAATGCTGAAAAGCTGGTACTGATTCAACACGGTATCTTTTCTGACGTGCACCAAAATCTCCAGTGATGCCAGCGAGATGGACGTGGACACATATACGGCGGGATGCCCTTTATGATTCCAGCGACCGCCGTACTGATTTGCGCCGCTTCCACTCCACGCTTCGCTGGCGTAGCGTCCCGTCACCAGCCGATAAAAAATCATGCAAACACTCCGTGTTCCAGACGACCAATCAAATCGGTGACTTCCAGTGCACCGGTTTCCGTAGCGATCAGGTCAACAGGCGCAACATTGCCAAGCCCGCGCACCGGCGACTGAAGCCAGTTCCATGCTTCTTCTTTACTGCCAAAATAGTCGACGGCCGCATCCAGCACCCGAACAAAACGGGCTACGCGTTCGCTCTCATCCGGCGTCAGCGTCCGTCCCGCGCTTTTGCGGCGGGCCACGTTACGTTCGTTAATCCCGGTAACGCGTAAAATGTCCGCTTTCGACATGGCCGTCCATTCATGAATATTGTCGAGCACGCTGACGGGCAATCCCTGGTTGAGAAATTCTATCAGCCGCATACCTCTGTTCGCGGGTAAACCGGCGTAGCGCCAAAGTGCGTTATCAGCAGGTTTCTTGGCGGGTATCCAGGTTCTCATGTTACCTCCTGATTAATGTCATTTGTCATGGTTAAGTATAGCCATTTGTCAGATGGAGTGGAATTGGTTTTTTTTTGTGCAGGGTGGTTTGTGAGAAGAACAATGTTTTGACCCTAATTTTTAACGGTTGTGTAATTCATTGATTTTAAATGAGTATTTTGGGTGGATAAAAAAGAGGGTCAGAGAAGGTTTTTTAGCTTTTTTTGTATGCAAATCAGAAGGGTGTGGAGATATTATTTCAGTGCACTGCCGTACAGGCAGCTTAGAAAGCAGCCGGTCACGGTGACCATCCCGACGCAGAGGTGCACTGCCGTACAGGCAGCTTAGAAAGTCCGGGCATTATTTACGATATGCGTGACCAGTGCACTGCCGTACAGGCAGCTTAGAAACATCCTGGTCGCCATCGTCGGGGACAACATCGGTGCACTGCCGTACAGGCAGCTTAGAAAAACGCCGTTGCAGGATAACGGCTCAACGGTTCGTGCACTGCCGTACAGGCAGCTTAGAAAAAATTTCGTTAAGCTCCGGGTAGTTGAGCATTGTGCACTGCCGTACAGGCAGCTTAGAAAGATGCGATTTGCTGCGCTGAGGTATCGCAGAAGTGCACTGCCGTACAGGCAGCTTAGAAAGATATCCAAACAGCCCAGGTCTGAATAAACTGGTGCACTGCCGTACAGGCAGCTTAGAAATAGAGCAGCGTTATTTCACGCTCTCGTTTTCGGTGCACTGCCGTACAGGCAGCTTAGAAAATTGGCTTATTGAATCCGTATGTCTTGCGCATGTGCACTGCCGTACAGGCAGCTTAGAAA
>NZ_JADBQQ010000023.1:0-147 GCF_014895985.1 Enterobacter cloacae complex sp. P2B | reverse complement strand
ATGAATACGTGCACTGCCGTACAGGCAGCTTAGAAATTACCAGGACAAAATGCACAAAAACATACTACGTGCACTGCCGTACAGGCAGCTTAGAAAAATGCACCACTCGTACGACCACGACGAAGGGTGTGCACTGCCGTACAGGCA
>NZ_JADBQQ010000022.1:333-380468 GCF_014895985.1 Enterobacter cloacae complex sp. P2B | reverse complement strand
TTATTAAATATTTGTTAATGGTCGAGTCCATTATGAAATCAACCTATTATTTATTTATACTCCCCTCGGATAGATAATCTCTGACGCATCTTTTGACAAACATAAAGAGCGTCTGGAGGGATTAATATGAATACTAAAATGTCAACGGGAGAAATCACTGAGGTTACTCCTGCGCATGCATTTAAGCCCGTTGATGATATCAATAAAATTATTGAACAAATCGCTCCCTTTGCCACGCGTTTTAATGCGAATAAAGGCGAAGTCCTGCGCTATCATTCCGGTAAAAAAAGAACCTGCTATATACTTCATCAAGGGGGTGTCACGCTGAACCGACGAGGGGATGGTATGGTGCTTAACTCTGAACAAGCGACTTTCATTATGGGTATCAGTAATCAGTTCTCACAGACCGAAAACCTGTACGTCAGAGTGAATGAAAATGCTGTGATGAGCCGCCTTTCTCTGGAACGTTTCAATCTGCTGATTGAGAGTTTTGGACTGTGGGAGAGTTTGTGCAAGTTAGTGATTTACACCGCTTCTCGCGTTTACGAGCACTGCACATTGATCTCACAGATGTCCTCATATGAGATAATCCGGTTCCAGTTGCTTGAACTGATGAACGAATCGGAGCGTATCCGCAGCAATATTACCGCAGCGAATTACATCCAAAGCAGAACGTATCTTTCTCGTAGCGGCATAATGCGGATCCTTGCAGAACTTCGGGATGCGGGATGCGTTGAACTTAAACGCGGTATCCTGATTTCTATCAATCACTTACCTTTGAAATACTGAACAAAACGCGCGCTTAGGGAGACTCGGCAGGATCCACGCTATACTGAACCCCATGACTACTGGAAGGTTTGACGGACAGGCGCGCGTATGCTCGATGAGTTCTCCACAAAATGGGTAAGTGATCCTTCATCAGCGACAAATTTGCTGATCGATTATCTTCAACATGGTTCAGATTTAAAAAAAGTGCTGCCACGCCGTCGATTAAATTTTGTGGTTGGCAATGAGCGTCTCTGTTATGTATTGCTCAAAGGACGTGTCATGATACACCGTAGCAACCACGATTTAGCGATGGCTACGGTTCAAGGGCCCGCGGTGATCGGCCTCAGCAATTTGTATCAGACCCAGATGCGCGGCTATATCAAGACATTCAATAACTGTGACATCGTCATCCTTAAAATGGATTTTGTTAATGAGACGGTTAAGCGTCATAACCTTTGGGAGCCCCTGGCATATCATCTGATGAGCCTGGCAGGTAAGCTCTTTCACAGTTATGAAGATTTAACGGGCCCTTCCGCTTATGATATTGTCATCGCCCAACTTTATGCGCTCTCAAACGAAGAACCCTCGTTCAGGCTCAGTGTTACTGCTGAAAGTTATATCAGAGATAAAACCCACCTGTCCCGGAGTGGCGTGATGCGTATACTCTCGGCATTAAAAGAAGGGGGCTATATCGACATGCAAAGAGGTGTGTTACTTAATATTATTAAGTTGCCTGAAAAATTTTGATTGAGCATTGCCAGGTTATACATAATCGTTTTCCAGGAAATCGCGAAGCTGGTTGGGTTGGCTCTTTTTCTCCATCAACCTTCTCAGCAATACGATCAGCTCGTAATCGCTGCGCAAATTAAATTTTTGCATCATCATATATTTATGGGTAAAGACCGTTTTCTCGCTCATCTCCAGCGCGTGCGCGATCTGCACAACCGACAGCCCTCTGTAAAAATTCACCATAATGCGAATTTGTTGCCGGGATAAACCTTTATGCTGGCAGTCGAAACAGCTCCTTTTAGTCCACTTGTAACCCGGTAGTTGTGTCCTGAACCACGCGAGAAACAGTTCACCACTGATACGATCAAGCGATGCACGGCGAGAGAGAAAAATGATGTCCTGAAAGCAGGAGGGCGACGCTGAAAATCGCAGCTCATCGTCGACGAAGCCTATCACAATCCCTTTTTTCCGGGCCAGTAACTCGGGAAAACAGGTCAGTGTTTCACCCTGACACAATGACAGAACAATAATATCGGCCTGACTGACGTTTTCATGGGTCAGGTCAAGATTAAAGGTGATGACGCAATTAAAGTTTTGCTTAAAAAAATTCTCTAAAAAGTTCTGTAGCCCAGCCTGAAAAAACAGATCCGTTTCCTGAATCAGGATATTTAACATAGTTCCTACCAACGTCTTTAATAGATACGTATCACTGTCATTTAGTTGTACTGCATGGTCATCACAACAACGGCACTGATGCTTCCAGGCGTAACACCGCCTGAAGCGGATTTGACCCAGGCCTGCATGGGCATCGTGGCAGTGCTGTCTGCCGCAATAGCCTTTGTGATACTGGAGCCCGTCCCTTTAAGCGAGCCGGTAGCGGCGTCACTCATGGCGACGGCAACGCCAGTGGCTGTTCCGCTGTTCATGTAATAGTCCGCACCTGCTGTGGGATCCGGGTTACCTGCGAACGTCACCGTGACGCTGCGGGTTCCCAGCGGACAGCTTGTAAAGAGCAGATTGAACGCAACCGGATCGGACGTGGATCCTGGCGTCGCCATATTGGAAGCCTGAATATTGCCGAGGTTAATATCCAGATTCGTATTCCCGCCATTAAATATGCAGGGCGATGCCACGATATTCCCCGTTACGCCGATATTGACCGCATCGGCGGAAAACACCTTCCAACTCAACAGGGCAAGCAGGAGCGTTTTTTTGTGCGCTATTTTCATCTTCTCACCTGCTACTGGTAGGTTATATTAAGCGTGGCCGAGGCGTTGGCCGTTCCCGACTGAACGGTCCCCAGCGTTTGATAATAACGGGCCGTTAACGGGAGCGTTTCGACTCCTCCCGCGGACTGTTTTAATAGCAGGCGACTGTTCATGGCCAGCGGCGTACCGTTATAGATGAGTTGAACGCCCACCCCTTTTGCCGTTCCTGGATTACCCTGCCCCGTCAGGGCCATCACGCTCGTATTGCCGCTATCCGGATTTTGAATGCCGCTCAACGTGACGTTTATATTGGTCCCGGCGCTGCAGTTTAATCCGAGGTTCTGCGTATTTTGCGCGCCTGCCGGCGACGTTCCCACACCGCCAGTAAAGGAAGAGGCGGGTATATTTCCAATGGCGAAGGTTAATTGTGGCGTATTAATCGTACACGCCAGGGCATTGATCGTGCCGCTGGTCAACTGCGTTGTCAGGCCATCGCGATAAATAGCGTCGCTGCCCTGAAGGGTTACCACGCCGATGACACCGGGCGTGAGCGCCCCGGATGAAACCGGCCCGGTCACCACCAGTTCAATTTTTCCGCCATACCAGTCGACGTAGGAGGTTTGCGCGTTGTATGAGAAGGTATTGCTCGGGTTATCAAAATAGTTGTTCGATGAAAATCGAATCCCAATCCCGCTGACGTTGGTATTGTAAACATGATTCCCATAGGTGCTGAGCGTGGCGCCGTTATACCGCATGCTAAAACCCAGCATTAATGGATTGCTGCAGCCGGTCAGATAGGACCCCGTATTTGACGCCGCACCGGAGAATATCACCGTTCCCACAGGCGCATCGCGCTGCACGTTGAGGGTGCCCACCGACAGCGAAGACGTTTGCGGCACGATCGTCGTGCACGTCCCGGCCCAGGCACCATTCCAGCCCGCCAATAAGCAGAGCAACAGCAAAAATTTCATCGTTTTCATCTTAATGTTCCCGACGGCAAAGGGCGTTAACGAGGGTGACGCCACCATAGGTGGCCTGTTTCGGCAGGGTGAAATCCGCGCGACACTGCTGGCCGGACTGATTTCCCCACGCCACGACCAGCGTCCCCTGCTCGCTCATGCCGGTTAAATAGACTTGTCCGCGATCGCCGACGATAAAACTACTGTGACCGTCTCCGGCGAGCGTCACCATCGCCCCAAATGGAACGAATCGACCGTCGTCCATCAGGGTCATCAGCACCTTGCGCCCCACTTTAGAGAGATAATCTGCCCTGACCACCGCGCCTCGCGTTGGCGTGACCGTGCGCGTATTGATTTCCAGTTCCACGTCGTCAGGCATATTTTCCGGATCGAGCGTGAGGTCGTTTTTGCGGTACACGGAGAGGTTGCTCACCACCGTATAGCCCCGGTAGTCCGTTCGCATACCGGACTGGTTTCGAATATCCACCCCGTGGGCGCCGGGTGCCTTAATCAGGGCATTGGTTTCCCCCAGCGGCTGGGAAAAGGTGATGCCGTCCGCGTGGGCCAGGATGCCCCCCTGCAGGCCGTAGTTCAGACGCTCGCTGTTCCTGTCGTAGCCATAGCCCGCCGTCACTTCGCCGTAGGTCCCTTTGTAATCCCCGTTCATGTTGCCGGTATATCCCACGCCGTCCGTGCCGTAGCCCTGCTGCACGTTCCAGTTAAGGGCGTTGTTTTCCAGGGCCACGCCGTTCATGCCCAGGCTGTGCGTAGTGCCGTTATTCTTGCTGGCGTTCATGCCATAGTTCGCCCACGTCTGCGGGAGGAATTTCTCCAGCGGCACGCCGACGTTAAATGCCAGAAGCTGGTCGTGGTCGTACGTTTTACTGCTCCCGGTGCCATACGAGGCTGCGCTGGCGTTTTTGCTGTATGTCCAGGTCACGCCATAGCTGATGTTATGCCAGTAGTTGTTATACCCGACGCTCCAGGACGCCATTGATTTGCCCGAATTCCAGTAGTCTTCCCGCGCGGCGCTGAGGGTCAGGGACCCCAAATCCCCGCCCAGCGTCTGGCTCATGGTCAATTCGGCGCGGTTACGCCGCCTGTCCTGCAGCGCGGTACTGTCTCCCCAGGAGTCCAGCACTTCCTGCATTCCGTAGTAGCCGCTGGTCGAATAGCGATACCCCGCAATCGAAAAGTTTGTTCCGGTATCAATAAAGTTCTTGCTGTACCGCGCGCGCCAGGACTGGCCGCTGGTTTTGGCCGTGTTATCCGGCGTAGACCAGGCCTGGGTTACGTCGGTGGAGATCGCACCAAAATCCCCCATGTTTTTACCCACCCCAACGGCGAGCGACCGGTACTTGCCCGATCCCTGCACGCCGCCGTACAGCGTCAGGCCCTGCGGGAGACCATAAATACCGGTCAGTTGCCCGAAAGGCGTCTTTTCCACGCTGCTGTTATAGGCGCGATACTGGCCACCCGTGATGGCATACTTCAGACGCCCTTCGCGTTGCAGCACCGGCAGAGAGGCGTAAGGCAGGGTGAAATGCTGTTCGCTTCCATCCGCTTCTTTGATTGTCACATCCAGATCCCCGGCACCGCCCGTCGGGTACATGTCTGTTATCTCGAACGCCCCCGGGGCGACGTAGCTCTGGTAGATCTGATAGCCATTCTGGCGCACCACCACCTGCGCATTCGTGCGCGCAATACCGCGAACCACGGGCGCGTAGCCTTTCAGGGAATCCGGCAGCATGTCATCGTCGGACGCCAGCTGGCCGCCGCGAAAAGGGATACTGTCAAACACGTCAGCCGGGGAGGAGCTGTCGCCGAGCGTCAGCTGCGCTTTCAGGGGAATAACGGCCCGCTGCGCATAGGTGTAAACGGTGTCCCATTTATCCTGACCCGACGCATCCCGGGACCAGGTGGTGTAGTTGCGCAGGCGCCACGGCCCAATGTTGATCCCCGGACGCAGGTTGGCATACTGGCTGTCCGTTCTGTCAGCCCCTCCGGTCTTCGCCCAGGAGTTGGCCCCGCTCAGGCTGTAATTGAGCATGGCGGCATTGATGCCCTCGTCCCACATTTCTGGTGGCACATAGCCACGCGCCGGTATATCAATAGCCGCCTGCGGAATACTGATAACCAGACGCTGCGCGTTGAACTGGAAATCCGTCGAGGCCAGTGGAATGGCCTTAAGATTGGCACAGTCGCTTTTCGCTGAGACCAGCTTTGGAAAGAGCGCTGTCTTAACGCCCCACTGTTTTAATTGTTCAATGCTCAGGCATGGCTGTAATACGTCATTTCCATCAGGCGTTTTTGCTGCGGCAAAGGTAATATCTCGGGTCTCCATGAGCTGATCGTCAAGAATAATATCAACATGGTACGTCCCCGGTGCCTGAGAGCCTGATTCAAATGCGGATAAATCGGCTTTCCCCATCCCTGGGTTATCCAGCTCGACCAGTTCGGTATTAAACGTTTCGCTGGCATAAAGCGTGGGAGAAGACCCCGTCATTGCCAGGGCGATGAGTGTCGCCAGGCGTCGAGGACGTACTTTATATTGCTGTATTTTCATTGCTGATAACCTGAGTAATGCGGGTATTACCGTTTGTCAAAATCACAAACTGGCTTGATGCAACGCGCCGGGGCTTCCATAATCGTTGATAACTTTAAACGTCAACGTATTTCCGCTGGTTCCATGAGGTAACGGGAACCGGGCCGACGCGCCAGGTAATACATACGAAACATCATCCAGCTTTTTTCCGCCCACAGATATTTCATTAAAATTGATGACATAAGGTGTCGGATTCGTAACCTGAATTTCATTCCCGTTGCGTTGCCACGTTAATTTTCCGGCCTGACCTTCAGGCGTTGACGCGTGAAGATTAGCCGGGCGATAAATCAACTTGATACGCGTTTTCACCGCAATTTGCAGTGCGTTAGCCTGTTTCGTTGCAGAAGGAATGGCTTTTATATTGAGCCAGAATAAACTTTCTTGTTCCTGAGGGAGTGAACCAGTCATAACAATGCGTTCGATATTTTTCTGGCCACCATCCAGTCGATAAAGCGGAGGCGTAATGATAAAAGGCGCTTTATCTGTTTTTCCCTCCGGCGCATCAATCCACGACTGAATTAAAAAGGGCGCGCTATCGGCATTGTCCACGCTAATGGTTGCTTCTTTTTTTGCACCGTCGAAAATAACGCGGGTGCCGCCAATAATGACCCCGGCATTGGCGATTGAAGATGTCAGCGGTAACGCTGCTGCGGCCAGACCGATTGTTGTGATAAAACGCATTGAATACCTCATAAAACAAAGGGGCCGGGTGGCCCCATACTGATTACTGCAAAAGACTTAGTTATAAATCACAGAGAAGTTAGCAACCGAGTTAGCCGGGCCCGCGGTCACTGATGCCGCAGTCGAAATATACTGGGCATAGAAGTTGAGCGTATTATCAGCGGTGCTGCTCAGCGCATAGGTATAGCTGTTGCTACCATGCAGCGGCAGATCGGCCTTATCCGCCGTCATCAGGTTGATGGCCACGCCCGTTGCTGCTCCCACAACGGAGGAATCAATCGCCAGCAGGCTTGCGTTGGTTAAATCTGGCGTGCCGTCAAAACGCACCTTCGCGGAGGTAACGGTCACCGGGCAGTTTTTCAGTACGATATTGAACTGCGTCGCTGCGGTTCGGGAACCCGTTGTCGGGAATTCCGTTTTGTAATAATCGCCGAGGACCACAACCTGATTCTGGGATGCCACATCCACATCGCAGGCATTATCCAAAATATTACCGTTAAAATTAACCGTACCTGCCGCCGCGAAAGCCTGAGTCATTGTCAATGCAGAGCCTGCCGCAAACATGGCAACAATAATTTTCTTTTTCATAAAGCCATTTCCTGTATTACTTTATTTATTACTGATATTCAGGCAAAACAGACGTTCCTCATTCTGCCATTCTTTTTTTAGAGGCCATCAGAAACAAAATATCACTCTCATCGTGTCGAGCGTTTCAGATGGGTGTTTCTGTCGACGAGTCAAAATTTATACAACTCTTTTGTGCGAGACAATCTATTTTCAGGTCTAGCTGTAGACTGGAGTTTAACAAAAAACAAACATTTAGATCGTTCACTTTATCGCCAGTCTACTTTTAGACTTTCGCCCTTTAACGATAAAATTCATAACGTTAAGATACTCAACCCTTCCGGTCTATTATTAGACTTCCGAGTATTATTCCCTGCTTCGCTGCTTTTTAAGATAATTCTCCACGCTGATTGAAAAACGATCGCATCTGTTGAAGTGAGGTATATTATGAACACGCGAATTGCAGCCGTATTAGACAATGAGAAATCGTCAGTGCTGGGATTAAAACCCTTAAGGCACATAGAGCGTATAATTGATAATGTCCTTCCTGGTGCAGAGAAAATCATTCTTTCGAAAAGCGAAGTCGTACAATATTACCGAAATGACGAACGCCAATGTTTTATGCTGTTACACGGCAGCGTGGCGCTGCACCGCCGCGGCGACGGCATTGTGTTAAATTCAGAATCAGCGCCTTTTATACTGGGTGTCAGCAGTCAGTTTTCATCGGAACATCTTTACGTTAGGGCGCTGGAGACATCCGAATTAGCAAGCGTACCGCTGGAAACGTTTAACAACGTGGTTGCACAGCACGATCTCTGGGAACACTTTTCTAAATTGCTGATCTACACGGCATCGCGGGTGTACGAGCACTGCGCGCAAATATCACAGATGTCCGCCTACGATATCATCCGCTTTCAGCTGGTTGAATTAATGCAGGAGCCTGAGGCAATTCGACAAAACATCACCGCAGCGGCTTACATTAAAAGCCGTACCTACCTTTCCCGCAGCGGAATTATGAGGATTCTGGCAGAACTGCGTACGGGGAAATACATCACCATGGACCGTGGCGTGCTGATAGAAGTTAACCATTTACCCCGGAAGTACTGAAAGCACAATAATATCTGGAGATAGCGCGAGAGAAGAGCGAAACTATAAGCATAAGATTATCTTCCAGGTTTACGGCTATGTCCTCTACAGATAAATCGTCTCGCGGCTCCCCTTACGCCCAGGAACTGATCGCGCATCTGAAGCCTTATTGCACCGTGCGTCGAACGGGCCGCGGTGAACGACTTAACCTTGAGGTTAACGGTCAGGGGCTCTGTTATTTAATCCTCGAGGGGACGATTGCCATCTACCGCAGCAGCGATAGCATGATGCTTTCTACCGCCCGCAGCCCTGCCCTGTTTGGTCTTGCTAACCTGACGGACATCTATTTCAATGATTACCTCGTCACGGTGAGCCCTTGCCTGATTGGTAGTATCCCTACTGAACAGGTGGCTGACATTATCAAAGAAAAAGGGCTATGGGGCCTGCTCTCCAGACAACTGATGTTTGTCTATAGCCGGCTTTATAACAACGTGATGCCGCAGGGCGCACCTACGGCGTATGAGATGATTCGCCAGCAGCTCATAAAGCTGATGGAGGAAGATGAAAGTTATCGCAGCAGCGTAACGGCGGAAAGGTATATTCGGGAGAAAACCCAGCTCTCCCGCAGCGGCGTAATGCGCATTCTGGCGGATTTAAAAACCGGCGGATTTATCGAAATGGAAGAAGGCAGGCTTATTAAAATCAACAAGCTCCCCGCTAAATACTGAATGTCAGACACAAAAAAGGCCGCACTCGCGGCCTGTTCAACAACACTCACTCAATGGACGTGAACGCCCAACCGCCAGGCAAAGTAGATCTCTTCTTTCAGTTCATTCGAAGAGAGCGCCAGCAGATCCGTGAACTCCAGCTCAAGCTGTTTCAGCTTTTTCAGGTACTGCGCCGGAGACAGGTTGCTCTTATCGCGACGTAAATATTCAATTGCCAGCTGTGTTGGGGTTATTTCAGTATCCATGATGTCCTCGCTTATGTACAAATCCTGACCAGTATATCACAACACGCTGGCTAGTTTTTGACCAAAGGCAATTCATCTGAAAACTTTACACGACCGCCGTCGTCAGACGCGACGAGCAGCACAGGCGATCCTGCTCGTCGAGAATATCAATCTGCCACACCTGGTGGCGGCTACCAGCGTGCAGCGCGCGGCAGATACCGCGCACGCGCCCGCTGCGCACCGAGCGAATGTGGTTGGCATTCACCTCAAGCCCGACCACCTTCTGTTCGCCTTCGGTGCAGAGATATCCCGCGACGGAGCCCAGGGTTTCCGCCAGCACGACGGAAGCCCCGCCGTGCAACAGGCCAAACGGCTGATGGGTGCGACTATCGACAGGCATCGTCGCCTCCAGATCGTCTTCCCCAATGCGGGTGAACTGGATATCCAGTAGCCCCACCATATTCCCCTCGCCCATGGCGTTTAGCGCCTGCAGCGTGACGGCACGTTTCCAGATCATCCAATTATCTCCAGTAAAGCCTGTAATGGGTGGCGTACGCCGTTACCCTCAACCCGTTTCACCTGGCTGCGGCAGGAGTAGCCCGTCGCCAGGCAGCGGTTTCTTGGCAATCGCTGCATCGCCTGATGCCACGACAGCTCATAGATGCCGAGCGAGTTGGCGTGGTTTTTCACCTCGTGGCCGTAGGTGCCCGCCATGCCGCAACAGCCCACGCTGACGCTCTCCAGCTTCGCGCCGAAACGCGCAAAAATAGACGCCCATTGCGCCGGGGCGCCGGGCAGCGCCGTCACTTCCGTACAGTGTCCGAACAGATACCACGGTTCACCGCCAGCCTCCTGAATGGCCTTCTCTTCCAGGGCTGCCGGCAGCCACTCGTGCACCAGCATGACGTGGAAATCGCCGCGCTTATCACCCAGCGTCTGCTTGTATTCATCGCGATAGCAAAGCACCAGCGCCGGATCGACGCCGACCATCGGCATCCCAAGTTCGGCGATCCGGTTGAGAAAATCAGCGGTTTTTTGCGCCGTTTTCGCAAAGCGGTTCAGGAAGCCTTTAATGTGCTGCGCCTTGCCGTTTGGCGAGAACGGCAGCACTACAGGCTGATAGCCCAGTTTTTCAACCAGGCGGATGAAGTCAGCGACCACCTGAGCGTCGTAGTAGCTGGTGAACGGATCCTGGACCACCAGCACCACCTTCGCTTTTTGCTCAGGAGTAAGCGCTTCGAGCTGTTCCAGGGTCATGTTCGCCGAGCGGTGGCCGACGAGCTGGCGCTGCAGCGACGGCACCGACAGCAGCGGCAGATCGACCATGCCGATATGCTTTTCGGAAAGCTTGCGCACCAGCGGCTGATTGATAAAGAAGTTAAAGGTCTTCGGCGCGCGCGCCATCAGCGGCGCGTAGCTTTCCACCGTCGCCACCAGATGATCGCGCACCGGGCGCAGATAGCGGGTGTGGTAGAGCTGCAGGAAGCGCGAGCGGAATTCCGGCACGTCGATTTTAATCGGGCACTGGGTAGAGCAGGCTTTACAGGCCAGACAGCCGGACATCGCCTCTTTCACCTCATGGGAGAAATCATACTCGCCCTTATTGGCATGCCAGCTGTTGCGGGTGCGCTCAATCAGCGAGCGCAGGCTGGCCCGTTTTTCCGGCAGCTCCTGCTCCAGCTTCAGGGGATCGACGCCACGGTCCGCCAGAAGACGCAGCCATTCGCGCACCAGCGTCGCACGCCCTTTCGGCGAGTGAATGCGGTTGCTGGTGATTTTCATTGACGGGCACATCGGGCTTTTCACGTCAAAGTTAAAGCACAGGCCGTTGCCGTTACACTCCATCGCCCCACGCCAGGACGAGCGCACCGCAATCGGGATCTGTCTGTCATACGTACCGCGCTTAACGGCATCCACCTGGAGCATCGGCGCGTCCACCCCTTCAGGCGGGCAGATTTTCCCCGGATTGAGGCGGTTATCCGGGTCGAACGCCGCTTTGACCTTGCGCAGCTCCGCGTAAAGCTGCTCCCCGAAGAACGCCGGGCTGTATTCCGCGCGGAACCCTTTCCCGTGCTCCCCCCATAGCAGACCGCCGTATTTGGCGGTCAAGGCCACGACGTCGTCGGAGATCTGCTTCATCAGGATCTCCTGCTGCGGGTCGCACATGTCCAGCGCCGGACGCACGTGCAGCACCCCGGCATCCACGTGGCCGAACATGCCATAGCTCAGGCCGTGGCTATCCAGCAGGGCGCGAAACTCGACGATATAATCCGCCAGATGCTCGGGCGGCACGCAGGTATCTTCGGCAAACGGAATCGGCTTCGCCGCCCCTTTCGCATTGCCAAGCAGGCCCACGGCTTTTTTACGCATGGCGTAAATACGCTCGATACCGGCCAGATCGTGACAAAGCTGCCAGCCAATCACGCCGCCTTCGCCATGAGCAATCAGCTCATCCAGGCGCTGGCAGAGCGTCGTCACCTGGCTTTCAATCAGCTCCGCGTCATCACCGGCAAATTCCACGATGTTGAGGCCAAGCATCTCTTTGTCCGGCACGTCGGTAATCAGCTCGCGCACGGAGTGCCAGACGATATCTTCCCGCGCCAGATTCAGCACCTTAGAGTCGACGGTTTCCACCGACAGCGCCTTCGCTTCCACCATAAACGGCGCATTGCGCAGCGCGGAGTCGAAGGAGTCATATTTGACGTTCACCAGGCGACGCACCTTCGGCAGGCGGGTGATATCCAGCCGCGCCTCGGTAATAAACGCCAGCGTTCCTTCGGAGCCGGTCAGCACGCGGGTTAAATCAAACTGCGTCAGGTCGTCGTTAAACACGTGGCGCAGGTCGTAGCCCGTTAAGAAGCGGTTCAGTTTGGGGAATTTGTCGAGAATAAGCTGGCGGTTGTCGCGGCAGCGCTCCAGCACGGTGCGGTAGATGCGCCCGCTGGCGGTGTTATCTTTACCCAGCGTTTCCGCCAGTTCGACCGGCATCGGCTGGGTATCAAGGATATCGCCGCCTAACAATACTGCCCGCACGCCCAGCACGTGATCGGAGGTTTTACCGTAGACCAGCGATCCCTGCCCGGAGGCATCGGTGTTGATCATCCCCCCGATCGTTGCTCGGTTGCTGGTGGAGAGTTCAGGGGCAAAAAAGTAGCCGTAAGGCTTGAGGTACTGATTAAGCTGATCTTTGATAACGCCCGCCTCAACCCGCACCCATCCCTCTTCGGGGTTGATCTCAATGATGCGGTTCATATAGCGCGACATATCAATAATGATGCCCTGGTTCAGCGCCTGACCGTTGGTTCCGGTGCCACCGCCGCGCGGCGTGAAGACCAGAGAGGCAAACCGCTCCTGCGTTGCCAGCCGGGCGATAAGCGCCACGTCGGCCGTGGAACGCGGGAAAACGACCGCATCGGGAAGAAGCTGGTAGATACTGTTATCGGTTGCCATCGTCAGCCTGTCGGCATAGTTCGTGGCGGTATCACCTGTAAAACCCTGTTGCTCCAGTGCCTGCAAAAAATTAAGCACCAGCTGAACGACGCCAGGTGCCTGAGAAATCTGTGGGATCATTACTGTCGACCCTAATTAGAGTTGTGGGAATCGTTTGCGTGTATCTTAAAAGTTTTATCACATTTTTTTCTTATAATCTCTGCTGAATTACAGGCAGAATTCGCCTGTCAAAAACCGCTGCGATCGCTAATGATAAGAGAGACGCGGTTTTCCATTCCCGCCAGTGGTACTGGCGTTCTTTTAAGGAAAGTTTCATTTATGGTCAATCTTCGCCAGCCCAGGGATGTTGCGCAAATTCTGCTGTCGGTGCTATTCCTGGCCCTCATGATTATTGCGTGTCTGTGGATTGTTCAACCCTTTATTCTCGGCTTCGCCTGGGCTGCGACCGTTGTCGTCGCCACGTGGCCTTTGCTGCTGCGCTTGCAGAAACTGCTGTTTGGCCGCCGCGGGCTGGCCGTGCTGGTGATGACGCTGCTGCTGTTCCTGCTGTTTATTATTCCAATTGCGCTGCTGGTAAACAGCCTTGTCGACTCCAGCGGCCCGGTGATCCGCGCCGTGACAAGCGGCGACCTGACGCTGCCGGACCTCGGCTGGCTGAACAGCATTCCGGTCGTGGGCGCTAAACTTTACAGCGGCTGGCATAGCCTGCTGGAGATGGGCGGCAGCGCGCTGATGGCGAAAGTACGTCCGTATATTGGCACCACCACCACCTGGTTTGTCGGTCAGGCCGCACATATCGGCCGCTTTATGATGCACTGTACCCTGATGCTGGTCTTCAGCGCCCTGCTTTACTGGCGCGGTGAGCAGGTGGCTTTAGGCGTTCGTCACTTTGCCACCCGCCTGGCGGGAAAACGCGGTGACGCCGCGGTGCTGCTGGCCGCGCAGGCCGTGCGCGCGGTCGCCCTAGGCGTCGTGGTGACGGCGCTGGTGCAGGCGGTGCTGGGCGGTATCGGCCTGGCGATTTCCGGCGTACCGTACGCCACCGTCTTTACCGTAGTCATGCTGATGACCTGCCTTGCGCAACTGGGGCCGCTGCTGGTGCTGGTTCCGAGCATTATCTGGCTTTACTGGACGGGTGATACCACGTGGGGAACGGTTCTGCTGGTCTGGAGCTGCGTGGTTGGCACCATGGATAACGTGATTCGCCCCATCCTCATCCGCATGGGCGCAGACCTGCCGCTGATCCTGATCCTCTCCGGGGTTATCGGCGGGTTGATTGCTTTCGGGATGATCGGTCTGTTCATTGGCCCGGTGCTGCTCGCCGTTACCTGGCGTCTGTTCTCCGCCTGGGTTCATGAAGTGCCGCCGCCTGGAACCGACCCGGACGTGATTCTGAGCGAGCTGGAAGAGCTGGAAGAAAAGAATACCCATTAAGCCTTGTTGCCGGGTGGCGCTTACGCTTACCCGGCCTACATTAACCCGCACAATACTTTAACACTGCTAAAGTATTTATTCGTTGCACACTGGTCAGACCCGCCATTTCAGCATTAAGTCCGCTATTATTCACAAGAAATCTTTACGTCTCTTTAACTATTGAGACGAATCCGATCGACGCTGAAAGATGACATGCCTACTATTAGCTCAAGGTTATAAATCAACACCTTGATTTATAAGCATGGAAATCCCCTGAGTGAAACAACGAATTGCTGTGTGTAGTCTTTGCCCATCTCCCACGATGGGCTTTTTTTTATCCTGACTACGCGCGCGTAACCTCACAGGCACTGAGCATCCGCCACTCAGCAGGCAGCACCCGCGTTTCCCCCGTCACATTGACCGTCACCGCCTGGCGGATATCCGCCGACGATGCGCCAATCTGCAGTTCAAACTCGCCCGGCTCAACGATGCGCTTGCCGTCACGGCGGGTGAAGTTGAACATCTCAACCGGCAGCGTGAAGGTTAGCGTGGCGGTTTCGCCCGGCGAGAGCGTGACGCGCTGGAAGGCCTTAAGCTCCTGAAGCGGGCGCACCTGGGTGGCGACCTTGTCCCGCACGTAGACCTGCACCACCTCGCTGCCGCTGCGCTCGCCGGTATTGGTGATATCCACGCTCAGCGTCACCTCCCCGTCGACCGGCACGCTGCTTTCAGCGACGCGGGCAGTGCCCCAGCTAAACTGCGTCCAGCCGAGGCCGAAACCAAACGGGTAACGCGCACCGAAATGGAACGCGAACGGCGTGCCGCCGCTTTTCAGCTTGTGGTTATAGTAGAACGGCATCGCCCCGGCGCTTTTCGGCACGCTGACCACCAGCCGGCCCTGCGGCTCCGCGCGACCAGTTAACACATCGGCAATCGCCCAGCCCCCTTCCTGTCCCGGCGCCCAGGCCATCATCAGCGCGGCAATCTTCTCCTCCAGCCCCTGAAGGTTGTACGGACGCCCGCCGGTCATCACGACGATCACCGGTTTGCCCGTCGCCACCAGCGCCTCCAGCAGCTGTTGCTGCACGCCCGGCAAATTCAGGGAGTCAGTATCGGAGCCTTCCCCTACCGTGCCGCTCTGGAACAGCCCGGCGAGATCGCCCACGCAGGACACCACCACGTCACTCTCCTGTGCGGCGCTGACCGCCTCGGGGATAAGTGCGGTACTTTGCGACACCGGAGACTGCTGCATTGGCTTGCCGCCGCTGTCGCCCGGGAAGACCGGCGCGCCCGCCATCCGTTTTTCAATAATGTGGCACCCTTTCGCGTAGCGCACGTTCGATGCACCCAGGTACTGCTCCAGCGCCGCGCGCGGCGTCGTCACCTGCGAGGTCTCCTCAACCATATCGCTGATGATCAGATGCACCGGGAAGCTATACCCGCTGAGTAACGCCAGCGGATCGTCTGCCGTCGGCCCCACTACCGCCACGCGGGGTTTACCGTTCAGCGGCAGAATGCCGTTGTTTTCCAGCAGCGTGACCGATTTTGTCGCCACCTCCCGCGCCACCTGGCGGGTCATCTCATTTTGCAGATCGATGCCGTTTTCATCGGCATACGGGTTCTCAAACAGGCCGAGACGGAATTTTTCGGTCAGCGTACGCGCCACGATCTCATCGACTTTCGCCATAGAGATCAGCCCGCGCTCTACCGCTTCTGCCAGATGGCGTGCGCAGTCATCTTTCGGCAGCTCAACGTCCAGCCCGGCGTTAAACGCCAGCGCGGCGGACTCCGCTGCATCGTGAGAAATCCCGTGGTGCTGGTGCAGCAGGCTGACGCCGCCGTAGTCCGCCACAATAATGCCGTCGAAGCCCCACTGTTCGCGCAGGACGGTGGTCAACAGGAAGCTGTCGCTGTGCCCCGGCTGGTTATCGATGTCGTGGTAGGCGGGCATGACCGAACCGGCATTTGCCAGCTTGACCGCCATTTCAAACGGCAGCAGGAAGGTGTCGTTCAGCTCGCTAAAGCCAAGATGCACCGGGGCGTGGTTGCGCGCCCCTTCGCTGAACGAGTGGCCCACGTAATGCTTGAGCGTCGCCAGCAGATCGCGCTTGTCGCCCTGTAACCCTTTCACCCAGGCGGTTGCCATCACGCCCACCAGCCAGGGATCTTCCCCGAAGGTCTCTTCGGTTCGCCCCCACCGGACGTCGCGGGAAACGTCCAGCACCGGGGCCAGCCCCTGCTGGCAACCGACGGAACGCGCCTCTTTACCGATCTGCTCTGCCGCGCGCTGCACCAGCTCCGGGTCCCAGGTCGAGCCGTAGTTGAGCGAGGACGGGAACAGCGTGGCGTCTTTGCACAGCAGCCCCACCAGGCACTCCTCGTGGAACAACGCCGGAATGCCAAGCCGCGTCTCTTCCATCATCATGCGCTGCAGGCGGTTAGCCGCGCGCACCCCGGTTTTCGCGTCAACGATGTGGGTGCCGAGCGGACGGGTGATCTGCCCGACGCCCAGTTTTAGCCGTTCGCTCAGCGCCGCCTGCTGGCTGACGCCGGCGAATTCGTCGCTCAAATCGCTGCGCTCCCGGTGGTTGCCGTTTTCATCAAGGATCAGCCAGTAGGCGTGCATCTGGGCGAACTTCTCTTCCGGGGTCATGCGCGCCAGTAAATCAGCGACGCGCTCGTGCACGGGACGTCCCGCGTCCTTATAGATAGCAGTCATATTTTACTCCTGTAGTGCGGAAGGGGTTGCCGGGCTGAGCTGCCCCGCGTCGGGGCTTACCTCACGCTTGCTGGCCAGCTCCCGGGCGATGGAATCCACCAGCCTGCTGTTGAGCTTGTAGATGGAAAGCAGCGCCACCATGCAGAGGAACAGCGCGCACGGAATAAGGGTGAACAGGGCGTTGATGGTGGAGAGCACGTGCGGCACCTGGGCTGCCTGGCCCGGGGCGTAATCCACCATGCCGAGCACCCAGCCGACCACCGCCCCGCCCAGCGCAAGGCCAAACTTGATGGCGAACAGTGCGGTAGAGAAGACCAGCCCGTCCAGACGGCGGCCGCTGCGATGCTCTTCGTAGTCGACCACATCAGAGAACATGGTCCACTGGAGCGGCGTGGTGAGGTTTTGAATAAAGCTAAAGACGATGTTAAGGCCAAAGATTAGCCACACCTGCGAAGGCGGCAGGAAGAAAATCAGCGCGCCGAAAATGACGAAGGACATTATCGTCCACTGATAGGCGCGTACGCGGTCAAATTTCCCCAGCAGGCGTTCAGATAATAACGCGCCGCTTAGCGAGGCCACCATGCCAGAAACAATAAAGGCAAAAACCAGCTCCGGGCGCAACAGTACATAGTTGACGTAATACATGGTGGCAGAGCCGCGCGTCACCACCGCCGTTAACAGCAAAATATTAAACACAAACACGATGCGCCACTGGCTGTTACCGGCCAGCAGTTTTAAATCGGTGAGCATGGAGCCGGAGGTATCATTGCGCGGGGAATAACGCTCGCGGGTCATCAGGAAACAGCAGAAGAACAGCACAATTCCCAGCAGCCCCATCAGGCTCATGGCAAAGAAATAGCCTTTCTGCACGTTGCCCTGGCCCAACAATGAGACCAGCGGCAGAGCGATAACCGTTACGATCAACCCGCCAATAAATGACAGGCCAAAACGCCAGGACTGAAGGGAGTGACGCTCGCGCGGATCCAGCGTCAGCGCGCCCGGCATGGCGCAGTAAGGCACGTTAATGGCGGAGTAAATCAGACTTAAAATCGCGTAGGTCGCGCAGGCATAAACAATTTTTGCCGTCGGCCCGACGTCCGGTACGTAGAAGGTAATAAGGCAGCTTACGCCAAAGGGAATAGCAAACCACAGCAGCCAGGGACGGAAACGGCCGTGACGCGTCTGCGTGCGGTCAACCAGCGCGCCAATACACGGGTCGACAAACGCATCAACCACGCGCACCACTAAAAACATGGTACCCATGATCGCGGCAGGCAAACCAAAAACGTCGGTATAGAAATAAGCAAGAAATAATGTGGCCGTTTGCCAGACCAGCGCGCTGGCCATATCACCTAAGCCATAACCTATTTTATCTTTGGTACGCAATACAGAGGAAAGTGTCATTGTTATTTGCCTTTTTATCAGGTTAAAACGTATTTCAACCAGTTGCGCATCATCTGAAGGGAAATGCGCAGTAAGGCTCAAGTATTAGCAACGCGTTGCGCACTAACAATTGTCTTAATTAACAGACAAATTATGATATTTGGTTTTTTAGATTATTTGTGATGGGGAGCAAATTAGAGGTGAAATAAAAAAGGCGAGGAATAAAATCCTCGCCTTTTTGCGATCGTGTTGCCGTTACTTGTTCAGTTCCGCCAGACTCAGCCAGGTTTGCACTACCGTGTCCGGGTTCAGGGAGAGGCTGTCAATCCCCTCTTCCATCAGCCAGGCGGCAAAGTCTTCATGGTCGGATGGACCCTGACCGCAAATCCCGACGTATTTACCCTGCTTCTTCGCCGCGCGGATGGACATGGAAAGCAGCGCTTTCACCGCCTCGTTACGCTCGTCGAACAGCTCGGAAACCACGCCGGAGTCGCGGTCCAGGCCCAGCGTCAGCTGAGTCATGTCGTTCGAGCCGATAGAGAAGCCGTCGAAGTGCTCCAGGAACTGCTCGGCCAGCAGGGCGTTGGACGGGATCTCACACATCATGATGATCTTCAGCCCGTTTTCGCCGCGCTTCAGGCCCTGACGCGCCAGCTCGTCCACCACCGCTTTCGCCTGATCCACGGTACGCACGAACGGGATCATAATTTCGACGTTGGTCAGCCCCATGTCGTTGCGCACGCGTTTCACCGCCTCGCACTCCAGCGCGAAGCAGTCGCGGAAGCTGTCAGACACGTAGCGTCCGGCCCCGCGGAAGCCCAGCATCGGGTTCTCTTCTTCCGGCTCGTAGCGCTCGCCGCCCACAAGGTTAGCGTATTCGTTAGACTTAAAGTCAGACAGACGCACGATCACGCGTTTCGGGTAGAACGCTGCACCCAGCGTGGCGATCCCTTCGGTCAGACGGCCGACGTAGAACTCTTTCGGCGAGTCGTAGCCTTTCATCATCTCGCGGATTTCGTTCTGCAGCTTCGCGTCCTGGTCGTCAAACTCCAGCAGAGCGCGCGGGTGAACGCCGATCATGCGGTTAATGATGAATTCCAGACGCGCCAGGCCAACGCCTTCGTTCGGCAGGCAGGCGAAGTCAAACGCGCGGTCCGGGTTACCGACGTTCATCATGATCTTCAGCGGCAGATCCGGCATGGTATCCACGCTGGAGCTCTTCACGCTGAAGTCAAGGATATCGGCGTAGACGTAGCCGGTGTCGCCTTCGGCACAGGAGACGGTCACGTTCTGCCCGTCCTTCATGCGCTCGGTGGCGTCACCGCAGCCGACAACCGCCGGGATCCCCAGCTCGCGGGCAATGATCGCCGCGTGGCAGGTACGGCCGCCGCGGTTGGTGACGATGGCCGACGCTTTCTTCATGATCGGTTCCCAGTCCGGGTCGGTCATGTCGGTCACCAGCACGTCGCCTGGCTCAATACGGTTCATCTCGCTGATGTCGTGGATCACTTTGACCGGACCGGCACCGATGCGGTGACCGATGGCGCGGCCTTCCGCCACGATTTTACCCTGCGCGTGCAGCGTATAACGCTCCATCACCTGGCCGCGAGAGCGAACGGTTTCCGGGCGCGCCTGAACGATAAACAGCTTGCCGGTGTTCCCGTCTTTCGCCCATTCGATATCCATCGGACGGCCATAGTGTTTCTCAATCTGCACCGCCTGCTTCGCCAGCTCCTGCACTTCGGCGTCGGTCAGGGAGAAGCGGTCGCGCTGCTCCTGCGGCACATCTTCAATCTTAACCTGCTTGCCATGCTCCTGGGTTGGGGCATAAATCATGCGGATTTTTTTCGAGCCCATGGTGCGGCGCACCACCGCCGGACGGCCCGCGGCAAGCGTAGGCTTGTGTACGTAGAATTCGTCAGGGTTCACCGCGCCCTGCACGACCATCTCGCCCAGGCCCCACGCGGAGGTGATGAACACCACCTGGTCGAAGCCGGATTCGGTATCAATGGAGAACATCACGCCGGAGGAACCCACGTCCGAGCGCACCATGCGCTGCACGCCCGCGGAGAGCGCCACGCCGCGATGGTCATAGCCCTGGTGCACGCGATAGGAGATGGCGCGGTCGTTGAACAGGGAAGCAAATACGTGCTTCACCGCCACCAGCACCGCATCGTAGCCCTGAACGTTCAGGAAGGTCTCCTGCTGCCCGGCAAACGACGCGTCCGGCATGTCTTCTGCGGTCGCGGAAGAACGTACGGCAAAGGAGGCCTGCGCGTCGTCAGCGGAGAGCTGGTTGTACGCGTCATGGATAGCTTTTTCCAGTTCCGGCTGGAAAGGTGTGTCGATGATCCACTGGCGGATCTGCGCCCCGGCTTTGGCAAGCTCGGTGACGTCATCAATATCCGTTTTATCCAGCAGGTCGTAAATGCGCTGGTTTACACCGCTCTGGTCTAAAAACAGATTAAACGCGTCGGCGGTCGTGGCAAACCCGTTTGGTACGGAGACACCCATACCGGACAGATTTGTAATCATTTCACCCAGGGAGGCATTTTTGCCCCCAACTCTGTCTACATCATTCATGCCGAGTTGGTTATACCAAAGCACCAGCGGTGACGAGCCATTGTTGGACATCGAAACAATCCTTTTGTGATATTTGATCGGAGTAAGTAACACCTGACTACGTATTTATACTGGCATAATTATTTGCGCTAAAAAAACGGTGAATCGTGTAAGCAATTTAAATTTTCAACTTTTCGGATAGTTTCCCACCAGCCAATAAGCTGATGATTCATCTATATTCAGCCAGAAACCACAAAAATAAAGTCGCTATTTGAAAAATGAAATCCGCTTTTCAGGAAAATCAAAAACATCATTTCATTTTAAATTCAGATAACTTCTTTGCTGTGCAATTAACTTTTTTAATTTATGCTTTCAGACAATTAGGTATGATATTCAGGGTGGGTAAAATGGATAATGCTGTCGATCGTCACGTTTTTTATATTTCTGATGGTACGGCGATCACCGCCGAGGTGCTGGGCCACGCGGTGATGTCGCAATTCCCCGTTTCGATTAACAGCATCACGCTGCCGTTTGTGGAAAATGAGAGCCGTGCCAAAGCGGTGAAAGACCAGATTGACGCCATCTTCCAGCAGACCGGCGTGCGCCCGCTGGTGTTCTACTCCATCGTTATTCCTGAGATTCGCCACATCATTTTGCAAAGTGAAGGCTTTTGCCAGGATATCGTGCAGGCGCTGGTGGCCCCGCTCCAGAGCGAGCTTAAGCTAGACCCGACGCCTATCGCGCACCGCACCCACGGGCTGAACCCCGGCAACCTGACCAAATATGACGCGCGTATTGCCGCCATCGACTACACCCTGGCGCACGACGACGGGATCTCGCTGCGCAACCTCGACCAGGCGCAGGTGATTTTGCTCGGCGTGTCGCGCTGCGGCAAAACGCCGACCAGCCTCTATCTGGCGATGCAGTTCGGCATCCGCGCCGCAAACTACCCCTTTATTGCCGACGATATGGATAACCTGGTGCTGCCCGCTGCGCTCAAGCCGCTGCAGCACAAGCTGTTCGGCCTGACGATTAACCCGGAACGTCTCGCGGCGATCCGCGAAGAGCGCCGCGAGAACAGCCGCTACGCCTCGATGCGCCAGTGCCGCATGGAGGTTTCCGAAGTGGAAGCCCTGTACCGCAAAAACCAGATCCCGTGGCTGAACAGCACGAACTATTCGGTAGAAGAGATCGCCACCAAAATTCTCGACATCATGGGGCTTAACCGTCGCATGTACTAATAAGCTAGTACATTAACTCAGATTCATGTATCATCCTTTTCAACAGCGGGGCGGTGTCGCCCCGAACTTGAAATCAGCAGGGATTGGTTTAATGTGATGCCCATCACTTCCCGGTAGTCTGCCGATGAAGCAAAAATTTTCTGAGACAAGTCATGAATAAAACCGATGAACTCCGCACGGCGCGCATAGACAGCCTGGTCACCCCGGCTGAACTGGCCGAGCGGCACCCCGTTTCCGCCGCGGTCGCGGAACATGTGACGGCCTCCCGCCGCCGCATTGAAAAAATCCTCAATGGTGAAGACAAGCGTCTTCTGGTGGTGATTGGGCCCTGCTCCATCCACGATCTGGATGCAGCGATGGATTATGCAAAACGACTTCAGGGGTTGCGGGAAAAATACCAGCATCGCCTGGAGATTGTGATGCGCACCTACTTTGAAAAACCGCGTACCGTGGTGGGCTGGAAGGGGCTGATTTCCGACCCTGACCTTAACGGCAGCTATCGCGTAAACCACGGCATCGAGCTGGCGCGCAAGCTGCTGTTGCAGGTCAACGAGCTGGGCGTGCCGACGGCCACCGAGTTTCTCGACATGGTGACCGGGCAGTTTATCGCCGATCTGATCAGCTGGGGCGCGATTGGCGCGCGCACTACCGAAAGCCAAATCCACCGCGAGATGGCCTCAGCCCTCTCCTGTCCGGTCGGCTTCAAAAACGGGACCGACGGCAACACCCGGATTGCGGTCGATGCGATCCGCGCCTCGCGTGCCAGCCATATGTTCCTGTCGCCGGACAAGAACGGCCATATGACCATCTACCAGACCAGCGGTAACCCGTATGGGCATATCATTATGCGCGGCGGGAAGAAGCCTAATTACCATGCACAAGACATCGCTGCCGCCTGTGAAACGCTGGCCGAATTCGACCTGCCGGAACATCTGGTGGTGGATTTCAGCCACGGCAACTGCCAGAAGCAGCATCGCCGCCAGCTTGACGTCTGCGATGAGGTCTGTCAGCAGATCCGCAGCGGCTCGACCGCCGTTGCCGGGATCATGGCCGAAAGCTTTATCAAAGAAGGCACGCAGAAAATCGTTGCCGGCCAGCAGATGGTATACGGCCAGTCGATCACCGACCCATGCCTGAGCTGGGAAGACAGCGAGCTGCTGCTGGAGAAGCTGGCAGCTGCGGTTGATTCTCGCTTCTGATGTTATTGTCGGGTGGCGCTGCGCTTACCCGACCTACGGTTCGCGCCCTTCTTCCTCTCCGCGTGGGAGAGGGTTGGGGTGAGGGCATCAGGCCGCATCGCCTCCCCCTGAAATTTGATCCCGTCACACAATTTTCACAAAAACGCTTGCCGTGAATTTGCAGTTTATTGATAATGATTATCATTGTTACATTGATTGTTATTTATAAACATTATGTCACCGACCGATAACAGCGCGGCAACGCCAGTAAAAACACACACAGCGCCATCCCCTGCTTCCACCGATCGCCGCATCGACAGCAAAAGCCTGTTGGGTGAGGGAGGCCGGGTGATTATCGAGCATGACGGCCAGCAGTATCTGCTGCGCCAGACGAATGCCGGAAAACTGATCCTCACAAAATAAACCAAAACTTTCGCCAGCCACCCAGGTGATCCCCAGGCAGCCAGCGCTTTCGATACTTTATGGAGAGTTGCTATGCTACACCTGCATACCGCACGTTTACGCCCGTCCCTTCTGGCGCTGGCGATTGTCAGCACCCTGCCGGGCGCCGCGTTTGCTGCCGCAGATGAAATAACCGTCACCGCCACAGGCAACGCCCGTAGCGCCTTCGAAGCCCCGATGATGGTGAGCGTGGTTGACGCCACCGCCCCGGAAAAACAGACCGCCAGCTCTGCCGCCGACCTGCTGCGCAACGTGCCCGGTCTGACGCTGGACGGCACCGGCCGCACCAACGGACAGGACGTTAACCTGCGCGGCTACGACCGCCGCGGCGTTCTGGTGCTGGTCGACGGCGTGCGCCAGGGTACCGACACCGGGCACCTCAACAGCACGTTCCTCGATCCGGCGCTGATTAAACGTATTGAAGTGGTGCGTGGTCCGTCTGCGCTGCTCTACGGCAGCGGCGCGCTGGGTGGTGTCATCTCCTATGACACCGTCGACGCCAAAGATCTGCTGGAACCGGGCAAAAACAGCGGTTATCGCGTGTTTGGTACCGGCGCAACGGGGGACCACAGCCTCGGCCTGGGGGCCAGCGCCTATGGTCGTACCGATACCCTGGACGGCCTGGTATCGTGGTCCAGCCGCGACCGCGGCGATATCCGCCAGAGCGACGGTGCGACGGCGCCGAACGACGAATCCATCAATAACATGCTGGCAAAAGGCAGCTGGAAAATCGACCAGGCCCAGACGCTCAGCGGCGCCCTGCGCTACTACAACAACGCCGCGCAGGAGCCGAAAAACCCGCAAACCTCTGATGCCAATAGCAGCAACCCGATGACCGACCGCTCCACCATCCAGCGCGATGCGCAGGTTGGCTACCACATTGCGCCGGAAGGATACGACTGGCTGAACGCCGAAGCGAAGGTTTACTGGTCCGAAGCGCGCATTAATGCCCAGAACATCGACAGCACCGGCGAGTTCCGCAAGCAGACCACCAAAGGCGGCAAGGTGGAAAACCGAACCCGCCTGTTCAGCGACTCTTTTGCCTCTCACCTGCTGACCTACGGCGGAGAATATTATCGTCAGGAGCAGCGTCCGGGCGGGGCCACGACCGGCTTCCCGGAGGCGAAAATCGACTTCAGCTCCGGCTGGCTGCAGGATGAAATCACCCTGCGCGATCTGCCGATCACCTTGCTGGGCGGCACGCGGTATGACAACTACCGCGGCAGCAGCAATGGCTACGACGATGTCGATGCCGATAAATGGTCCTCCCGCGCCGGGTTAACCGTCAGCCCCACCGACTGGCTGATGCTGTTCGGATCTTACGCGCAGGCCTTCCGCGCGCCGACCATGGGTGAGATGTATAACGACGCCAAACACTTCTCCATTGGCCGCTTCTACACCAACTACTGGGTGCCGAACCCGAACCTGCGCCCGGAAACCAACGAAACGCAGGAGTTTGGTTTTGGCCTGCGCTTTGACGATCTGATGCTTGCCAACGATGCGCTGGAGTTTAAGGCCAGCTATTTCGATACCAAAGCCAAAGACTATATCTCCACAACCGTCGATTTTGCCGCGGCGACCACCATGTCGTACAACGTTCCGAACGCCAAAATCTGGGGCTGGGACATGATGGCAAAATACTCGGCCGATCTGTTTAGCCTCGACGTGGCCTATAACCGCACGCGCGGGAAAGACACCGATACGGGCGAGTACATCTCCAGCATTAACCCGGATACCGTCACCAGCAAGCTGGACGTTCCGGTGGCGCAAAGCGGTTTCTCCGTGGGCTGGATCGGCACCTTTGCCGATCGCTCAACCCACGTCAGCAGCAGCTACAGCAAGCAGCCGGGCTATGCGGTTAATGATTTCTACGTCAGCTATAAGGGCCAGGAGCAGCTCAAGGGCGTCACCACCACGCTGGTGCTCGGCAACGCCTTCGATAAGGAGTACTGGTCTCCGCAGGGTATTCCGCAGGACGGTCGTAACGGCAAGATTTTCGTAAGCTATCAGTGGTAATTCCCTTCGGGGCCACTCTTCAGAAGGATAAGACAATGCATCACTACGCACGCTGGCTTGAGCTAAAAGAAGAAAATCCGGGTAAGTATGCGCGAGACATCGCAGGGTTAATGAACATCAGCGAAGCGGAGCTGACCTTTTCCCGCGTGGGCCATGACGCCTGGCGACTGCGCGGCGAAATCCGCGATATTCTGGGCGCGCTGGAAGCCGTGGGTGAAACCAAGTGCATCTGCCGCAACGAGTATGCCGTTCACGAGCAGGTGGGCAGCTTCACCAACCAGCACCTGAACGGCCACGCCGGGCTGGTGCTGAACCCGCGCGCGCTGGATCTGCGCCTGTTCCTCAACCAGTGGGCGAGCGCGTTTCACCTCAGCGAAACCACCGCCCGCGGCGAGCGACAGAGCATTCAGTTCTTCGATCGTCAGGGCGATGCGGTGCTGAAGGTCTACACCACGGACAACACCGACCTCGCCGCCTGGGGCGACGTGCTGACCCGCTTTATCTTTGCCGATAACCCGCCGCTTGAGCTGAGCGCTGGGGATGTCCCGGCTCACGCCGAAAACGCGGATACCGCTCTCGTGGACAAGGAGTGGCGCGCCATGACCGACGTGCATCAGTTCTTCAGCCTGCTCAAGCGCCACAATCTCAGCCGTCAGCAGGCGTTTCGCCTGGTGGGCGACGACCTGGCCTGTAAGGTGGAGAACAGCGCGCTGGCACAGCTGCTGGAAGCGGCACGCCGGGACGGCAACGAAATCATGGTCTTCGTCGGCAACCGCGGCTGCGTGCAGATCTTCACCGGCGCGGTGGAAAAAGTCGTGCCGATGAAAGGCTGGCTAAACGTCTTTAACCCTGCCTTTACCCTGCATCTGCTGGAGGAGACGATCGCAGAGAGCTGGGTGACGCGCAAACCCACGTCTGACGGCCACGTCACCAGCCTGGAGCTGTTTGCCGCCGACGGCACGCAAATCGCCCAGCTTTACGGCCAGCGTACCGAAGGTGAGCCGGAGCAGAGCCAGTGGCGCAGCCAGATTGACGCCCTGACGCCAAAAGGGCTGGCCGCATGAAAACGTGGTTAGCCCTGCTGAGCGCCCTGCCTCTGGTGGCGTTTGCCGCCGCGCAGGAGAAAATTGTCGCCCTTGGCGGCGACGTGACGGAGATTGTCTACGCGCTTGGCGCGCAGTCTTCGCTGGTCGCGCGCGACAGCACCAGCCAGTGGCCGCAGGCGGCAAACGATCTGCCTGACGTGGGATATTTACGCCAGCTTAACGCCGAAGGCATTTTGTCCATGCGCCCCACGCTGGTGCTGGCCAGCGACCAGGCGCAGCCGTCTCTGGCGTTGAAGCAGGTCGAACAAAGTCACGTCAGGGTAGTAACCGTTCCCGGCCGCAACGACCTGAGCGTCATTGACGAAAAGGTTCGGGTGATTGCCAACGCTACGCACCGTGAAGCCGAGGGGGAAGCCCTGCGCCACACGCTGCGTCAGGCGCTGGCGGCCCTGCCCTCCGCGCCCCTCAACAAGCGGGCGCTGTTTATCCTCAACCACGGGGGAATGACCGCAATGGCCGCCGGGCAGCAGACCGGCGCAGACGCTGCCATCCGTGCAGCCGGGCTGCAGAATGCGATGCAGGGATTCACCCGCTATCAGCCGCTGTCTCAGGAAGGGGTCATTGCCAGCCAGCCCGATCTGGTGGTGATTTCGCAGGACGGCGTGAACGCGCTGGGCGGCGAAGAAAACCTGTGGAAGCTGCCCGGTCTGGCGCAAACCCCGGCGGGACGGAACAGGCAGATGCTGGCGATTGATGATATGGCGCTGCTGGGCTTCAGCGTGCGAACGCCGGATGCCATCCAGCAGCTGCGCGCCAAAGCGGAGCAACTGCCCTGATGTCCCGGCGGATCGCCTTGTCGTTGTGGATGCTGGCCGCGATCCTGAGCATCATGACGCTCACCGCGACCGGGTTTGGGGCACTGCACCTGCCGGTCAGCCTGCTGTGGAGCGGCAGCGATGAGGCCATGCGTCAGATCTGGCTTACCATTCGCCTGCCCCGCGTACTGCTGGCGCTGGTGATTGGCGGAGCGCTGGCGCTGGCCGGCTGTGTGATGCAGGGGCTTTTCCGCAACCCGCTGGCAGACCCGGGTCTGCTGGGGATCAGCAGCGGCGCGGCGCTGGCGGTGGCGCTGTGGGTGGTCATTCCCGCCGCGTTACCTGCCCTGCTGATGCTGTATGCCCCGATGCTCGCGGCGTTCCTCGGCGCGCTGGCCGCAACCGTTATTATCTTCCTGCTCAGCCAGCAGCGTCACGACTCCCTGTCCCGCCTGCTGCTGGTGGGGATCGCCATCAACGCCCTGTGCGGCGCGGCCGTCGGGGTGCTCTCATGGCTCAGCAACGATGCCCAGCTTCGCCAGCTTTCCCTCTGGGGAATGGGCAGCCTCGGGCAGGCGCAGTGGTCCACCCTGCTGGCGGTAACGTCGCTGATGGTGCCCGCGGTGCTGATTATCTGGCGGCTGGCCGCCCCGCTCAACCTGCTGCAGCTGGGCGATGAAGAGGCGCACTATCTCGGGGTGGATGTCGCGATGGTACAGCGGATCCTGCTGCTGTGCAGCGCCCTGCTGGTTGCCGCGGCGGTAGCCGTCAGCGGCGTGATCGGCTTTATTGGCCTTGTGGTGCCGCACCTGATGCGCATGTGGCTGGGGGCCGACCACCGGGCCGTCGTACCCGGCTCGGTGCTGGCCGGTGCGCTGCTGCTGCTGGTTGCCGACACGCTGGCGCGCACCCTGGTCTCTCCGGCGGAGATGCCCGTCGGGTTATTGACCAGCCTTCTCGGCGCGCCGTGGTTCCTGTGGCTTATCTTTCGTCGCGGAGGTACGCATGGCTGAACGCTATTGTGCAGAGAAGATTTTCTTTCACGCCGGGCAGCGGACGCTGATCGACGATGTGTCGCTTACCCTCTCTCAGGGTGAGCTGGTCGCCCTGATTGGCCCCAACGGTGCCGGGAAATCGACGTTATTACGGCTGCTTACCGGCTATCTCAAGCCCGCAAGCGGACGCTGCACTCTGGCCGGAACGCCGCTTGCGGACTGGCCGCCGGATACCCTCGCGCGCTACCGGGCGGTGATGCGCCAGAATACTCAGCCCGGATTCGACTGGCCGGTGGACGCGGTGGTCGGTATGGGACGCGCGCCCTGGACTCGCTCCCCTGAAGCGTCGGTAGTTGAGGAAGTGATGGCGATAACGGGCTGTTTACCGCTGGCGGGCAGACGTTATTCGACGCTCTCCGGCGGCGAGCAGCAGCGGATCCAGCTCGCCCGCGCGCTGGCCCAGCTCTGGTGCGACGGAGCCCCGCGCGGCTGGCTGTTTCTTGATGAGCCCACCTCCGCGCTGGATCTCTACCACCAGCAGCATCTGCTGCGCCTAATGAAATCCCTGACCCGTCGGGGTCATCTCCACGTGTGCGTGGTGCTGCACGATCTCAATCTGGCGGCGCTGTGGGCGGATCGCATTCTGCTGTTGCACAACGGCAGGCTGGTCTCCAGTGGCACACCGGAGGACGTGCTGCAGGCCGGGACGCTGGCGCGCTGGTACGGCGCGCAGGTGCGCGTCGGCAGCCATCCGGATCACCCCGTACCGCAGGTATTTCTCGCCCCGTGAGCGGGCTGGTAAAAATCCTTCAGCGTTTCCAGCAGGGCATGCGCCGCTTTAGAGAGCTGCGTGTGCCCCGGATGGATTGCTCCGATGCACTTTTCAATGGGCGGATTATCCAGCGGTATACAGACCGCGCCCAGCGCCGTCATCTGCGCTTCGCAGAGCGCCGGTACGGCACTGCCGCCCAGCCCGCTGGCGACCATGCGACCTACCGTCACCAGCTGATGACTCTCCAGCGCCACGTCCAGCTTTCTGCCGCTTCGGGCCAGCTCCTCCTCCATCATCAGACGTACCGCCGATGGGCGCTGCAGGGTAATAAAATCCAGCGTCAGTAGCTCTTCCCAGGCCAGCCGCTTTTTGCCCGCGAGCGCGGAGTCCTTCGGCACAATGGCGACAAACCTGTCGAGCCCCAGCGGTGTAAACAGCAGGTTGTGCGTGGGGGCCGGCTCAAAGGCGATCCCCATCTCAACCCGCCCTTCCCGCACCATCTCAATCACCTGCTCGTTAATGACGTCATGCACGGTGACGTTGATCCCGGCGTGGCGATCGCGAAACGCCTTGAGCACCTCCGGTAAAACGTTGGCGGCAAATGACGGCATCGCCGCGACCGAGATTTTGCCGCGCTGCAGGGTAAAGCACTGGTGCATCGCCTCCTCCACATTATCCCAGTCGGCAAGCAGTTGCCGCGCCATCGGCAGAAACGTCTCCCCTTCCTGTGTGAGGGCAACCTTGCGCGTGCTCCGCTGCAGCAGCGGGCCGCCGAGCGCGTCTTCCAGACTCTTAATCGTCAGGCTCAGGGCCGGCTGGGAGAGATTTAAGCGTTCGCTGGCGTGCGCGAAATTGAGAGTGTGAGCTACCGCTAAAAACGCGCGTAACTGTTTGACACTCATTCTCATTTTTCATCCTGTTAACTAATTGAAAAGAATTAGTTAACAGGAAATTAATAAGAAAACCAAATGAGTGGGTCACAAATTCAAAATTAACAAATGAGTCGCCGCCCCTAATGATACCGGCACGGTTAATGGGAGGGATGACTATGGCAGGACTGGATAAGCGCGTCGGCAGCTATGCGCAGGCGCTGGAGGGGCTGACGGACGGAATGACCTTACTGGCGGGCGGCTTCGGCCTGTGCGGCATTCCGGAGAACCTGATTGCGGAGGTCCGGCGCCGTCAGGTGAGAGATTTGACCGTGGTGTCAAACAACTGCGGCGTGGATGGATTCGGCCTGGGGATACTGCTCGAAACGCGGCAGGTTCGCAAAGTGGTGGCCTCTTACGTCGGCGAGAACGCGCTGTTTGAGCAGCAGGTGCTGAGTGGCGAGCTGGAAATTGAGCTTACGCCGCAGGGCACGCTGGCGGAAAAGGTGCGCGCGGGCGGGGCCGGTATTCCGGCGTTTTATACGGCCACCGGCTACGGCACGCCCGTGGCGACCGGCAAGGACGTGCGCCAGTTCGCGGGCAAGCACTACATCCTCGAGGAGGCGATCGTCGGCGATTTCGCGCTGATCAAGGGGTGGAAAGCGGACTGGTACGGCAACGTAATCTATCGCCATACCGCGCAAAACTTTAATCCGCTGATGGCAACGGCGGGCCGGATCACGGTGGTGGAGGTGGAAGAGATTGTTCCGCCGGGTGAACTGCCCCCGTCGGCCATTCACACCCCGGGAATTTACGTCGACAGGCTGATTGTCGGCCAGTTTGAAAAACGCATTGAGCAGCGCACCCTGCGCGCGCAAGGAGTGTGACGATGTTAACCCGTGAACAGATGGCCATGCGCGTCGCCCGCGAGCTGCGTGACGGTTATTACGTCAACCTGGGGATCGGCATCCCTACCCTGGTGGCGAACTACATTCCGGACGGGATGGAGGTGATGCTGCAGTCGGAAAACGGCCTGCTGGGGATGGGGGCTTTTCCCGACGAGCAAACCCTTGATCCTGACATGATCAACGCCGGTAAACAGACCGTGACAGCGCGGACCGGCGCGGCCATTTTCGACTCGGCCCAGTCGTTTGCCATGATCCGCGGCGGCCACGTGGACCTGACCGTGCTGGGCGCATTTGAAGTCGACGTGGAGGGCAACATCGCCTCGTGGATGATCCCCGGAAAGATGGTGAAGGGCATGGGCGGCGCGATGGATCTCGTTGCCGGGGCGCAGAACATCATTGTGGTGATGACCCACGCCTCAAAGAGCGGTGAGTCGAAGCTGCTGCCGCGCTGCACGCTGCCGCTCACGGGCGCGGGCTGTATCCGTCGGGTCCTGACCGATCTCGCGCTGCTGGAAATTCAGGACGGCGCGTTCATCCTGCGGGAATACGCCCCGGGCGTCAGTATTGACGAGATCGTGCGTAAAACGGCAGGGAAAATCATTGTGGCGGACGACGTGCGCGAGATGCGCTTCACCTGAGGGGTCAGCATGAAAAAGGTCATGATTGTCGGGGCAACGCGAACCCCCATTGGCAGTTTTCGCGGATCGCTCTCGTCCCTTGCTGCGGTTGAGCTTGGGGCCGTCACGGTACGGCACCTGCTGGAGAACAGTGGTCTCAGCGCCGAACAGGTAGACGAACTGATTTTCGGCCAGGTGCTGACGGCCGGATGCGGGCAAAACCCCGCCCGCCAGACGGCCATCGGCGCCGGATTGCCCGTCAGCACGCCGGCGACCACCGTCAACCTGGTGTGCGGCGCGGGCTTAAAAGCGGTCCAGCTCGCCGCCCAGGCGATCCGCTGCGGCGACGCGGAGGTGGTTATCGCCGGCGGTCAGGAGAGCATGAGCAACGCCCCGTATCTGCTGGACGGCGCACGTGCCGGGCTACGTTTCGGGCATGCGGGCCTCAAGGACAGCATGATTACCGACGGCCTGTGGGACGCATTCAACGATTACCACATGGGGATCACCGCTGAAAACGTTGCCCGCGAGTATGACATTTCCCGCGAGCAGCAGGACGCCTTCGCCGCCCGCTCGCAGCAAAAAGCGGCGTCCGCCATTGAGTCCGGCCGGCTTGACGCCGAGATAGCGCCGGTGACGGTGAAACAGGGTAAAAAGCCGCCGCTGGTTATTGATCGTGACGAACAGCCCCGACCAGGCACTACCGCAGAGCAGCTTGCGCAGTTGCGCCCCGCCTTTTTGCACGAGGAAGGCACCGTCACGGCGGGGAATGCCTCCACGCTCAACGACGGTGCCGCCGCGGTGCTGCTGATGAGCGAGGAAAAGGCGCGGGAGAGCGGATTGCCTGTCCTTGGCAGCATCGTGAGTTACGCCGTGACGGGCGTTGACCCGTCAGTAATGGGCATGGGCCCGGTCAGCGCCTGCCGGACGGCGCTGGCGCGGGCGGGCTGGACGCTCGACGAGGTGGACCTCATTGAAGCCAATGAAGCCTTTGCCGCCCAGGCGTTGGCGGTGGGCCAGCAGCTCGGCTGGGATGAGCACAAGGTCAACGTTAACGGCGGTGCCATCGCCCTGGGCCATCCGATTGGTGCTTCCGGCTGCCGAATCCTCGTGACCCTGCTGTACGAAATGCAGCGCCGTGACGTCAAAAAAGGGCTCGTCACCCTGTGCGTAGGCGGCGGACAAGGCATTGCCCTGACCGTCGAGCGTTAAACCTCTCGTTGGTATCCGAATAATAAGTAAAGTGAGGAGTCATAATGAGTGTGTTAATAGCCCTGGCGGCGCTGGCACTGCTGATGCTGGCGGCCTACCGCGGATACAGCGTTATTTTGTTTGCGCCGATCGCGGCGCTCGGTGCCGTGCTGCTGACCGATCCGGGTGCCGTCGGCCCGACGTTTACCGGCCTGTTTATGGAAAAGATGGTGGGCTTCGTCAAGCTCTACTTCCCGGTGTTCCTGCTGGGTGCGGTGTTTGGCAAGCTGATTGAGCTTTCCGGCTTCTCACGCTCCATCGTCGCCGCCGCAATCCAGATCCTCGGGCGTCGACACGCCATCCCGGTGATTGTCCTGGTATGCGCGCTGTTAACCTACGGCGGCGTTTCGCTGTTCGTGGTGGCGTTTGCGGTGTACCCGTTTGCCGCCGAGCTGTTTCGCCAGAGCGGCATCCCTAAGCGGCTGATCCCGGCCACCGTGGCGCTGGGGGCATTCTCGTTTACCATGGACGCCCTGCCCGGCACGCCGCAGATCCAGAATATCATCCCCACCAGCTTCTTCGGCACGAACGCCTGGGCGGCCCCGTGGCTGGGGCTTATCGGCTCTCTGTTTATTATCATCTTTGGCCTGCTCTGGCTGGAGCGCCAGCGCCGGAAGGCGCTCAATAATAATGAAGGTTACGGCACGGATCTGAAAAATGAACCCGAGACGCCGGATAACATTAATCTCCCGCATCCGCTGATTGCTATCTCCCCGCTGCTGGTGGTGGGCATACTGAACCTGCTGTTTACCCGCTGGATCCCCGGCTGGTACGGCGTGAGTCACGAGCTTACCCTGCCTGGCCTGGCGAAACCGATTGTGACCGAGGTGAGCAAGATCACCGCCATCTGGGCCGTGGAGGCGGCGCTGATCGCCGGTATCGTGCTGGTGCTGATTTTTGGCTTTCGCAATATCCGGGGGCGTCTGGCTGAAGGCAGCCGAACGGCGGTGAGCGGAGCCATTCTGGCGGCGATGAATACCGCCTCGGAATACGGTTTCGGCGCGGTTATCGCGGCGCTGCCTGGGTTCCTGGTGTTATCCAAAGCGCTGGCGGCCATTCCGAATCCGCTGCTAAATGAGGCCATCAGCGTGACCGTGCTCGCGGGGATCACCGGTTCGGCGTCCGGCGGGATGAGTATTGCCCTTGCCGCCATGTCCGACTCGTTTGTCGCCGCCGCCCATGCGGCCAATATCCCGCTTGAGGTGCTGCACCGCGTGGCCTCGATGGCGAGCGGCGGGATGGATACCCTTCCCCATAACGGCGCGGTGATTACCCTGCTGGCTATCACCGGCCTGAGCCATCGCCAGGCCTACGGCGGCATTTTCGCTATCACCATCATTAAAAGTCTGGCAGTACTTTTTGTCATTGCCGTGTTCTATCTGACCGGCATTGTGTAAGGAGAGAAAAATGAATCTGAACGGTAAAACCGCCCTGGTCACCGGCTCAACCAGCGGCATTGGTCTGGGGATCGCCCGCGTGCTGGCGAAGGCGGGCGCGCAGCTGATCCTCAACGGCTTCGGCGACAGCGCCTCGGCACGGGAAGAGATTGCGCAACTGGGCAAAAAGCCGGGCTATCACGATGCGGATCTGCGGGACGTATTGCAGATTGAGGCCATGATGCGCTACGCCGAATCGCAGTTTGGCGGCGTGGACATTCTTGTGAACAACGCCGGGATCCAGCACGTGGCCCCGGTTGACGCCTTCCCGGTAGAGAAATGGAACGACATTATCGCCATTAATCTTTCCGCGGTGTTTCACACCAGCCGGCTGGCGCTGCCGACCATGCGGGATAAAAACTGGGGGCGCGTCATCAATATCGCCTCCGTTCACGGGCTGGTCGCGTCGAAAGAGAAATCGGCCTACGTTGCGGCCAAGCACGGCGTGGTGGGCTTTACCAAATCCCTGGCGCTGGAAACCGCGCGCACGGGTATTACCGCCAATACTATCTGCCCCGGCTGGGTACTGACCCCGCTGGTGCAGCAGCAAATCGACAAACGTATCGCGGACGGCGTACCGCCGGAGCAGGCTCGCGAACAGCTTCTGGCGGAGAAACAGCCTTCGGGGGAGTTTGTTACCCCGGAACAGCTGGGCGAGCTGGCGCTATTTTTGTGCAGCGACGGCGCCGTGAACGTTCGCGGCGCTGCGTGGAATATGGATGGCGGCTGGGTTGCTCAGTGATGAACAGGCCGGGTAAGGCAACGTCGCCGCCCGGCTAAAATCGCTAGCTTGAGCAGCTGACCTCCAGCCGCTTGCCCCAGTCGGGCGGGCGGCTGACGTAGTCATCATCCCGGTCGGCAAACGGCGTGCGCAACGCCAGATGCAGCCGGTGTAACTCGTCGTACTCCCCCTGCTCTGCCTGCTCAATCGCCCGCTGCGCCAGCCAGTTGCGTAATACCATCGCGGGATTCGCTGCGTTCATCTGCGCCTGACGGGTAGCGTCGTCTACCTGCTCCTGCTGCAGCCGCGTGCGGTACTGTGCAAACCAGTCGTCAAACGCCTGACGGTCAATAAACTCGTCGCGCAGCGGCGAGGCGGCGCTGTGCTGCTCCGTCTGGCCCAGCATTCGGAAGGTGCGGGTGTAATCGCTCCCTTCACGCGCCATCAGGGTAAACAGGCCGTTGAGGATGTCGTTGTCGCCCTTCTCCTGGGTCATCAGCCCCAGCTTGTTACGCATCAGCGTGCCGTATTCCCGCAGCAAAAGGTCCTGATAGCTGTCGAGCGCATCATTCAGGGCATCAACGTCGATAAACGGCGATAAGGTTTGTGCAAGCCGCTGGAGGTTCCACAGCCCAACCGCCGGCTGATTGTCAAAGCTGTAACGCCCCTGATAGTCAGAATGGTTGCAGATATACCCCGGCTGATAATCGTCCAGGAAACCAAACGGACCGTAATCAAAGGTCAGGCCGAGAATCGACATATTGTCCGTATTCATGACCCCGTGAGCAAAGCCTACCGTTTGCCAGCGCGCAATCATCGTGGCGGTACGGGCAACCACGTCCCGGAACCAGAGAACGTATTTATCCGCCTCATCCTGCAGATGCGCCCAGTGGTGGCGAATGGCGAAGTCCGCGAGCTGGCGAACCTTGTCCGGCTCGCGGCGATAGTAAAAGTGCTCAAAATGACCAAAGCGGAGATGGCTTTGCGCTATGCGCATCAGCATCGCCCCCTTTTCCACCGTTTCGCGCGTCACCGCCGTGTCGCTGGTGACGATCGACAGCGCGCGGGTGGTGGGAATCCCCAGCGCATGCATCGCTTCGGATGCCAGACTTTCGCGTATCGTTGACCGCAATACCGCGCGCCCGTCGCCCATTCGTGAGTAAGGGGTAAGACCTGCGCCTTTCAGATGCCAGTCAACCGTCTCCCCGTTGGGAAGCCGTTGTTCGCCGAGCAGGATCCCCCTGCCGTCACCCAGCTGCCCCGCCCAGACGCCAAACTGGTGTCCGCTATAGACCTGAGCCAGAGGCTGCATACCGGGGAGAAGCGTTTCACCTCCCCAGACGCCAGCACTGCCTGAACGCTGAAACAGATCGGGCGGAATGGCCAGCTCATCGGCCAGCCGATCGTTATGCCAGATAAGACGTGAATTATGTAACGGTGTTGGTTTGAGTGCGGTGTAAAAGCCAGGCAACTCGTCATGCCAGTGAGCAGTAAAAGACAGGGTCATAAGTCCTCCTGCCTTTAGTGTAGAGGGTTTACCCGGACTTAAACACGGGCGAAAGGCAGGGTTATCGCTGCTGGACCAGCGTCGTGACGTGCTCCGCCGAGACGGCTGGCCAGAGCGCACCCTGCATGGCACCAAAATTGAAGGACAGAACGCGCTGCAGCAAACCGTGGTCGTCAATGCCGGAGACGATCACCGACTGGCAGTGCGGCGTTATTTGCCAGAGGATCGCGCGCATAAAAGGCTCAAAAGAAAGCTCAGAAGCACGCTGCTGGATGAATCCTTTATCAAGAATAACCCGTTTAAATAATCCATCATAGACGGCCTTGAGCGATGCAGCACCAGCACCAAAGTTTGCCAGCACCAGCGGAAAATGGATCGCCATTCTTGCCAGCTGCAGATCGTCCTTTCCGTTATTTAAACCTGGATAGTTCTCATTAACAGTAAACTCAAGAAACGGATAACGCTCAAGAATTGAAACAGCATTCCCATTACTTAATAAAAACTCAACAATTGCTGGTGTAATATTGATCCATGCAATTAACTGATGCTGAATAAAAAACAGTTTACAGGTATCAAGCAATTGCAGTTTTTCGTTAAACAGCGCTAACTCCTCTGCCGCTGAAAGCCGAGGGATAACGAGCTCAGTGGGGATCCTCACATCGGTGCCGACGCCAGTAAAGTTAACCAGTATTTCTAAACCTTTTAGCTCGCCTGCGCTATTACGGGCAGGCAGAAGCATCAGTTCAGACTGGTAAGCATTATCTAGCGTAATAATCATTGCACTCGCCCCGCATTAAAGATGAGAGAGGACATCCTGGAGCAATTGCTGACACAATTCCACTGTCTTGATTTTAATAAGTTTAATTTCATTAGTTCCGTATTAATTTTCAGATTTATCCCTGAATCTAAAATAATCTTATCCTGGTTACTGAATAATAGCCAGTTTTAGATAAAACAGACACATAAGGATGTTGCTAATTTAGGTAAATTTAACTTTAATCAGCTTATTTGAGAAAAACGGCATGGTTTAATAGTTACCATGCCGACATAAGAAACGTGTTCGGGCAGTCTAAATACGTCGCGCCTGCCAGAAATTTTTACGCCAGTACACGTTATCGAGAGAAGAGCGCATCACGCCGCGGCTGGTAGAGGCATGAATAAACTTATTGTCTGTATCATATATCCCAACATGCAGGCCGCTTTCTCCCGATCCGGTTTTGAAAAAGACCAGATCACCGGGAAGGAGATCGTCTTTATCAATTTCAGTGCCTATTTCCGCCTGCTTGCGCGTGTCTCGCGGAAGCTGTAAATCAAACTTGTCACGAAACGTCATCAGGACAAAGCCAGAGCAGTCCACCCCGCCGCGGCTCATGCCGCCGTAGCGGTAAGGCGTGCCGCGCCAGTTGCTCAGCTGATCGTTAAGGCTGGCAATAACGGTGATAGAATCCGATAGCCGCGGATTAGGCGGCGGTGCACGATGGCTGCTGCATCCCGCAAGAAAGAGTGCCGCCACGAAGAGAAACCAGAATCGCATTTTCAGACGAATCCTCTGCTTTTATTGTTCTTTTGGTAATTTAGCGTGCAATTGTGTTCACAGGCAAGAAACGGTTACTCCTGCCCGGTAGAAATCAGCATCTTATGTCCCTCTATATCCAGCCTGCGGAACGACATGTTGTAGGCGCGGGCAAGATTTGGCGGCGTAAGAACCCGATCCCGCGTACCGCTGGCGATCATCCTGCCGCGCGACAGGAGCCACACGCGATGGGCGTGACGTAACGTATGGTTAAGATCGTGGCTGCTCATCACTACGGCGATACCTTTTCTGCTCAGAGCGCTTAGCAGGCTATCCAGCGCCGCCTGCTGGGCAACATCCAGACCGCTCATCGGTTCATCCAGCAGCAGCATCCTCCCGTGAGGATTGCCCGCGGGATGGATCTGCAGAATGACCGCCGCCAGACGCACCCGCTGCCATTCCCCTCCGGAAAGCTGGCTGGCATGCCGGGACAGTTTATCTTCCAGCCCTAACGCCGCAGCCACTTCCTCCAGCAGTGCCGTATGCTGTTTGTCGTGCAGATGCAGCATCAGATAATGCCAGACCGGCATCGCAAAAGGCGGTACCTGCTGCTGCACCAGGTAGCTGCGCCGGTGGGCCAGCGAGGCGGGTGACCAGTCGACCAAAGCATGTTCCAGCAGCGTAATCTGCCCTGGCCCGGTGGTCAGCCCCGCCATCCGCGCCAGCAGCGTGCTTTTACCCGCGCCGTTTGGCCCGACGAGATGCAGGATTTCACCCGAATTGATGTCGCAGGTTACCGGCTCCAGACGCCCCTTCTCGGCGACGTCCGTGAGCTGCATCAGCAGCGACATTATTTCGCCAGCGCCAGCTTAATAGATTCCATGACGATCGGGTCCTCAGGCGTCATATCCGGCGAAAAACGCTGAACGACCTGGCCGTCACGGCCAATCAGGAATTTTTCGAAGTTCCACAGAATATCGTCCGGATAGAGCGGCGCGCGGCCTTTGCTGGCCATGCGCTCGTAAAAACCGCTCTCTTCCGGCGCAACGGCCTTCGGCGCGGCGGCAATCAGCTTCGCATACAGCGGATGGCGGTCTTCACCGTTGACGTCAATTTTGCTGAACATCGGGAACGTCACGCCATAAGTGGTGCTGCAGAAGGTTTTGATCTCTTCTTCGCTGCCCGGCTCCTGGCCCAGGAACTGGTTGCAAGGGAAGCCCAGCACGGTAAAACCGTCTTTCTCCCAGGCCCTCTGAATATTCTCCAGCTGCTCGTACTGCGGCGTCAGGCCGCATTTCGATGCCACGTTGACGATGAGCAACACCTTGCCTTTGTAGCCTTCCAGCGTGGTGTTATCCCCATCAATGGTGGTCACTTCGGTATTCAGGATATCTGACTGCATAGCATTTCCTCAGGTTGTCGATTTAACGTCCAGCTTTTAATAGTAGCCAGATAAAGACTGGCGCGCCCAGCGTTGCGGTCACCACGCCAACAGGCAATTCTGCGGCCGTCAGGGCGAGACGGGCGATGATGTCGGCCACCAGCAGCGTGGCTGCCCCGGCAACCGCCGAGGCCGGAAGCAAGGTTCGATGATCCGTGAAGCCGCAAAGACGCAGCATGTGCGGAATGACCAGCCCGATAAAGCCAATCGCCCCCGCCAGGGCCACGCTCACGCCTACCAGCCAGCCAATGGCAATGACCAGTACGTTACGCCAGAAACCAATCGGCATGCCGAGCTGGCGGGCAGAGATTTCCCCCAGCGCGAGCCGATTCAGCGGCTGGGCCTGCAGCGCAGCCCACGCGATGACCGGCACCAGCAGCGCCATTAGCCAGCCCTGGTGCCAGTCAACGCCGCCAAAGCCGCCCATCATCCAGTACATGAGCTGACGCAGGTCAAAGGAGGTCGAGAAGTAGACCGCCCAGGTCATCAGCGCGCTACAGATGATCCCCAGCGCGACGCCGGCAAGCAGCAGCCGGCTGGTCGACAGGTGACGTCTGGCGAAGCGAAGAAGAATGACTGTGATCAGCAGTGCGCCGAGAATGGCGCTCAGGCTAATGCTCCAGCCGGAGAGTCCTCCCCCGCCCAGCATCACCGCCGCAATCAGCCCGACGCCTGCACCGTTCGACACCCCCAGCAGGCCGGGCTCCGCCAGCGGGTTTTCGAACAGCGCCTGCATAATGGTGCCAGACAGCGCCAGCGCGGCGCCGACCAGGATCACCGCGACGGTGCGCGGCAGGCGAATTTGCCAGACGAAGAGCTGCCCGTCAGGCCCCAGCCAGCTTTCAGGCCCGATCCAGCTGTCGCCTGCGCAGAGGCTAATACCCGCGGCAAGAATAAGCAGCAGCGCCAGCAGAAGCAGGCGACGCCGATCGGAACGGTGCTGGCGATGAGCATAATCAAGCATGTGTACGGTTTGTTAGCGAGTGATGTAATTGATTTTACGGCGTGTTTGCCGGAGAGCGCAAAGAAAAAAGGCCGCGTGGGCGGCCTTTTTGGTTAGTTCATATTACTCTGCTTTAGGCGTTGCGTTTTCGACGCGGCTCTTTAACTTCTGGCCGGGTCTGAAGGTCACCACGCGGCGGGCTGTAATGGGAATATCTTCCCCCGTCTTCGGGTTACGGCCCGGACGTTGGTTTTTGTCTCGCAAATCAAAATTGCCAAAACCGGAGAGTTTTACCTGCTCACCATTTTCCAGAGCACGACGGATCTCTTCGAAAAACAGCTCTACCAGCTCTTTGGCATCCCGTTTGCTAAGCCCAAGCTTATCAAACAGATATTCTGACATTTCAGCTTTTGTAAGCGCCATAGGTTCAATCCCTCAATGATGCCTGGAATCGCTCTTTTAATGCCTCTACACATTTGGCGACGGTAGCGGCAATCTCCTCTTCTTCGAGTGTACGGCTGGTATCCTGAAGGATAAGGCTGATAGCGAGGCTCTTGAAACCTTCTGCTACGCCCTTGCCGCGGTACACGTCAAATAAGTTTACGCCAACTACCTGATTTACGCCAACTTTCTTACATTCGGCCAAAATATCTGCTGCGGGCACGTTTTCAGCGACCACAACCGCGATATCACGGCGGTTCGCCGGGAAGCGGGAGACGTCCTGCGCCTGAGGAATGACGCGGTCTGCAACCGGGCTCCACTCCAGCTCGAACACGATGGTACGGCCGTTCAGGTCCAGCTTACGCTCCAGCTCCGGGTGGACAACGCCAATGAAACCAACGCGTTTGCCGTCTAAATAAATCGCCGCGCTCTGGCCCGGATGAAGCGCAGGAATCGCTTCCGCGCGGAACTCAATTTCAGATAATTTACCGGTCAGATCCAGAATCGCTTCCAGATCGCCCTTCATATCGTAGAAATCAACCGTACCTTTTGCCAGGTCCCAGTGCTCTTCGTAGCGGTTACCGCTGATGGCACCAGCCAGCATGAGATCCTGACGGATGCCTAAATTTGCCTGATTATCCGGCACAAAGCGCAAACCGCTTTCGAAAATGCGCACGCGGTTTTGCTGGCGGTTCTGGTTGTAAACGATAGTCCCCAGCAGGCCCGTCCACAGGGACAGGCGCATCGCGGACATTTCGCTGGAGATTGGGCTTGGCAGGATCAGCGCTTCCTGACCCGGGTGGATCAGCTGCTGCAGCTTAGGATCAACGAAGCTGTAGGTGATCACTTCCTGGTAGCCTTTGTCGTTCAGCATGGTTTTCACACGCTTCAGGGACAGGTCGGCTTCACGGTGGGTGCCCATCACCAGACCCGCCTGCACAGGCTCGTCAGGGATGTTGTTGTAGCCGTAAACACGGGCCACTTCTTCCACCAGATCTTCTTCAATTTCCATGTCGAAACGCCATGACGGCGCAACGGCCTGCCACTCGTCCTGACCTTCGGTCACTTCGCAGCCCAGGCGCGTCAGGATGTCGGTCACCTGCGCGTCGGCAACGTGGTGACCAATCAGGCGATCCAGCTTGCTGCGGCGCAGGGTAATGGTCGCACGCTTCGGCAGAGTCGCTTCGTTGGTGACGTCAATAACCGGGCCCGCTTCGCCGCCGCAGATGTCGATCAGCAGGCGGGTTGCACGCTCCATCGCTTTGTACTGCAGCGCCGGGTCAACGCCGCGCTCGTAGCGGTGAGACGCATCGGTGTGCAGGCCGTGACGGCGCGCGCGGCCGGTGATGGAGAGCGGGCTGAAGAACGCACATTCGAGCAGGACGTTTTGCGTTTCGTCGTTGACGCCAGAGTGTTCGCCACCAAAGATTCCGCCCATCGCCAGCGCTTTGCTGTGGTCAGCAATCACCAGGGTGTCGGCGTTCAGTTTGGCTTCTGTGCCGTCCAGCAGCACCAGGGTTTCCCCCTCTTTCGCCATGCGCACAACGATGCCGCCGTCGATACGATCTTTATCGAACGCGTGCATCGGCTGGCCCAGCTCCAGCAGAACGTAGTTAGTGACGTCAACCACGGCGTCGATTGAGCGGATACCGCAGCGGCGCAGCTTCTCTTTCATCCAAAGCGGGGTTGGCGCTTTAACATTAATGCCTTTTACCACGCGACCGAGGTAGCGCGGGCAGGCATCAGCAGCGTCAACCTGAATCGGCAGCACGTCACTGATGGTCGCTTCAACCGGGACAATCTCCGGCGCGTTGAGTTCAGTCTGGTTCAGTACGGCCACGTCGCGCGCCACGCCGATAATACCTAAGCAGTCGGCACGGTTTGGCGTAACGCTGATTTCGATAGTATTGTCATCAAGCTTCAGGTATTCACGGATATCGGTGCCAACTGGCGCATCCAGCGGCAGCTCGATGATGCCGTTGTGGTCGTCGGAAATACCCAGCTCAGAGAAGGAGCACAGCATGCCTTCAGACGGCTCACCGCGCAGCTTGGCCGCTTTGATTTTGAAATCACCCGGCAGTACGGCACCGACGGTAGCCACGGCCACCTTCAGGCCCTGACGGCAGTTTGGCGCACCGCAGACGATGTCCAGCAGACGGTCGCCGCCTACGTTCACTTTAGTCACGCGCAGTTTGTCAGCGTTAGGGTGCTGGCCGCACTCGACTACTTCACCCACCACGACGCCGTTGAAGGCACCGGAAACCGGCTCAACGCCGTCAACTTCCAGGCCCGCCATGGTGATCTGGTTGGAAAGCGCTTCGCTGTCCAGCGTGGTGTTCACCCACTCGCGTAACCACAGTTCACTGAATTTCATTGTTCTGTCCTGCCCTTATTTAAACTGTTTGAGGAAACGCAGATCGTTTTCGAAGAATGCACGTAAGTCGGTCACGCCGTAGCGCAGCATGGTCAAACGCTCCATGCCCATGCCGAACGCAAAGCCGGAGTATACTTCCGGATCGATACCCACGTTGCGCAGCACGTTTGGATGCACCATGCCGCAGCCCAGCACTTCCAGCCATTTGCCGTTTTTACCCATCACGTCAACTTCCGCAGACGGTTCAGTGAACGGGAAGTAGGACGGACGGAAACGAACCTGCAGATCTTCCTCAAAGAAGTTGTTCAGGAAATCGTGCAGCGTGCCCTTCAGGTTGGTGAAGCTGATGTTTTTATCAACAATCAGACCTTCCATCTGGTGGAACATTGGGGTGTGGGTCTGATCGTAGTCGTTACGATACACGCGGCCCGGCGCGATGATGCGGATTGGTGGTTCCTGATCCTTCATGGTACGGATCTGAACGCCAGAGGTCTGGGTACGCAGCAGACGCGTCGCGTCAAACCAGAAAGTGTCGTGGTCAGCGCGTGCCGGATGATGGCCAGGAATGTTCAGGGCGTCGAAGTTGTGGTAATCATCTTCGATTTCCGGGCCAGTCGCCACGGTAAAGCCGAGCTCACCGAAGAAACTTTCAATACGATCGATAGTACGGGTAACCGGATGCAGACCACCGTTTTCAATACGGCGACCCGGCAGAGAAACGTCGATGGTTTCTGCCGCAAGACGCGCGTTTAGTACCGCGCTCTCCAGCTCGGCCTTACGCGCGTTCAGCGCCTGCTGAACCTGCTCTTTGGCTTCGTTAATCACCGCACCCGCTGCCGGGCGTTCTTCTGGCGGCAGTTCACGCAGGGTTGTCATTTGAAGGGTCAGGTGCCCTTTCTTCCCAAGATATTCGACGCGGACATTGTCTAACGCGGCAACATCTGAGGCCTGATTAATGGCGGCTGTTGCACTGGCAACCAGCTCTGCGAGATGTGACATGATTTTCCTCATTATGTCGGTGCAGACACCGATTTGGTGGAGTTATTCTCTCAAATTCAGGCACAAAAAAAGCCTCCATCGGGAGGCTTATCTGGCGCTGTTTTTCGTTTCATCTTTCACGCGCTAGCCTCCTGGAGTCAGGTGCTAAAGTAAAAGAAGAAGCGGAAAATAGCAGCATTCATGCTTGCGTTACCTTGTTGGGTAAAAACCGGTAAGACCTTATTGAAAAGCCTGCACGGATAAATGTCAATCTTCTGATGGTGTTAAATGAAAAGAGGGAGCCAGGCCCCCTCTCTCAACTGGCTTATGCCAGTGCTGCTTTCGCTTTTTCGACCAGAGCGGTGAACGCTACTTTGTCGAATACTGCGATGTCAGCCAGGATCTTACGGTCGATTTCAACAGAGGCTTTTTTCAGGCCGTTGATGAATTTGCTGTAAGAAATACCGTTCTGACGTGCTGCTGCGTTGATACGCGCAATCCACAGTTGACGGAACTGACGCTTACGCTGACGACGGTCACGGTAAGCGTACTGACCTGCTTTGATAACAGCCTGGAAGGCAACGCGGTATACGCGTGAACGCGCACCGTAGTAGCCTTTAGCTTGTTTCAAAATTTTCTTGTGACGTGCACGTGCAATTACACCACGTTTTACGCGAGCCATATGTGCTCTCCTGTATCTATATTCTTAGTAAAAAATTAAACGTTAACGGCTTATGCGTACGGCAGGCACGCGATAACCAGACCCAGATCGCCTTTAGAAACAAGGCCTTTTGGACGCAGGTGACGTTTACGCTTAGTAGATTTTTTGGTCAGAATATGACGCAGGTTTGCGTGCTTACGCTTAAATCCACCACCACCGGTTTTTTTGAAGCGCTTAGCAGCACCGCGTACGGTCTTAATTTTTGGCATCTTAATAACTTCCACTTCGCATTGTTAAATAAACGAAACATAGGCGAACAAAACCTATGAAACCCGAAGGCTCCACAGATTTTGCTGCTTGAAGGCCTTACTGTTTCTTCTTAGGAGCGAGCACCATGATCATCTGGCGGCCTTCGATCTTCGTAGGGAAGGATTCGACTACTGCCAGTTCACTCAGATCGTCACGGACGCGGTTAAGCACTTCCATACCAATCTGTTGGTGGGCCATCTCACGACCGCGGAAACGCAGTGTGATCTTGGCCTTATCGCCATCTTCCAGAAAGCGAATCAGGCTGCGGAGTTTTACCTGATAATCGCCATCGTCGGTACCAGGACGGAATTTGATTTCCTTAACCTGGATAACTTTTTGCTTCTTCTTCTGTTCCTTAGAAGACTTACTCTTTTCATAAAGGAACTTGCCGTAGTCCATGATACGACAAACTGGCGGTTCGGCGTTAGGGCTGATTTCAACTAAATCTACTCCAGCTTCTTCAGCCTTTTCGATCGCTTCTCTCAGACTCACAATCCCCAGCTGCTCGCCTTCCAGACCTGTTAAGCGAACTTCCTGGGCGCGAATCTCGCCATTGATACGATTCGGACGTGCCGTTTGAACTCGTTTTCCGCCTTTAATACCTTATTCCTCCAGTTGTTGAAGACTGCGGCTGCGAATCTCTTGTTGCAGCTTCTCAATCACTTCACTTACGTCCAGGCTGCCCAGGTCTTTACCACGGCGGGTGCGAACGGCAACTTTGCCTGCTTCCACCTCTTTATCACCACAGACCAACATATACGGGACACGACGTAAAGTGTGCTCGCGGATTTTAAAGCCAATCTTCTCATTTCTCAAGTCTGCTTTTACGCGAATGCCCGCATTTTGTAGTTTCTGCGTCAATTCTTTAACGTAATCTGCCTGAGAATCGGTAATGTTCATCACCACGACCTGCACTGGCGCAAGCCAGGTTGGGAAGAAGCCCGCGAACTCTTCGGTCAGGATGCCGATGAAGCGCTCCAGAGAACCGAGAATAGCACGGTGAATCATGACCGGTACCTGACGCTCGTTGTCTTCGCCAACATAAGAGGCGCTTAAACGCTGCGGCAGGGAGAAGTCCAGCTGTACAGTACCGCACTGCCATGCGCGATCGAGGCAGTCATACAGGGTAAATTCAATTTTCGGACCGTAGAATGCGCCCTCGCCCAGCTGGTATTCGAACGGAATACCGTTCTCTTCCAGCGCTACGGCGAGATCCGCTTCTGCGCGATCCCAGGTCTCATCGCTACCGATACGTTTTTCCGGACGCGTTGAGAGTTTGACCACGATCTTCTCGAAGCCAAAGGTGCTGTACATATCGTAGACCATACGAATACAGGCGTTAACTTCATCACGGACCTGATCTTCAGTACAGAAGATATGCGCATCATCCTGAGTAAAGCCACGCACGCGCATCAGACCGTGCAGCGCACCTGATGGCTCGTTACGGTGGCAGCTACCGAACTCCGCCATACGCAGCGGCAGGTCGCGGTAGGATTTCAGACCCTGGTTGAAGATCTGAACGTGGCCCGGGCAGTTCATTGGCTTGATGCAGTATTCACGGTTCTCGGACGAGGTGGTGAACATCGCATCTTTGTAGTTGTCCCAGTGGCCGGTTTTTTCCCACAGCACACGGTCCATCATGAACGGGCCTTTCACTTCCTGATACTGGTACTCTTTCAGCTTGGAACGTACGAACGTTTCCAGTTCACGGAAGATAGTCCAGCCATCGTTATGCCAGAACACCATACCCGGCGCTTCTTCCTGCATGTGGTACAGGTCAAGCTGCTTACCGATTTTACGGTGGTCACGCTTCGCGGCCTCTTCCAGGCGCTGCAGGTACGCGTTCAGGGCTTTCTTATCCGCCCACGCGGTACCATAGATACGCTGCAACATCTTGTTGTTGCTGTCACCACGCCAGTAGGCGCCGGCGATCTTCATCAGTTTGAAATGATGACAGAAGCGCATGTTCGGCACGTGCGGTCCACGGCACATGTCGACGTATTCTTCATGATGGTACAAGCCAGGCTTGTCATCATGAGCAATGTTTTCATCGAGAATAGAGACTTTATAGCTTTCGCCACGCTTGACGAAGGTTTCACGCGCTTCGTGCCAGCTGACTTTCTTCTTGATGACGTCATAGTTGGTCTCGGCGAGCTCGTGCATACGTTTTTCGAGCGCGTCGATATCTTCCTGGGTCAGGGTGTGGTCAAGATCAACGTCGTAGTAGAAACCGTTGTCGATAACCGGACCGATCGCCATTTTGGTGTTTGGCCACAGCTGCTTGATAGCATGACCCAACAGGTGTGCGCAGGAGTGACGAATGATCTCCAGACCTTCTTCGTCTTTCGCGGTGATGATTGCAAGCGTCGCATCGTTTTCAATCAGATCGGACGCATCAACCAGCTCACCGTTCACACGGCCGGCGATGGTCGCTTTCGCGAGGCCAGGACCGATGTCCAGGGCGACATCCATAGGGCTAACAGCGTGGTCGAAATGGCGTTGGCTGCCATCAGGAAGAGTAATTACAGGCATTTTATATCCTTATTTGCAGTGATGCCCCACACATAAGAGCATATACAAAGAAAATAATCGTGATTTGACAATAGATTACGACACCATCTGACCAACAATCGTCAAATTGGTTCGTCATCATGCACCTGCCGAATTCAGATTAATGCGGATTTACGGCAAGCGACGTAATGTTAACACTATCAGCAAGGAGATTGCACCCTCTGCAGCCAGAATGATGGGCTGGCACGTAGCGTAAATTTGCAGATTGCATCTCTCCGGCGCTCGCATTTCAGACATGCTGGGCTACTCTTGAACATGCCTTTTATATCAACAGGTGCATACCATGAATGTATCCAGTAGAACGGTTGTGATTTTGAACGTCCTTTCCGCAACAGGTTTAGTGTTGATCCTCGCCGAACGATTCCACTGGTTCTGAGCCGACCCCTTGTTGGCATAACTCGATCGCTCCCGGGAAGGCGCATCTTTTGGCCCCGTTTGATAGACTATGCGTATCAACGAACAAGGATTAGGTTATGCCAACAAAACGATTTGCCGTAAAACACTGGAAAATGGTGCTGGTGCTGGTTGCCATCTGCGGTGCAATGCTGTTATTTCGGTGGGCGGCAATGATTTGGGGCTAAGTACAAATAAAAATAAATGCCGTTGCGCGTGATGAGAATTTATTGGCGCGGGTTAACCATAATAATGAAAACGGGCCGACACTTTCATCGGCCCGCTATGATTACATTTTATAGCCCAGCGAAATCGTGGTTCTGCGATCGGTATGATCCGGTGCCGTTTCTGGCGGTGAAGAGTTCCAGGTCACGTTGTAGGCCAATTTCAAACCGAAGTGTTCATTGATAGCCACATTCAAAGCGCTTTCGGAATTCAGCGTCGTATCCTCGGCACCAAACACAGAAACACCCTGCGTAAATTTGGTGTTGTCGGTCATCTGCCAGGCATACGTGCCGGAAGCATAGCCCAGCGGCTGGGTTTCATTTTCGCCATTGGTGTACTCGTCATAGCGGACACCAGGACCGAATTCGAAACGGAGGCTGTGTACCGGACCATTCAGGAACTGACGACCATAACCGGCGGTGAACACATCGCGCTGGCGATAGCCGTTGAAGCGGTCGGTTAACCAACTTGCCTGACCAAAGATGTAGTCATAGTCGGTCATGTTGTAACGGCTACGTCCACCGACCGCGTATTTCTCGGATGAGCGTTCATCGTTAGCGGACGTGTTGCTGGCATTTCCCCACAGCGACCATGCAGTGGTATTGCCGTACCAGGTCAGGGTGCTGTCCGCCGTCAGAGAAGAGCTTTTCGTATTACCCGATTGGGCGAGATACCCGGCGTTCAGGTTACCTTCAAACGGTTTTTTGGCAGTGGAGGGATCGTCCATGACAGTAAAAACGGTGTCATCGGCGGCTGCATTCAGTGATGCAAAAACGCCACCCGCCAGCATCAGTGCTGCGGGTACTGTCTTCAAAAGCTTCATTTTATTTAAGGAGTCCGTACAACAAAAAAAGAGACCACCACGGTCTCGGAAACTTTCTTGAGGATCAATGACAAGGCGTCCAGAGAAAGGTAACAAATTATAAAAAGGCGCAAATAACATAGCAATATTTTCTTATTTCATTTTTTGAATAAGAACGATCTCAAAACGCGTTTTATTTTATATATCCCTCATCGCATTTATGTCAGCATTCATTTTTAAAATCATACTGTTATTTACATTGCCTTCCTGTCGATCGGTGCCAGGCTTAAAAGAACCCATGCTAAAAGGAGGTTATGATGGCTTCTATTTATACGCTGACGCTCTCCCCTTCCCTCGACTCCGCGACCATAACGCCGCAGATTTACCCGGAAGGTAAACTACGCTGTAGCGCACCCGTATTTGAGCCGGGCGGCGGCGGGATTAACGTTGCGCGCGCGATTACCCACCTCGGCGGTAAAGCGACTGCCATCTTTCCGGCCGGTGGTGCCACGGGGGAGCATCTTGTTGCCTTGCTGGCCGATGAACAGGTTGCCGTGGATACCGTAGACGCCAAAGACTGGACCCGGCAGAACCTGCATGTCCACGTTGAGTCCAGCGGGGAACAGTATCGTTTCGTTATGCCAGGCGCCAGGCTGAGCGATGATGAGTTTCGTCAGCTGGAAGAGAAGGTGCTAACCATTGAAAGCGGCTCGCTGCTGGTCATCAGCGGTAGCCTGCCGCCAGGCGTCAAAACAGAAAAGCTGACAGCACTGGTTGATGCCGTACTTCAGCGCGGCATTCGCTGCATTGTCGACAGTTCAGGCGAAGCCCTGCAGGCGGCATTAGAACCCGGACAGCTTGAGCTGGTTAAGCCTAACCAGAAAGAGCTGAGTGCGCTTGTTAATCGCGAACTTAGCCAGCCGGATGACGTGCGTACTGCCGCAGAAGAACTGGTTCGCAGCGGCAAAGCGCACCGCGTTGTCGTCTCTCTCGGTCCTCAGGGTGCGCTGGCCGTCGACAAGACGGGCTTTGTGCAGGTTGTTCCGCCCCCAATGAAGAGCCAGAGCACCGTCGGCGCAGGCGACAGTATGGTCGGCGCGATGGCGCTGAAGCTGGCGCAGGGTGCATCACTTCTGGAGATGACGCGCTATGGCGTCGCGGCGGGGAGTGCCGCCACCATCAATCAGGGAACGCGCCTGTGTTCGCTTGCCGATACACAGAAAATCGTCGATTACCTGTCACGAAGCTAACCGATATATCCCCCTCCTGACCGAGGGGGAATATCTGTGGAAGTCGCCAAATATGGCGTATCGACTATGCTAAAAAAACTTTCAGGATAACAACGAGGTGAATTATGAGCAGTGGTGATATCACCCGCTACGTCGTGACCATCAGCCTTCATGAAGCATCGCTGACCGAGCTTAACGAGCTCAACAATGCCTTTACACGGGCGAATTTCCTGCTCACGCTAACGGATGACGAAGGTCATATTCATGATTTAGGCACCCTGGCGTTTGGCCTGATCGCAGCCCTGAGTGAAGAAGAGGTGCATGCGCTGGCCGCCAGCCTGGTGGAAAGCGTGACCGACAAGCCTGCCGACATCACCGTGGAGACGTGGGAACGCTGGCAGAAAAAAGAACAATAAGTGCCCTGCATGAAATTAATCCGCTCAGGTGTGCGTTAGTTCGTATTTTTTTACCGCAGTTATGCGCTAACTTTATGATCTGGCAGACAACATGGGAGAGTCAACATGTGGCAGGCTATCAGTCATCTTTTACATGAGCAATTGGGTGAAGGTGAAATTGAACTGCGTAACGAGCTGCCGGGCGGGGAAATTCACGCCGCGTGGCATTTACGCTACGCAGGACGCGATCTGTTCGTTAAATGCGACGAGCGAGAGCTGCTCCCGATTTTTACCGCTGAAGCCGATCAGCTTGAACTGTTGTCCCGCAGTAAAACGGTGACGGTACCTGAGGTGCTGGCCGTGGGCAGTGACCGGGACTACAGCTTTCTGGTGATGGACTATCTCCCTGCCCGCCCGTTGGACGCCCATAATGCCTTTATTCTCGGGCAACAGTTAGCGCGTCTGCACCAGTGGAGCGACCAGCCCCAGTTTGGTCTCGACTTCGACAACGACCTTTCCACCACGCCGCAGCCCAATGCCTGGCAGCGCCGCTGGTCGACGTTCTTTGCCGAGCAGCGCATCGGATGGCAGCTTGAACTGGCCGCAGAGAAAGGGCTGGAATTTGGCAATATTGATGCCATCGTCGAGCATGTGCAACAGCGCCTGGCCTCCCACCAGCCTCAGGCGTCTTTGCTGCACGGTGATTTATGGTCCGATAACTGCGCGCTGGGCCCCAACGGCCCGTATATCTTCGACCCGGCCTGCTACTGGGGCGACAGAGAGTGCGATTTGGCCATGTTGCCCCTGCATCCCGAACAACCGCCGCAAATATACGATGGGTATCAGTCTGTCTCCCCCCTGCCGCCGGACTTCCTTGAGCGCCAGCCCGTGTATCAGCTCTATACGCTGATGAACCGAGCCATTCTTTTTGGCGGGCAACATCTGGTCAACGCCCAGCGCGCGCTTGAACGCGTGCTTGCGGCTTAAAGACAAAACGGGTGGCCTTGCCGCCACCCTAATTCGTTACAGAAAACCGAGCAGTGAGAAGAAGAAATATCCCGCCACGATGATGATAACCGGCAGGATATAGAGCGGGAAAATTTGCAGGAAAATGGTGTGACGAGGCACCACAATGCGGGATTCAATCTGCTCCCGGCTCATTCCTTCAGGACCTTTCGCCTTCTCAAGGATAAGCTGATCTTCCACCCCTTCCCGTAAAAAACGGGTCTGGCGACTCATTCGTGCGCCCGATGCCTGCAGCGCCATCGCAATAAAAATCAGCGCATAGATAATCCAGAACCCAATATTCAGCTGCTGGTGAAAGTCCGGCGTTGGCGAGTTGAACCAGAAGACGTTCAGGAACGGGGTGTTAAACCGCACCATCTCAATCATGACATGCGCAAAATCAAGCATTACCGCATTAATGCCCGGCTGTTTTTCGCTGTGATCGTACATAAACTTCAGCACGGATATCAGCGTAGAAATGACGGCAGGAATAAAAATCACCCAGCCTGCAATACGTTTTAAGACAGCAATGCGTCCAGCTTGTTGATACGTCATCAGTTCCTCTTCATAAAGACGCGTGATTTGAGCCTAAGTCTACCTGCTGGACATCAATTTCGCCCGCTCTTTAAAAGCAATATGCTAAATTGCAGACTGTGCTTAGCACTTATCGTCTGTCGAACACCTGGATAAGGAGACGTTGTGATGTCGACACCGCGCCAGATACTTGCCGCTATTTTTGACATGGATGGATTACTGATTGATTCCGAGCCGTTGTGGGATCGCGCCGAGCTGGACGTGATGGCCAGCCTGGGCGTTGATATCAGTCGCCGTAATGAACTTCCCGACACGCTGGGCCTGCGTATTGATATGGTCGTTGACCTGTGGTACGCCCAACAGCCGTGGGTTGGGCCCGATCGCGACGAAGTCACCTCGCGTATTATCAGCCGCGCCATCGCGCTGGTGGAGGAGAACAAGCCGCTCTTGCCGGGCGTACATGAGGCTGTCGCGCTGTGCAAGTCTCAGGGGCTGAAGGTTGGCCTGGCTTCCGCTTCACCGCTGCATATGCTGGAAAAAGTGCTGATCATGTTTGAGCTGCGCGACAGTTTTGACGCCCTGGCGTCTGCGGAAAAACTGCCCTACAGCAAGCCGCATCCGCAGGTCTATATGGACTGCGCCGCGAAGCTGGGTCTTGATCCGCTTACCTGCGTCGCGCTGGAAGATTCAGTAAACGGCATGGTGGCCTCCAAAGCCGCGCGTATGCGCTCCATTGTGGTTCCCGATGAAGAAAACCGCCACGATCCCCGGTATGCTCTTGCCGACGTTAAGCTGAATTCGCTGGCTGAACTGACGGTACAACACCTGCGCGGCGAATAGCGCCCCTCCTACAGGCAGCGTCATGCTGCCTGATAAAAACAAAACACAGTTTCATTTCGTTTGCTTTTCTCATCCCTGCCTCCTATCTTTAACGTCAACACGACGATAACCAGCTTCTGAGGCGCGTATGATACTGGACACCTTTACTCTTTCAGGCAAAGTGGCCCTCATCACCGGGTGCGATACCGGGCTGGGGCAAGGCATGGCTATTGCGCTGGCGCAGGCAGGTTGCGATATCGTTGGGGTAAATCGCAAAGCTCCAGAGAAAACGGCCAGCGCCGTCACCGCCCTGGGAAGACGTTTTGTGGCTATTCGGGCCGATCTGAGCCAGCAGGAAAATCTTCAGTACGTCGTGGACACCGCCGTGGCGGAGATGGGACGAATTGATATTCTGGTGAACAATGCCGGGACGATTCGCCGGGAGGAGGCTCTGACGTTCAGCGAAAAAGACTGGGATGACGTTATGAACCTGAATCTCAAGTCGCTCTTTTTCCTCTCTCAGGCGGTCGCTAAGCGATTTATCACCCAGGGCCAGGGCGGCAAAATTATCAATATCGCCTCTATGCTCTCCTTTCAGGGCGGCATTCGCGTGCCGTCGTATACCGCCTCGAAAAGCGGCGTACTGGGGATCACGCGCCTGCTGGCAAATGAGTGGGCGCTACATGGCATCAACGTGAATGCCATCGCGCCGGGCTACATGGCGACGAACAACACGCAGCAGCTGCGCGATAACGAACAGCGTAACGCGGAGATCCTTGACCGCATCCCGGCGGGTCGATGGGGAGTACCGGATGACCTTCAGGGGCCGGTCGTCTTTTTAGCCTCCCCCGCATCAGATTATGTGAATGGTCACACCTTAGCCGTCGATGGCGGCTGGCTGGCGCGCTGAGGCGCGTTTGTGACAAACAGTTACACCGTCACCTCTTTCGCCCACTGTATAAAAACCCTATACTGTATAAATTGACAGTTTCGTGGGTTTTATCATGACGGCGGAAGGCCACCTGCTTTTTTCAATTGCGTGCGCAGTATTTGCCAAAAACGCAGAACTTACTCCCGTGCTTGCACAGGGAGACTGGTGGCATATTGTCCCTTCCGCCGTTTTAACCTGTCTGCTGCCCGATATTGACCACCCAAAATCCTTCCTCGGACAGCGCCTGAAGTGGGTGTCGAAGCCCATCGCCCGCGCGTTCGGCCACCGCGGGTTTACCCACAGCCTGCTGGCCGTTTTTGGCCTGCTTACGCTTTTCTATTTAAAAGTCCCTGAAAGCTGGATAGTGCCGGGCGATGCCATTCAGGGCATGGTGCTGGGTTATTTAAGCCATATCCTCGCCGATATGCTGACACCCGCAGGCGTGCCGTTGCTGTGGCCCTGCCGCTGGCGTTTCCGTTTTCCGATCCTTGCGCCGCAGAAAGGGAATCAGCTCGAACGCGTGCTGTGCATGGCGCTATTTGCGTACGCCGTCTGGATGCCGCAAACTTTGCCCGAAAACAGTGCAGTGCGCTGGTCTTCCCAGATGATCAATTCGCTGCAATTTCAGTTCAATCGTTTTATTCATCACCAGATTGAACAGTAAACCAACAAAATCATTCCATTTGTCATAAACCATTCCATTTGGATATAAGCGCCACATCACACTTCTGCTAACCTTCCGCCAACAGGATCGGGAAAAACCGATCCCACATAATAAATCAGGAGAACGGGGATGAATTTTCCACTCATCGCGAACATAGTCGTGTTCGTCGTATTACTATTGCTTCTCGCGCAGGCGCGCCACAAACAGTGGAGCCTGGCGAAAAAAGTACTGGTCGGTCTGGTCATGGGTGTGGCGTTTGGTCTGGCCTTACACGCCGTCTACGGCTCCGATAGTCCGGTACTGAAAGAGTCCATTCAGTGGTTCAACATTGTCGGTAACGGCTACGTCCAACTGCTGCAGATGATCGTTATGCCGCTGGTGTTCGCCTCTATTCTGAGCGCCGTAGCCCGTCTGCACAACGCAACTCAGCTGGGTAAAATCAGCTTTCTGACCATTGGTACGCTGCTCTTTACCACGCTGATTGCCGCGCTGGTGGGGGTGCTGGTTACCAACCTGTTTGGCCTGACGGCCGAAGGTCTGGTTCAGGGTACCGCTGAAACGGCGCGTTTGACCGCAATTCAAACCAACTACGTGGGTAAAGTGGCTGATCTGACGGTTCCGCAGATGGTCCTCTCCTTCATTCCGAAGAACCCGTTTGCTGACCTGACCGGTGCAAGCCCAACCTCTATCATCAGCGTGGTGATCTTCGCGGCATTCCTGGGCGTGGCTGCGCTTAAGCTGCTGAAAGACGACGCGCCGAAAGGCGAACGCGTACTGACGGCGATTGATACCCTGCAAAGCTGGGTGATGAAGCTGGTCCGTCTGGTCATGCAGCTGACGCCATACGGCGTTCTGGCACTGATGACCAAAGTGGTAGCCGGCTCTAACCTGCAGGACATCATTAAGCTGGGCAGCTTCGTAGTCGCCTCTTATCTGGGCCTGGGCATTATGTTCGTGGTGCACGGTATCCTGCTGGGCGTGAACGGCGTCAGCCCGCTGAAATACTTCCGCAAAGTATGGCCGGTACTGACCTTTGCCTTCACCAGCCGTTCCAGCGCAGCGTCTATTCCGCTGAACGTTGAAGCACAGACCCGTCGTCTGGGCGTGCCGGAATCTATCGCCAGCTTCTCTGCCTCCTTTGGTGCTACCATCGGTCAGAACGGCTGCGCGGGTCTCTACCCGGCGATGCTGGCGGTGATGGTTGCCCCAACCGTGGGTATCAACCCGCTGGATCCGGTCTGGATCGCCACGCTGGTCGGGATTGTTACCATCAGCTCCGCCGGCGTTGCAGGTGTCGGCGGCGGTGCAACCTTCGCCGCGCTGATTGTGCTGCCCGCGCTGGGCCTGCCCGTCACGCTGGTCGCCCTGCTGATCTCCGTTGAACCGCTGATCGACATGGGCCGTACCGCGCTGAACGTGAGCGGCTCCATGACTGCCGGTACGCTGACCAGCCAGTGGCTGAAGCAGACCGACAAAGCCATTCTGGAAAGTGAAGACGACGCCGAGCTGGCGCACCGTTAATCTCGATAGAAATAAAAAAACCGCCTGATGGCGGTTTTTTTATGGCTGTTATTCTTCAACCTCTTCATCCTGGCGGATTTGCGTCGCCCATCGCTGGGCTGACTCCGGCACGGAAAACGCCGGCGACCGGCGGAAATGCTCCCCCATCAGGACAAAAGCCACATATTTACCGCGAAGCAGCCAGACATCACGAAAACCATCCACTTTCAGGGCATGGTCAGGCGGCGCGGGCTCAACGCGGGGCACATAGCTAATAACCTGGCGGTTTTGTTGACGAAGAGGTTTCATAAGCGACGGATTCACTAAAGCAAATTCTTGAAGCAGGAAAATTCTATGATAGCCGATCCTGCTGCCTTACGTCGCGCTCCGAGTGGGTGAGATGGCTCCTTTCGTTAATAACGTCATGTGAAAAACGCTTAGTTAGCGAGCTATCTCACGACATTGTTCTATCCTTAATAGGGTTTTTAGCAATGGATAAAGGAGAAGCGTGCAATGTCGAACAAAGATAAATCACATCAATCACCGATTCATGGCACTGAAGAATCTCAACCGGGTATGGACTCTCTCGCCCCTGCTGACGGCTCTCACCGCCCCTCGCCGGGCCCATCAGCCCCTGGCGAACAACCAACCGCGCCGGGAAGCATGAAATCGCCGGACACCGGAAACGAGAAGCTGAAATCGCTTGAGCCACACCGTAAAGGCGGCGAAGGTTTTGCACTCACCACCAATCAGGGCGTGCGCATTGCTGACGATCAAAACTCCCTTCGCGCAGGCGCGCGCGGGCCAACCCTGCTGGAAGATTTCATCCTGCGGGAAAAAATTACCCATTTTGACCACGAGCGAATTCCGGAACGCATCGTTCACGCGCGCGGTTCTGCGGCGCACGGCTACTTCCAGCCCTATAAAAGCCTGAAAGCGATCACCAAAGCGGATTTCCTCTCCGACCCGGATAAAATCACGCCGGTCTTTGTGCGTTTCTCCACCGTGCAGGGTGGCGCAGGTTCGGCAGATACGGTGCGTGATATCCGCGGCTTTGCCACCAAGTTTTATACCGAAGAGGGTATTTTCGATCTGGTGGGCAATAACACCCCAGTGTTTTTCATTCAGGATGCGCATAAATTTCCTGACTTTGTCCATGCGGTAAAACCGGAGCCCCACTGGGCCATACCCCAGGGACAAAGTGCGCACGATACCTTCTGGGACTATGTCTCCCTGCAGCCTGAAACCTTACACAACGTGATGTGGGCGATGTCCGACCGTGGGATCCCGCGCAGCTATCGCACGATGGAAGGGTTCGGTATTCATACCTTCCGCATGATCAACGCGGAAGGAAAAGCCACGTTTGTGCGCTTCCACTGGAAGCCGGTAGCGGGCAAAGCCTCGCTGGTATGGGATGAGGCGCAGAAGCTCACCGGGCGCGATCCGGACTTCCATCGCCGCGAACTGTGGGAATCCATTGAAGCGGGTGACTTCCCGGAATATGAACTGGGCTTACAGCTGATCCCGGAAGAAGACGAGTTTAAGTTCGATTTCGACCTGCTTGACCCGACAAAACTCATCCCTGAGGAGCTGGTGCCCGTTCAGCTGGTGGGGAAAATGGTGCTTAACCGCAACCCGGATAATTTCTTTGCCGAAAACGAGCAGGCCGCGTTCCACCCGGGCCACATCGTCCCCGGACTGGATTTCACCAACGATCCGCTCTTACAGGGACGCCTGTTCTCGTATACCGATACGCAGATTAGCCGTCTTGGCGGGCCGAACTTCCACGAGATCCCGATTAACCGCCCAACCTGCCCGTACCATAACTTCCAGCGCGACGGGATGCACCGTCAGGATATTGATACCAACCCGGCAAACTATGAGCCGAACTCCATCAACGACAACTGGCCGCGAGAAACCCCGCCGGGGCCGAAACGCGGCGGATTCGAATCGTACCAGGAGCGTATCGACGGCAACAAAATTCGCGAGCGCAGCCCCTCGTTCGGTGAGTATTACGCCCATCCTCGCCTGTTCTGGAACAGCCAGACGCCGATTGAGCAACAGCACATCATCGGCGGCTTTAGCTTCGAACTGAGCAAAGTGGTGCGCACCTACATCCGCGAGCGCGTGGTCGATCAGCTGGCGCACATTGATATTCAGCTTGCCCAGAGCGTGGCGGATAACCTTGGTATCACGCTAACGGACGAACAGCGTAACCTTGCACCACCGAAAGAGGTTAACGGCGTGAAGAAAGATCCATCGCTGAGCCTGTATGCGGTGCCGGGTGGTTCAATTAAGGGCCGCGTAGTCGCCATCCTGCTGAACGACAAAACCCGCGCCAGCGACGTGCTGGGGATTATGCAGGCGCTAAAAACCCAGGGCGTACACGCCAAACTGCTCTATTCCCGCATGGGTGAAGTGACCGCCGATGACGGCTCCGTGCTGCCGGTCGCGGCGACCTTTGCCGGTGCGCCGTCGCTGACCGTCGATGCGGTGATCGTGCCGTGCGGGGATATTGCCAGCCTGCTGACCAACGGCGACGCCGTCTATTATCTGCTGGAAGCCTATAAGCACCTGAAGCCCATTGCGCTGTCCGGCGACGCGCGTCAGTTTAAGGCGCAACTGAAGGTTGCCGAGCAGGGTGAGGACGGCATTGTCGAGGGCGATAGCGTTGACGATGCCTTTATGACGAAGCTGTTTGATTTGCTCGCCGCGCACCGCGTCTGGTCGCGCAGCAGTAAGATCGATCAGATTCCGGCCTAAAAACCATTCCCGGTTGTGCGGCCTGATGCCCTCACCACGCCCCTCTCCCACGGGAGAGGGAGAAAACAATAAAAACGGTAACCCAGGTTACCGTTTTGCTTTTACCGCGCCACCCGGCACTTCTTACAGATCCCCAAACGTCCCCAACCGATACCCACGCTCGGCAATCGCATACTTCAGCGACGGCGACGTCAGGACATCCAGCTCCGCCAGGCGAGGCCAGCAATAGGCGCTCTTACGCACGGTGTTATCGACAAAGGCAGGATGCGCCATAACCTCCAGCGACCGTTGCCCCCGCGCGGCAGAATCATCCAGCACCTTCAGGAACAGCGCTTCGTCGATCTCGTCACCGTAAAAGGCGCTGCTGAACCCCTCAGTTGTTGTCACGGCACAGTCCGGCACGCCCTGCGCCTCACGATCCACGCGCATCGCCACGCCTTTGCGTTGGGCAAACACCGCAACAATCGGGAAAATCGCCGGGATCATGTGCACATGATGGTGGCTGTCGATATGCGTCGGCGCCTTGCCAAAAAGATCAACAAAGCGGTTGTACTGGCAGTCCAGCTCACGGGCAATCTCTTCGAGGGGCAGAGCGTCCTGCTCCGCCAGCTCCCAAATCCATTTCCCCAGCAGACCGTCACGCGTCAGGCCCGGCATGGGCGAAAGCGGCATCCCGAGCGTCAGCACAAAATGCATGCCGACACCCAGCTCTGGCACCTCGCGGCTCAGCTGCGCCGCGTGTTCAACCGCCTCACCGTTCACCAGTGCCGTTGTAGAGGTCACTACCCCGCGGCGACAGGCTTCAATAATGCCGTAGTTCTGGCCTTTCGAAAGGCCAAAGTCATCAGCATTAACGATCAGCAGGTTTTCCATTGCGCGTCCTCTCAGTGTTGTTTGAACTTCAGCTTCTCAATCGTGGCGGCAAAGTTCGGCAACCATTTTTCATGCGCCAGGATCATCTCGCTGGCCAGCTGCTCCGCATCGCGGTCGGAATGCACCAGCGGGCTGAGGTTCAGCGCCAGAAGCACGTCATTGAGTTCACCGCTCAGCGCCGCATTGCTCGCCGCCACTTCAAAGCCTTTGATGGTGTGGATCAGGCCCATAACTTTGTCGTCGAAGTGGGTGATACGTGGATGCGGTTTAGCCCCCTCGCGCCCCAGAATGCAGGTCATCTCGACGGCCCAGTCAGCCGGGATATTGTCGATATGGCCGTGATGCGGCACGTTAACATAGTGCTCCGCCTGCTTGTCGTTGTAGATGGCGTTGATCACTTCACACGCTGCATCGGAGTAATAGGCCCCACCGCGCTGCTCAAGCGCTTTCGGTTTGACGTTCAGGTTCGGATCTTTATATAAATCGAACAGCTGCTTCTCAACTTTCTGAACGATTTGCGCACGCGCGCCGCCCTTATAGTACTCGCCCATTTCGATAGCCAGCATCTCTTTCTGCTTGAAGTAGTAAAGCAGGTACGAGCACGGCAGCAGATTCAGCGAGCGGATCAGCCCTTCGCTGAACGGCAGGTCAAAGATGTTCTTCACGGAGGCCGCGGTCAGGCGACCGGAAGCCACGCCGTCGAGCAGTTCGGCAAAGCGCGATTTTCCGTTCACGATGACGTCTTTAATGAACACCATGTGGTTCAGGCCGAACAGATCGATTGAGAGATCGTCACTGTCGGTCAGCTCCAGCACGTCGCGGATAAACATCTTCATGCCGATCGGGATATTACAGACGCCGATAAAGCGTTTGAAATTGGTATGACGATATACCGCCTCGGTCACCATTCCGGCCGGGTTAGTGAAGTTAATCACCCACGCGTTCGGGCAGATCTCTTGCACATCTTTGACGATGTCGAAAATCACCGGAATGGTACGCAGGCCTTTGAACAGGCCGCCCGCGCCGTTGGTCTCCTGCCCCAGGTAGCCGTGGCTCAGCGGAATACGCTCGTCCAGCTCGCGCGCTTTTAGCTGGCCGACGCGCAGCTGAGTGGTAACGAAATCCGCATCTTTCAGCGCCAGGCGACGATCGAGGGATTTATGCACGGTCATAGGCACGCCCGCTTTCTCAACCATGCGCTTGCACAGGTCGAAAATAATATCCAGCTTCTCCTGACCTTCCTCAACGTCCACCAGCCATAATTCGCTGACCGGTAATTCATGATAACGTTTCAGAAAACCTTCGAGTAATTCCGGGGTATAGCTGCTGCCGCCACCAATGGTTACGACTTTTAATTTCTTTTGCATAATATCTCCCTTAGCGTATCAGGTTAATCGCCTGCAAGGTATAGCGTACTCTTCCCGCTATTTGGGCAAGCCATTAAAGCAATATTTATGGCGGGTAATCCGCCGAAAGTTAATTAATTACCGTTAAATTCTTCCGGTAGCTGTTCGGTGTGAATGAGGTCAACTTCTTAAAAGTTTTAATAAACAGGCTGGGACTGCTATATCCTGACTCATAGGCAATATCGGTGACAGAATAGTTGGTAATCTCCAGCTGTTTTTTGGCAAAATTAATGCGGATTTCATTAATTATTTGCACCGGCGTTTTACGATAATAACGCTGCGTCGCGCGGGTCAGATATTCCTGGGATTTCCCCGAGAGGGATACCATATTTTCCAGCGCATTTTCGCTGAACTGGCCTTTATCGTGCATCAGTTCCACGGTGCTGCGCAGCCACTGTGGAACATCATCCGTCACCTGCTGCTCTTCACGGTGATGCCGCAACCGGTTCATCACGTAGAAGGTCACCGTTTCAATAAATTCATCAAACTCATTGTCGCGGAAGTTAAGCGAGGCGATGACCGTTTCAATCCAGGTCATGAACTCGTTTTTCACACGATATACCTGGGACGCCACAAAGCAGAACGGCACCAGCGGCAGATAGTGCTTCTCAAAGAAGCGTCTGCTGACGCCCACGTTCAGAATGCGGGTCGCGCCAAATTCGTAAAAGCTCTGGTGATAGGAACCCATCGGCAGGAAGACAAAATCCCCTCGCTCCAGCAGGACGCGCTTACCGTTGATCTCCTGGTAGTAGCGGCCGGTCAGAACAATCGTGAACTCATAGTAGTCATGCTGGTGCAGACCGCTGGCGCTCTCCGTCTTGTTGTAGATTACCACGTGAAAATTTTTGCCATTAAACAGTTGCTGTTCAAATGCGGTTTTGATTTCCATCGTGCTGACCTCCTGCTGCTCAATCCGACCTAGTGCATTTTCTCGTGAAGCTCAATCAACTCCGCCACCAGCTCACGCGCCAGCATGGACGTCATCAGGTGATCCTGAGCGTGTACCAGCACCAGGCTGACCTTCATCTTCCCTTCGCCCTGGTCGCTTTCAATCAGCTTTGTCTGCACCAGGTGCGCTTCGTTCAGGGCCGTGCGGGACTGCTCCATCATGGTTTTCGCGGCGGCGAAATCGCCCTGCTTGGCCTGCTTCAGTGCGGCATACGCCAGGCTGCGCGCCTGCCCGGAGTTGATGATAAGGCCCATCACCACTTCTTCGAGATCGTTCTCTGCGGCTTCGTCTGCGACGATACTATCCAAATCTAACATGTTTTAGCTCCTTGTGGCTGGCGCGGGCTTCCCCGCGCCGGTCAATCTTAGAATTTCAGTGAGAGGGCAATTTCCTCTTCGCTCTCTTCTTCATCAATGATGGTGGCAGCTTTGTTCGCAATCGCCACGAACGGCATGTACAGCAGGGTGGCAATCCCGAGGTTGAATATCGCCAGCAGGAAGGCCGCGACGCTACCGTTGGTGTTAAAGAAGGCGCCCAGACCTGCCGGCATGGTCCACGGAGCGATGTTGGTGATCGGTGGAATAATACCCATGTAGTAGGCCGTCAGGGTGATCGCTGCCAGCAGCGGCTGCACCAGGATGAACGGGATAAACATTACCGGGTTCATGATGATTGGCAGACCGAACAGAATCGGCTCGTTAATCTGGAAGATGCCTGATGGCAGGGCCAATTTCGCCACCTGACGATAGTCAGCGCGACGAGAGACAATAAAGACCGCGATGATCAGACCCAGGGTCGCCCCGGTACCACCCAGGAAGATATAGGAGTCAAGCATCGGCTTCGCCCACACATGGAAGGTTTTACCTGCCGCCAGCGCCGCGTCAACGGAGCCGTACTGCTGGTAAAGCGCAACGTTTTCCAGTGCCCATGGGGTCATAATTCCGCTGTCCAGCGCGGCCAGTGCCAGTGAACCATGCACGCCGAAGAACCACAGCAGAGAGGTGAAAATCACATACGCCCAACCGACCACGCCACCCATCGACGCCAGCGGCGTAGAGATAGAGTCCATGATGATCTGGTGGAAGTTCGTGCCCCAGTGAGAGAGCGCCCAGGCGATAATCCCCATGATGGAGAGGATAATGAAGCCTGGGATCAACGCGGAAAATGAACGAGAAACGGAGGCCGGCACGCTATCCGGCAGGCGGATAACCCAGTTGCGACGGATAATAAAGGTGAACATTTCTGCCACCACCAGGCCGATAACAATACCGGAGATGATGTTGGCTCCGCCCAGCCAGTTTGCGCCAACGGCGTAGGCTTCACCCACGCTGTAAGGCGTGACGGTCATAAACGCGGCAACGGATAATAATCCGGCGGCCAGCGGATCCACTTTCCGCTCTTCAGCCAGCGCCATCCCAATAAAGAAAGGCGCCATCAGCGACATAATACCCAACGTACCGTTATATACGTTGCCGCCGATGGCTTTAAAACCGTTAAGGGTTTCAATAGTGGAAGCGTCTAACCGAATTCCTAATGAATAAAAGAAGGAACCTTCACCAAAGCTCAGAAAAACGTTGTTAATTAAAACGAACATGGCCCCGGCCAGCGTCAACGGCATTAATTTAATAAAACCGTTTTTGATGGCATTAACGTGAGGCTGCTTTCCTATTTTAACAGCAAAAGGAAGGAGTACCTTTTCAAGTGAAGCGATGACTTTACTCATAGGAAAATACCCTTAAATGCCGTAACGCATGTTACGGCGTAATTGTGTGTGAAATAACTCTTTGACGGGAAAAATAAAAATTAATTAGCAGCTTTTTTAATGGCTGCCACAGCAGCTTTAAGTACACCTAAACCATCGATCTTGCCGTACAGCCCCGAGTCGATCACCTCGACCGGTTTATTCGGTAGCAGTCGTTGAATTTCGGGCAACATATAGGCAATTTGCGGCCCCAGTAACACAACATCGGCTTTCTGGCCTTTTTCGCCCGCCAGCGTTTCCGGAAACGCTTCAATCACCACAGGAACTTCATACTTTTCAGCCTGCGCGCGCATCTTTGACACCAGAAGCGAGGTTGACATGCCCGCTGAGCAGAACAGGTAGATATGTTTCTTTTCCATCATAATTTCCCTCTTGTATGACTACCTGCCGTCGCGCTATCACTCGACTCGCTGTCCCGGCAGACAGGTAGCTTGCGTACTGTTGTTTATCGTTGAAGTGAGTATACGCAATGGTACAGAGGGGAGATAATTCTGGATAGGCCTAAATTGTCTCTCATTGACCTGGCTTGTTGACTACCTTCACATTTCAGGCAAATAATTCGCGCAAAGAAATAAGATTAACGTATGAATAAAAAAACCGGCCCAGAGGCCGGTTTGTTAACATCTTCAGGCAAGCAGGGTTACTGCGCCTTAGGTGCCTGCGGATCGGTGTCGTATTCAGCACAGGTCTGATAGCCGGAGTTAATCACATGTCCGGTATCATCCAGCGCGACGAAGTAGGTTTCTGCCTTACCATCACGTTGACCCAGGATATAAGTCTGACACGTACCGCGCGCGTGAATCATGGTCACTTCAGAAGAAGGCTTGCCGGCGATCGCAGCCACCTGCGAACGTGTCATCCCTTTTTTAACGTCTTTAACCACGGGCTGGGTAAACTGATCCTTGGTGCGATCGTAAGCCGTACACCCTGCCAGCATCGTCAGTACCGCCGCTGCGCTAAGAATTCCTGCTACGTTCTTGTTCATATTCCGTCCTCTTGTTTATCAGCGTGTTATCTAAGCATGGGATAAAAAGTACTATTGTTCAACTTTGTGATTTACGCCAGACGAATTTCGGAAAATTCTAATAAAACAACGATAAGCTGCTAAATCGCCGCAAATTAACGCACTCGAAACTGTGATCCTTGTCGTTTTCCGCCCAAAGGGTTAGTTTTAACAGTTAACACATTCTGTTTATGTTCTGCATACGGAGGGCATGATGGCTCTGCAACAAGAGATTATTCAGGCGCTGGGCGCTAAGCCTGCGATAGATGCACAGGAAGAGATCCGCCGCAGCGTGGATTTTTTAAAGTCGTACTTAAAAAAGAACGCTTTCCTGAAATCCCTGGTGCTGGGCATCAGCGGCGGGCAGGACTCTACCCTGACGGGTAAACTCTGCCAGATGGCGATTTCAGAGCTTCGTGAAGAGACGGGCGACGAAGCGCTGCAGTTTATCGCCGTGCGTCTGCCTTACGGGGTTCAGGCGGACGAACAGGACTGCCAGGACGCCATCGCGTTCATCAAGCCCGATCGCGTGCTTACCGTCAATATCAAAGCCTCGGTGCTGGCAAGCGAGCAGGCGCTGCGCGAAGCGGGCATTGAATTAAGTGATTTTGTGCGCGGCAACGAGAAAGCGCGCGAGCGCATGAAAGCGCAGTACAGCATCGCCGGGATGACCAAAGGCGTTGTGGTAGGCACCGACCATGCGGCAGAAGCGATCACCGGTTTCTTCACCAAATACGGCGATGGCGGCACCGACATCAACCCGATTTTCCGTCTCAACAAGCGTCAGGGCAAGCAGCTGCTCGCCGCGCTGGGCTGCCCTGAGCACCTGTACAAGAAAGCACCAACAGCGGATCTGGAAGACGATCGCCCTTCCCTGCCGGATGAAGCGGCCCTTGGCGTCACCTATGACAACATTGATGATTATCTGGAAGGCAAAACGCTGGATGAAGGTACCGCGAAAATTATCGAGGGCTGGTACCTGAAAACCGAGCACAAGCGCCACACGCCAATTACGGTGTTTGACGATTTCTGGAAATAAACGCAAAACGGTAACCCAGGTTACCGTTTTTTGTGTTTGCGCCCTCTCCCGTGGGAGAGGGTTGGGGTGAGGGCATCAGGCCGCACGTCATGGCCGGGTGAGGCGTAGCCGCCACCCGGCTCTTTTTTAACCACAGCACACCTGCTACACTGTATACCTGAACAGTATATGGAGCAGTATGTGAGCAGGCGTCAATCAGCCCCGCGTCTTGAGTTTGAAGCGGCGGCTATCTATGAATATCCCGAACATCTTCGCCCCTGGCTTGAGGCGCTGCCCAAACAGCCGGGCGTGTACATCTTTCACGGTGAAAGCGAGACCCTGCCGCTCTACATCGGCAAAAGCGTTAACATTCGCAGCCGGGTGTTATCCCACCTGCGCACCCCGGACGAGGCCGCCATGCTGCGCCAGTCGCGACGCATTACCTGGTTCCAGACGGCGGGAGAAATGGGCGCGCTGTTGCTGGAAGCCCGGCTGATAAAAGAGCAGCAGCCGCTCTTCAATAAGCGCCTGCGCCGCAACCGCCAGCTCTGCTCCCTGCAGATCGCCGACGGCAAGCCGCAGGTCGTCTATGCCCGCGAGGTCGATTTCTCCCACGCCCCGAATCTCTTCGGGCTGTTCGCAAACAAGCGTGCCGCCCTGCAGTCTCTGCAGGCGCTCGCGGACGAGCTGCAGCTTTGCTATAGCCTTTTAGGGCTAGAGGGTACCACGCGGGGCCGCGCCTGTTTCCGCTCCGCTCTGAAGCGCTGCGCAGGCGCCTGCTGCGGAAAAGAGAGCGTTGAGGCGCATCACGCCCGGCTCCTCGCGGGACTGGCCGGGATCAGCGTCAACTGCTGGCCGTGGGACGGCGCCGTTGCGCTAAAAGAAGTGGGTGAAACCATGACGCAGTATCACATCGTCAATAACTGGCTCTGGCTGGGGGCTGTCGATGATTTAAGCGACGCGGCAACCCTGCTGCGCACCCCCGCGGGATTCGACCACGACGGCTACAAAATCCTCTGCAAGCCCGTATTAGCGGGCAAGTTCGAGATCATCGCGCTCATTGACCCGGCAGCCAGTTAATTTCACTGAACAGCAGGGTGCCCTGAGACTCCAGCAGACGCAGAGTATGGGTCCCCTCCTGCCAGCTGGCGCCCTGATCGGCCGTGAGCAATTTATCACCCAATTGCCACGCCCCGCTTAATACAAACACCACGCCCCCGCGCGAGCCAAAGGTGGTAAAAGTACGATCGGCAACCCGCACCTTCGCCTGACAGCAGTCGCGCCGGGTCATGATGTTGAAATCCATCGCCATCCTGCCATCGGAAAGCAGCGCCTTCACCGGCAAATCGCCGGCAAAACTGTAAGGCTGATGCTGTTTAAGGGTATGGCAGAACGCCTGACCGGCATCCAGCGTCACCTCCCCGCCTTCCAGCAGGGTAATGACCCGGTCGACACCGGGAAACGAGGAGAATTCGCCGTTGCTGGCGATGGTCGCAATACTGGCACGCCAGAAAAAATCGCGCGTCGCGGGAGGGATACAGCAAATTTCTCGCGTTTCGCCGGCACCATTGCGCCAGAGGCTGACCGGCATCTTACGAATATCAAAGAACTCCATCACCACTCCTGAATGGCACAACCCGTGCCAGGGCAAGGATATCGCTACCCCTGCAGTCTTGTTTGTTATCGTTAGGTATTCACAGACACAGTATCGGCAGCAGAGCGGGCAGGCCTTAGCGGAACGTTAATAAAAATGCTAACGCCATGACTCTACAGACATTCTCTGAAGCGACTACAGGAGAATACCGCGCTGGCGGCGGCAGGCAAGAGGGCAGAATAGAAAAACCGCCGGTCCTGTCCACAGCGATTTCGCTTTTGTGGACAGGATCCCGGCGGTCTTAAGAGAGTGAACCGATTATTCGGTTGGTGCTGGCATTTTACCTTCCATCGCCGGACGTTCTGTCAGACGCTTCTCAAAATTGGCATTAAACTGTTTTTTCTGTTCCGGGGTCAGAATGTTGTAGATCTTGTTCTGGGTTTCCATGTGGGCCAGCATGCGGGCTTTGTGCTGCTCGGCCATTTTGTCGATCTGCGCTTCGGCTTTCGCCTTATCGAAGCTGTCGCTGGCAATAATGTCATGCATTGCGCGGCGCTCTTCCAGCGGAGGACGCTTCATCTGGTCACGCTGGCTTTTCATGATGTCGCGGATCTGCTGCTTCTGCGCGTCCGTCAGGTTCAAATCTTTGAACATCATCATCTCGTGGTGCATACCCGGCTTGCCTTTATGATGCATCATCATTTTGCCTTCAGCTGGCGCGGCGGTGGTGGTTGCGGTATCTGCGGCGAACGCCATGCTGGTAGCGCCCAGAGCCAGGGTAGAAGCAACAAACAGTGCAGTAAACTTACGCATAATTTATTTCCTTTCTTTCAGTTATTCTTCGGCGCTATGCCGTGTTGACGAGATTAACTTTACGGGGTTTATCGTCAATTAATCAGAGCAACGGTAAAACAATGAAAGTGTAAAAAACAATTTTTCGCCAAATGTGGAGGAAATAAGGATAAAGCGTGGAGAGTTGCAACAAGAAATATTCAATACGATGATTTTAAAGCTATTTAGCAGAAGTATAACGAAGTGACGGTGAATAATAAAGCAATTTGCCAGGAATATTCCGTAAAAGAAATCAGAGCGCTTTAATCGCTAAGAAAACATATTTACTTCCCCTCCCGGATGGTGAGAGGGGAAAGGTTCAGGTGAGTTTTTCCAGCATCAGACCGGCCCGCAGGCCAAACGCTACGGAGGGGTTGGGGAACAGCACATATTCGGTGGTTTTCTGCACCTCGTAACGCTCTTCGCCATCTTCCGCCAGCAGAGCCCCTTTGCGAAACGGCGTGAAGTTCAGGGTGTGCGCGGCCATGTGAAGCTGGAAAGCCTCGCTGCGGCGGGTGATCTGCTGTACGACCCGGTAACGCTCAACGGGCTGATGTGCGTGCTCGGTAGCCGTCCCACCGAGCAGCGCCCGAAGCGCGAGCTCCGTAGGCGCAAAGCGCGTGAGATCGTTCTGTCCGAACGGTAGCGCTTTTCCCAGCTCCAGCGTACAGGACAGCGCGCCAAACCGTTCGCAAGTGAAGTGACTAAAGGTCCCGCCCGGCGACTGATGAAACACCAGCGCCTCCAGCCCGGCATCCCCCAGCCAGCTCAGAAACGCTTCATCCCACGGCTGATTGCGCTGCGGCAGAACGCCGAATCTGACATGGTAAGAGGCGCGGATCGCCGTATGCAGATCCAGATGCCAGCGCGCCGGTCCCGCCGCGGCAAAAAACGTCGTCACGACGTTCTCCAGCCACTGCGCGCGCGCCGTTTCGTCACTCTGCGGAAACTGCGACCAGCGCCCGCCGAACATGCGGTTAATGTCGCTGACCAGATACCGTTTGTTTTGCGCCAGCGCAGGCGGATTGCCAAGCACCACCAGCACGCGGCACGCAAGGGCGATCTCGCCGCGATACAGCGCGCGCAGCAGCCCATCGACGATCTCAACGGGTGCAGTTTCATTCCCGTGGATCCCCGTGGAAAGCAGCAGCGATAACGCGCTGCTGGCCTTCGGCGTCAGCTCAAGCACCCCGCGCCCCAGCCACCGCCAGCGGAATGAGGGGCCTTCCCCCTCACTCTGGTCCGGCGTTTCATCGGCCAGGGTCAGCGCGAGTAAATTCTCCATATCCTCTCCTTTAGCGCTGGAACGGGTAAACCGAGCCCAGCTGCAGGATTGACGATAACGCGTCCAGCGCCTCGCGCCCTTCGCGCAGCAGCTGTGGGTCAACCAGATCGGCCTGCGTTAACCGGTCGCGATAGTAGCGGTCCACCCAGTCGTTCAGGGTGTTAAAGAGCGTCTCATTCATCATGACTGCCGGGTTAACGGCCTGTATTTCATTTGGCGTTAACACGACCCGCAGGCGCAGACAGGCGGGGCCACCGCCGTTAGCCATGCTTTCGCGCAGGTCAAACACGCGCAGCTCGTCAATCGGGTTATCGGCCTTCACCAGTTCGGTGAGGTAGCGCCACACGCCCAGATGATCCCGGGACTCCTGCGGCAGCACCAGCATCATGCTGCCGTCATCGCGGCTCAGCAGCTGGCTGTTGAACAGATAGGTTTCGACCGCGTCCTGCACGCTGACCGCCTGCGTTGGCACCTGGATCGGCATAAAGCCCGGCACGCGTTCGCGCAGCGTGGCGAGCAGCTTATCCTGATGGGCAAAGGCCTGCTCATGGCAGAACAGCACCTGGCGGTTGGACACGGCAATCACGTCGTTATGGAACACGCCCTGGTCGATCACGTGCGGGTTCTGCTGGGCAAAAATCACCTGGGAAGGATTGACCTGGTTCAGGCGCGCAACCGCCTGGCTGGCCGCGAGCGTCTGACGCGCTGGATAACGGGTTGGCGCGGCGTGGCCGCCCTCTTCCCGCCCGTAGATAAACAGCTGCACGGCGGGATCGCCGTAATCGCCACCCAGCCGGTTATGGTTGGCCGCGCCTTCGTCGCCAAACATCGCCACCTGCGGCAGGGCCTGATGGATCTCAAAATGGGCGTCATGCTTGAAAATAGCGCGCAGCACGCGCTCCGTGGTGTCCGCTTCGGTGGCGCGATGAAACTTATTATTCAGGTTCGCCACCGTCAGATGGACTTTACCATCCAGCGTATCGGCTGACGGCGCGACGGTGGCCGCGTTGGCCACCCACATTGAAGAGGCAGAGCTTGCCGCAGAGAGCAAATGCGGCGTCTGCGTACCCGCTTTTTCGACGACCTGCTCGTCCGTACCGCTAAATCCTAGCTGGCGCAGCACCGCCACGTTAGGGCGTTCCTGCGGCGGGATCACCGCCTGCGGGAAGCCGGCATCCGCGAGCGCCTTCATTTTTAGCAGCCCCTGCTTCGCCGCCAGCTTCGGGTTGGAGACCTGAAAGCGGTGCTTCGTCGAGGCTTCATTACCAAAGGAGAGACCGGCATAGTGGTGCGTCAGCCCCACCAGCCCGTCAAAGTTGACTTCACGCGCTTTCATGGCCTTCTCCCTTCGTAAAATCGAGCCCCGGGTTAAGCGTCTCCGGCAGCGTCAGCGCCGGGGTTTCCAGACTCGCCATCGGCCACGCGCAGTAATCGGCGGCATACCAGGCGCTGGCGCGATGGTTGCCCGAGGCGCCCACGCCGCCGAACGGCGCGGTGCTCGCCGCCCCGGTCAGCGGTTTATTCCAGTTCACGATCCCGGCACGCGCTTCCAGCAGTAGTTGTTCAAACTTCTCGCGATGCGGCGATATCAGCCCGCTCGACAGGCCGTAGCGGGTGTTATTCGCCATCGCAATGGCCGTATCAAAATCGTCGTAACGCCAGACACACAGCAGCGGGCCAAACACCTCTTCATCCGGAACGCTGCTCGCACCGCTCATCTCTACGATGCCCGGCGTCAGCAGCGAGGTACCCGGCTGAACTTGCTTCGGCTCGAGCAGGGTTTTCGCCCCGCGTGCAACGTGGTCCTGCCAGGCGTTGAGCACGTTCAGCGCGGCCTGTTCGGAGATCAGCCCGCCGATAAACGGCTGCGGGTCGGCATCCCACGCGGCAGGCACCAGCCGCGCGCTCACCTCTACCAGACGCTTCAGGAAGGCATCCCCCTGCGCGCCGCGCTTGACCAGCAGGCGGCGGGCGCAGGTGCAGCGCTGTCCAGCGGTAATAAAGGCGGACTGGATCGTCAGGTGCACCGCAGCGTCGATATCATCAGGATCTTCGACAATCAGCGGGTTGTTGCCGCCCATCTCCAGCGCCAGAATTTTCTCCGGCTGCCCCGCCAGCTGGCGGTGCAGCTGATAGCCCGTTCCGGCGCTGCCGGTAAACAGCAGGCCGTCGATATCGCTCAGCGCGCTCAGCGCCTGGCCGGTTTCCCTCCCGCCCTGCACGAGGTTCAGCACGCCCGGCGGCAGCCCGGCCTGCTCCCATAGCTTCACCACCGCCTCGCCGGTTAACGGCGTAAGCTCGCTCGGTTTGAAGATGACGGTATTGCCCGCCAGCAGCGCGGGGACAATGTGACCATTCGGCAGATGCCCAGGGAAGTTATACGGGCCAAACACCGCCAGCACGCCGTGCGGACGGTGGCGCAGCGTGGCCGCGCCGTCCGGCATCTCAGTATGCTGCTCGCCGGTGCGGGTGTGGTACGCCTTAACCGAAATAGCGATTTTATTGATCATCGCCGTCACTTCGGTCGCCGCTTCCCAGCGCGGTTTGCTGGTTTCGGACGCGATGATGCGCGTCAGCTCGGCCTTGTTGGCCTCCAGCAGTCCGGCAAATTTTTCAATAAGCGCCTGGCGCTCGGCGAATGGCCGTTTTGCCCACGCGAGAAACGCGTGTCGTGCGGAACGGCAGGCCTGCTCGACCTGCGCGACGCTGGCGTCATTTCCCTTCCACAGCACCTCTTTTCCAACTGGATTGGTTTTTACGCGCTGTTCGCCTTCGCCCGTTACCCAGTCACCGTTAATCCATAATGTCATGCTGTTTTCTCCTCAGGGCAGAGACGCACCAGGCGAACCGTATCGCCGGCGTTACATTTCAGGGCATCCAGCTCTGCAGCCGTCAGCACCAGACGTTCACATTTCGGGTTGGTCCGCACCAGCATGGCGCGGAAGTTGGCGTAATTTTCGTTCGCCACCAGGCATGCCGGCCAGTCACCCGGCGCGGGCTGGCCTTCGGATACCTCAACCAGGCGGCTTTTACGGATGGCGCGCACGCGGTCGATATCGCACTCAAGCGTTGGCCCGCCGTCAAAGATGTCGACATAGTTACGGTAGCGGAAGCCCTCTTTCTCCAGCACCGCGCGGGCAGGCGCGGTTTGCGGATGCACTTCGCCAATTACCGCCTGCGCTTCAGGCGTTAAGAAATGGGTATAGATAGGATGTTTAGGCATCAGCTCCGCGATAAAAGCTTTCTGGCCGGTGCCGCAGAGATAGTCCGCCCGGCTGAACTCCATCGAGAAGAAGCGCTCGCCCAGGCTCTCCCAGAAGGGCGAGTAGCCTTTGTCGTCGATCACGCCGCGCATCTCTGCCACCACTTTTTCGTTAAAGCGATCTCGGAAAGCGGCCATAAACATAAAGCGCGATTTGGAGAGCAGATAGCCGTTGCCCTCTTTGCGCCACGCCGGGTCGAGGAACAGCGTACAGAGCTCGCTGGCGCCCGTGTGGTCATTGCAGAGAAACAGCGTGGGCAGCGCGTTATAGACGTTCAACTCTTTCGAGGCGTGAACCATGGTGCCGACGCGGTAGTTGTACCACGGGTCGTTAAGCCCGACGGCCACTTCAATGGCGCAGATCCCGGCCACGCTCCCCGTTTCGGTGTCTTCCAGTACGAACACGTAACCCTGTTCGCTTTTTGGCAACGTCCCCTGCCAGGTTTGCAGGGCGCGCTCAATGCGCGCCGACAGCGTTTTTTCATCGGCAGGAAGCGAGGTCAGCCCGCCTCCCGTCTTACCGGCAAGCTGCATGAGCCCGGCAATATCGCCGCGCTCAACGGGACGGATGACCATCATGATGACACCCCGGATTTCACCTTCTCACACGCCAGCGCAAAACGATCCAGACCGGTTTGCACCTCTTCCTCGCTGACAATCAGCGCAGGGGCAAAACGCACCACGTTGGCACCGGCAATCAGCACCATCACGCCCGCTTTTGCCGCTTCCTGTGAAATAAGCTTCGCTTTTCCGGCAAACTCAGCCGTGAGCTCGCAGCCGATCAACAGCCCCAGGCCGCGAATTTCTTTAAACAGGCCAAGCTTGCCGTTGATGGCGTTCAGGCGCTCAACGAACCACTCGTGACGCTGCTTAACGCCCTTCAGCACCTCAGGGGTGTTAATGATGTCGAGCACCTGTCCGGCGACGGCGGTCGCCAGCGGGTTACCGCCGTAGGTGGTGCCGTGGGTGCCCACGGTCATCACGCTGGCGAATTTATCGGTGGTCAGCGTCGCGCCAATCGGGAAGCCGCCGCCCAGCGCTTTGGCGGTAGAGAGAACGTCCGGCGTCACGCCGTAGTGCATATAGGCATACAGCTCGCCGGTGCGGCCTACGCCGGTCTGCACTTCGTCGAAAATCAGGACCGCGTCGTGACGGTCGCACAGCTCGCGCAGCCCCTGCAGGAATGCCTTTTGCGCCGGAAGCACGCCGCCCTCGCCCTGCATTGGTTCGACAATCACCGCGCAGGTGGTGTCGTTAATCAGCTCGCTGGCGGACTGCAGATCGTTATAAATGCCGTGGCGAATATCCGGCGGCAGCGGAGCGAAATCCTGCGAATAAGAAGGCTGGCCGCCCGCGCTCACGGTAAAGAGCGTGCGCCCGTGGAAGGCATTTTTAAACGCCACAATCCCGCTCTTGTGCGTCCCAAACTTGTCGTGGGCATATTTGCGCGCCAGCTTCAGCGCCGCTTCGTTGGCCTCCGCGCCGGAGTTACAGAAAAAGACTTTTTCAGCGAAGGTCGCGTCAATCAGCTTTTTCGCCAGGCGCAGCGCGGGTTCGTTGGTAAAGCCGTTGCCGGTATGCCAGAACTTCGCCGCCTGGTCATTCAGCGCCTGACGCAGCGCCGGATGGGCATGACCCAGCGCATTCACCGCAATCCCCCCGGCAAAGTCGATATACTCTTTACCCTGCTGATCCCACAGGCGTGAGCCTTCCCCGCGAACCGGAATAAAAGCCGCCGGAGCGTAAACCGGCATCATCCATTCATCGAAATTTTCACGCGTAATTGACAGAGACATAGCGACCTCATCCGGTAAATAAAAAGTTATTTGAATGTTAAATAATTGAGTGTTTGCACTGTGAATGTAGATTGCAGCCTTCGTGCCAGCCAGCGATAAAAATGCATAAACGGGGTGAGGTAACAGAATATCAATAGGTTACAATATGGAGTTATTCACTGTTAGTGCATAAAAAGTGAATATTTTTACGACAAGCGGCGCTTTGCCGCATGAAAATCAGAAAGAGTATGCACAGGCCAAATATAATTCTGGAATTGTGATCGCTCGCGAAATTTATCGGCCCTTTACGCCCTGTTTGAGGGCGAAGCGCGTCAGAATGGTGCAAATATTGCACCACCGGCAATATCTGTCGCAGTTATTGGTCGAACCCGGTAACAGTTGACGCAAATTCTGCTACCATCCATGCACTATTCACCTTGCACTGGCAGCGACTATGAAATTTGTCTCTTTTAATATCAACGGCCTGCGCGCCCGCCCTCATCAGCTAGAAGCCATTGTTGAGCAACATCAGCCAGATGTGATCGGCCTGCAGGAGACCAAGGTACACGACGACATGTTCCCCCTCGAAGAGGTGGCGAAACTCGGCTACAACGTCTTTTACCACGGTCAGAAAGGTCACTATGGCGTCGCGCTGCTCACCAAAGACACGCCGGTTTCCGTGCGCCGCGGCTTCCCCGGCGACGGTGAAGAAGCCCAGCGCCGCATCATCATGGCGGAAGTGCCCTCCGCGCTCGGGAATATTACGGTCATTAACGGCTATTTCCCGCAGGGTGAGAGCCGCGATCACGAGACAAAATTCCCGGCCAAAGCGAAGTTTTATCAGGATCTGCAGAACTATCTGACGACCGAACTGAAAAAAGAGAATCCGGTGCTGATCATGGGCGACATGAACATCAGCCCAACGGATCTGGATATCGGCATCGGCGAAGAGAACCGCAAGCGCTGGCTGCGCACCGGCAAATGCTCCTTCCTGCCGGAAGAGCGTGAGTGGATGGAGCGCCTGCTGGGCTGGGGCCTGGTGGATACCTTCCGCAATGCCAACCCGGAAACGCAGGATCGCTTCTCGTGGTTTGACTACCGCTCGAAGGGCTTTGACGACAACCGCGGCCTGCGTATCGATCTGCTGCTGGCGAGTACGCCGCTGGCGGAGCGCTGCATCGAAACCGGGATCGACTACGACATCCGCAGCATGGAAAAACCGTCGGACCACGCGCCGGTATGGGCTAAATTCAAGCTGTAATCGCGCGTGAACATACGAAAAACACTCTTCCTGTGCGCCCTTCTGGGCGCATTTCTTATGACACTTGTCATTCTGCCGCCTGACACGCTTTCTCTGGCAGGAATTAAAACCCACCAGCAGACGCTACTCTCCCATGTCGACCACGCGCCGCTGCGTAGCGCGCTGATCTTCTTTGCGCTTTACGTGGCGGTTTCCGCTCTCTCGATACCCGGCGCGGCGGTTCTGACCCTGCTGGGCGGGGCGTTATTTACGCTGTGGGAAGGCACCGTGCTGGTTTCGTTTGCCTCCACGCTCGGGGCCACGCTGGCGATGCTCGCCAGCCGTTACCTGCTGCGCGACTGGGTGCAGCGGCGGTTTGCCCGACAGATGGCAACGGTAAATGCGGGCATGGCGCGCGACGGCGCGGGCTATCTTTTTGCCCTGCGCCTGATGCCGCTGTTCCCGTTTTTCCTGGTGAATTTACTGATGGGGCTGACCCGCATCACGGTCCGGCGCTACTGGTGGGTCAGCCAGCTCGCCATGCTGCCCGCGACGGTTATCTTTCTGAACGCCGGGCGGGAACTGGGAAAAGTGGCATCGCTGCGCGATATTTTGTCGCCGGGCGTGGTATTCGCCTTTACACTACTGGGGTTATTACCGCTGGTTACGCGCCGGCTGTTTTCCCGCTATCTCCCTGCTGATAAAAAGTGAGGCATTATGCGCCGTGTGCGTTTTTGCACGTTTCTGACCGGTCTGCTGTTGGCAGCCCCCCTCTATGCCGCCGACGGCTGGCAAGCTATTCAACAGCAGGCCAAAGGCCAGACCGTCTGGTTTAACGCCTGGGGCGGCGATCCGGCGGTTAACCGCTACCTTGAGTGGGTCAGCGGTGAGATGCAAACGCACTATGCCATCACCCTAAAAATCGTCCCGCTGGCGGATGCCGCCGATGCGGTCAAACGTATTCAGACGGAAGCCGCCGCAGGGCGTAAGACCAACGGCTCGGTCGACCTCCTGTGGGTGAACGGCGAGAACTTCCGCACGCTAAAAGAGGCGAACCTGCTGCAAACCGGGTGGGCGCAGGGTCTGCCCAACTGGCGCTATGTCGATACCCGTAAACCCGTTACGGAAGATTTTGCGATTCCCACCGACGGGGCGGAATCGCCGTGGGGCGGCGCGCAGCTGACTTTTATTGCCCGCAAAGCCAGCATGCCAATGCCGCCGGAGGATCCGCAGGCGCTGCTGGCGTACGCGCAGCAGCACCCGGGCAAGGTGAGCTATCCTCGCCCACCCGATTTTACCGGCACGGCCTTTCTTGAGCAGTTGCTGCTGACGCTTACGACGAATCCCGAGGCGTTACAAAAAGCGCCTGATGATACGTTTGCCCAGGTTACGGCGCCGCTCTGGGCCTACCTCGATAAACTGCACCCGCTGCTGTGGCGTGAAGGAAAAGACTTCCCTCCCTCACCCGCCCGGATGGATGCCCTGCTCGCCAGCGGAAGTCTGAACCTGTCGCTGACCTTTAACCCGGCGCATGCGCAGCAAAAAGTGGCGAGCGGCGAACTGCCTGCCGACAGCTACAGCTTTGGTTTTCAGGGCGGGATGCTCGGCAACGTGCATTTTGTCGCTATTCCGGCTAATGCCAGCGCGAGCGCGGGGGCGAAAGTGGTCGCCAATTTCCTGCTGTCGCCGCAGGCACAGATCCGCAAGGCCGACCCGGCCATTTGGGGAGATCCGAGCGTGCTGGATGCGAAAACGCTGCCCGAAGGTGAAGCGAAACAGCTGCAGGCCCACACGCCTCAGGGGCTACCGAAGGTGCTCCCGGAGCCGCAGTCCGCGTGGGTGAACGCGCTGGAGCAGGAATGGCTGCGTCGTTACGGCACCCGTTAGGCTGGCTTGTCTGGCTGGCGATGACGGTGATTTATCTGCCGATCCTGCCCGCTGGCACCGTGCTGTTCGCGCCGGCCTTTTCCGTGACGAACTGGCAGCGGCTGCTAAACGATCCTCAGCTGCCGCAGGCAGCCATTGCCACGCTGGTCTCAACGCTTATCGCTACGCTGGGGGCCTTGTTTATCGCCCTTTCCCTCGTGGCTCTTTTCTGGCCCGGCACCCGCTGGCGGCGCCTCAGCACGCGCCTGCCGTGGCTGCTGGCGATCCCCCACGTGGCCTTCGCCACCAGCGCGCTACTGCTGTTTGCCGAGGGCGGACTGTTTTATCAGGTTTGTACCGTCTGTTCGCCGCCGTTTGACCGCTACGGCGTAGGGCTGGGCCTGACGCTCGCGGTCAAAGAGAGCGCATTTGTGCTGTGGGCCATTTACGCCGTGCTGCCGGAAAAAGGGCTTGCGCAGCAGAAGATCGTCCTGCAAACCTTTGGCTACGGGCGTTTTCAGACGCTCAGCTGGCTGATCCTTCCGGCGATCGCGCCCGTCCTCGGGGCGGTTATGCTGGCGGTGCTGGCGTGGTCGCTGTCGGTTGTGGACGTAGCGATCGTTCTCGGGCCCGGCAACCCGCCCACGCTGGCCGTGCTGGCCTGGCAGTGGCTGAGCCAGGGCGACGCGCAGCAGCAGGTGAAAGGGACGCTGCTGTGCCTGGTGCTCCTTCTTTTGCTGGCCGCGCTTGCCGCGCTGGGGTACGGCCTGTGGAAGGTCTGGCGTCGCGCGATTCCGGACCTGAGCGGGACGCGCCGCAGGTTGCATCTCGTCCTGCCTGAACGCGCATTCAACGGCTTTTTGCCCGCATGCGGCCTCCTTTGCGCCGCCGTGCTGTTGATGCTGGCGCAGCGGGACGACGTAGGTCCCGTGGGAACCAGCCTCTCCTTCGGTCTGCTTTCGAGCCTTATCGCCCTGATCGTCATTTTTCTCTGGCTGGAATGGGGACCGCAGCGCGGCGCGGCGTGGGTGTGGCTACCGCTCGCCCTTCCGGCACTGCCGCTCGTCACCGGGCAATACGCGATTGCTTTGCATCTGGGTCTCGACGGAGGCTTTATCGCCGTCCTCTGGAGCCATCTGCTGTGGGTGCTACCGTGGATGCTGCTGGTGCTGCAGCCCGCCTGGCGGCGGATCGATCCCCGGCTTATCCTTACCGCCAGAACGCTCGGCTGGCGGCGGGCAAAAATTTTCTGCCTGCTGAAATGTCCCCTGCTGGTGCGTCCTGCGCTGCTGGCCTTTGCCACCGGCTTTTCCGTCAGCATGGCCCAATATATGCCGACCCTGTGGCTGGGCGCGGGACGTTTCGCCACGCTGACCACCGAGACCGTCGCGCTCAGCAGCGGAGGCAGCATCCCGGTTCTCGCTAACCGTGCCCTGGGATTACTGCTGGTCACGGGCGTCGTATTCGGTCTTGCTGCGCTGTTATCCCGGCTCGCGGGCTGCTACCGTCAAGGATTACGCTAATGCTTAAGGTCAACGATCTCACCATCGAACCGCTTTTCCGCGAGGTCAATTTTTGTGTACCCCGCGGGGAGATTGTCACCCTGATGGGGCCGTCCGGCAGCGGCAAATCGACCCTCTTTGCCTGGATGGTCGGCGCGTTGTCAGAGAATTTTCAGGCGCGGGGCGAACTGTGGATCGGCGAACGCCGCTGCGACGGTTTGCCCGTCGAATCCCGCGGTCTGGGGATTCTTTTTCAGGACGCGCTGCTGTTCGACCCTTTCAGCGTTGGGCAAAATTTGCTGCTGGCCTTGCCTGAGCGGATCGCGGGACGCGCACGGCGGGAAGCGGTCAAGCAGGCGCTGGATTCCGCCGGGCTTGGCGGTCATTACGACAGCGATCCGGCCACCCTTTCCGGCGGAGAGCGCGCCCGGGTGAGCCTGCTGCGCGCCCTGCTCGCAGAGCCGCAGGCGCTGCTGCTGGACGAACCGTTCAGCCGCCTTGATAAAGCGTTACGCACGACGTTCCGGGCATGGGTATTTGACGCCGTCCGCGCGCGCAATATTCCGGTGGTGCTGGTCACCCATGACGAGGACGATATTCCGCCCGGCGGCGAGGTGATGGAGATTTCTCGCTGGCAATAATGTGCTAACGCAATGTTTTCCGTTTCGGGAGAGACGACAATGCCCCCCTCTTTTACTGACGTCAGGTTATTCGATGAAACGTGTTTCTCAACTGACCGCGCTGGCCCTGATCTGCGGCCTCGCCTCTTTTTCCTCTCAGGCTGCTGATATGGCCAACGCGATGACGCTGTCTCAGCTTCAGGCGCAGCACGGCGCGGCAATCGACACCCGCCCCAGCGCCTTCTATAACGGCTGGCCGCAGACCCTCAGCGGTCCTTCCGGGCACGAACCCGCTGCGCTCAACCTGGCAGCCGCCTGGCTTAGCGCCATGAGCGACGAGCAGATTGCACTTTGGGCAAAACAGCATCAGCTTACCCCTGCGACGTCCATCGCGCTGTATGGCGACGAGAACGATAACCAGGCGGTGAAAGCCCGTCTGGAGAAAGCTGGTTACCGCCACGTTTCGCTGCTCAGCGATGCTCTGCGGACGCCCGACCGCCTTCAGCGCCTGCCCCACTTTGAACAGCTGGTCTACCCGCAGTGGATCCACCGGCTTCAGCAGGGCAAACCGGTGACCTCCGCGCCGGCGGGCGAATGGAAAGTCATAGAAGCGGCCTGGGGCGCGCCGAAGTTTTACCTGCTTAACCACATTCCCGGCGCGGGCTACATTGACACCAACGAGGTGGAAAGCGAGCCGCTGTGGAACAAAGTCTCCGACGACAGGCTGAAAGCAATGCTGGCAAAGCACGGGATCCGTCACGATACCACCGTCATTCTGTACGGGCGCGACGTTTACGCCGCCGCGCGCGTGGCGCAGATTATGCTCTACGCGGGCGTGAAGGATGTGCGCCTTCTCGATGGCGGCTGGAAGGCTTGGTCAGATGCCGGTCTGCCGGTTGAGCGCGGTACGCCCGGCAAAGTGGCTCCTGCCCCTGATTTTGGCGCGCCGATCCCCGGCCAGCCGCAGCTGATGGTGGATATGGAACAGGCGCGCGGCATGCTGCACCGTCAGGATGCCTCCCTGGTCAGCATTCGTTCGTGGCCGGAGTTTATCGGCGAAACCAGCGGCTACAGCTACATCAAGCCAAAAGGTGAAATTGCCGGTGCCCGCTGGGGTCACGCGGGCAGCGATGCCACCCACATGGAGGATTTCCATAACCCGGATGGCACCATGCGCAGCGCTGACGACATCGCCGCCCAGTGGAAGCGCTGGAATATTCTGCCGGAACAGCAGGTCGCGTTTTACTGCGGCACCGGCTGGCGGGCGTCCGAAACCTTTATGTACGCCCGGGCGATGGGCTGGAAAAATATCGCCGTCTATGACGGCGGCTGGTACGAATGGAGCAGCCACCCGCAGAACCCGGTCACCGCCGGAGAGCGCGGACCAGAGAGTGCTCTCTAACGGGTGAGTGACTTCAGCGTCACGTAGCCGCTCCAGATGCGCGTTGTGGTGGTCAACCAGCACAGCGCGCCGAATATCCACGCGAACAGCGTAAACTGTGCCGGAAACAGGCAGCACAGCACGAACAGCGCGATGGTCTCCGTCCCTTCCGTTAACCCGCCGATATAGTAAAACGACTTATGCGCATAGCCGGGGTTGTCGATCTCGTGCTTCGCCGCCAGCGCGGCAAAGGCGAGAAAACTGCTGCCGGTGCCGATAAACGCAAACAACAGCCAGGCCGCCGCCAGCGCATTCTCTACGGGTGCAGCCAGCGCAAAGCCAAACGGCACCAGCGCATAGAACAGAAAATCGAGGGCGATATCGAGAAACCCTCCCGCATCCGTCAGCCCTCTCCGACGCGCCAGCGCGCCGTCCAGACCATCCAGCAGGCGGTTCAGGACGATGGCGGCCAGCGCCGCCGAATACCAGCCGAGGGCCAGAAACGGCAACGCCAGCAGGCCGATGGCAAACCCGGCAAGCGTTAATCCGTCGGGCGTAACGCCCGGCTTATCCAGCACGGATACCAGACGGTCCAGAGCGGGCTTTACCCGCGGGTGCAGGTGACGGTCAAGCATCAGGCTTCCCTTTAAACGTGGCGCACAGCCCTTGTGCCGGTATATCCAGCGCGGCATTAAACCGGGCCGAGAGATTCTGAAAGGCAATGAGCGCCGTCATTTCAGTGATGGCATCATCCGTAAAGTGGCGTTTCATCGCCGTTTTGATTGCTTCATCCACCCGAGGCGGCGTGGCGGTCACCGCCTCCGCATAGGCCAGCGCCGCGCGTTCCTGTTCACTGAACACGTCAGAATCAGCCCAGCCGCTTACGGCCTGGACTTTATCCAGCGCGCCGCAGCGCTCGGCCAGGCGCAGGCTGTTGGCGTCAATGCAGAACGCACAGTGGCACAGCTGCGATACGCGCGTCATAAGCAGCGAGCGCAGCACTGGCGTCAGGCGCGCTTTTCTGCGCTCCAGAAACCCCACAAACAAAGCGACCAGCCAGAACAGACGCGGCATGCGTCCCCACCAGCGCGTGGGGTTCAGCATGGCACCGAAGTGTTTTTGCTGCATGGCGGCAATAGGTTTTACGCTCGCCGGAAGGGTTGGGATGGGCTCTACCCAGGTGGACGTCTCTTTCACCTGATTCTCCTGATGGCTGGACTCTTTGAAAGGGCACGATAATATGGCGTTTTTCGCTATCAAGTATTGACGACCATGCTAAAAACAGTCGATGTCGTTGCGGCCATCATCGAAAAAGACGACAAAATTTTACTGGCACAGCGCCCTGCTCACGCCGACCAGCCGGGAATGTGGGAGTTCGCTGGCGGCAAAGTGGAGGCCGGAGAAACCCAGCCTGAGGCGCTTATCCGCGAGCTGCGTGAAGAGCTGGGTATCGAGGCTCAGCCTGAGCAGTACGTGGCGAGCCATCAGCGCGAGGTATCACAGCGCTTAATCAACCTGCACGCCTGGCACGTACCCCGCTTCAGCGGAGAGTTAACGGTGCACTACCACAGCTCGCTGGCGTGGTGTACGCCGGAAGAGGCTTTCAGTTATGAGTTAGCTCCGGCGGATATTCCGCTGCTGGAGGCGTTTATTCTTTTACGCGACGCCAGACCAGCGGATTCGTGCTGATGGTACGTTCATCGCGCTGGCACTGCAGCAGCACGCCATCCGCCTTCACGACGGCCCCTTCAGAATAGTTTTGATCCTGGTAGATGCAGCACTGGTTACACGGCTGCGCGCGCTGGCCGCTGGAGCTAAACACCTCCGGCGGCACGTTCACTTCTACATCCGGGCGAATGCGGTCAGCCTGCGCGCCTGCGGTCAACATCAATGATAACGCGGCCATCACGTAACGGTTCATAGACTTCTCTTCCTGTTGTGTCCTGATAATGACTATAACGGTAAATCGGGCAGAATCTTTAATTTAGCGCGCCATCGCTTTTTGTTATGACGCGGCCCGGGTCATTAATTTCCCTTTCGGCCCACATTTCTGCTTGCTTCACAAAGCGGTACGGGTGGTATAGTCAAAAAAACAACACAAATCGCATAAGCAACATACATTAATGACTATAAGAGGTTCTTATATCTATGGATCAGACACGCTCTCTGGAAAGTTTCCTTGCCTATGTTCAGCAGCGCGACCCGCACCAAAGCGAATTTGCTCAGGCCGTTCGTGAAGTAATGACTACCCTCTGGCCGTTCCTTGAAGAAAACCCGCGCTATCGTCAACTGTCGCTGCTGGAACGTCTGGTTGAACCAGAGCGTGTGATCCAGTTCCGCGTGACCTGGGTGGATGACCGCAACCAGGTACAGGTCAACCGCGCCTGGCGCGTGCAGTTTAACTCCGCCATCGGTCCGTTTAAGGGCGGCATGCGCTTCCACCCATCCGTGAACCTGTCGATTCTGAAATTCCTTGGCTTTGAACAGACGTTTAAAAACGCGCTCACCACCCTGCCAATGGGCGGCGGTAAAGGCGGGAGCGATTTCGACCCGAAAGGCAAAAGCGAAGGCGAAGTGATGCGTTTCTGTCAGGCGCTAATGACCGAGCTCTACCGCCACCTCGGCCCGGACACCGACGTACCGGCGGGGGATATCGGCGTGGGGGCCCGCGAAGTAGGCTTTATGGCCGGGATGATGAAAAAACTCTCCAACAACAGCGCCTGCGTCTTTACCGGCAAAGGGTTATCGTTTGGCGGCAGCCTGATCCGCCCGGAGGCGACCGGCTACGGCCTGGTTTACTTCACCGAGGCAATGCTCAAGCGTCACGGCTTAGGTTTCGAGGGGATGCGCGTGGCGGTCTCCGGCTCCGGCAACGTGGCGCAGTACGCTATCGAAAAAGCGATGCAGTTTGGTGGCCGCGTGGTAACGGCCTCCGACTCTAAAGGCACGGTAGTGGACGAAGCGGGCTTTACGGCGGAGAAGCTGGCGCGCCTGTGCGAAATCAAAGCCAGCCGCGATGGCCAACTTGCCGATTATGCCGCGGAGTTTGGCCTGACGTATCTGGAAGGCAAACAGCCGTGGGGTGTGCCGGTGGATATCGCCCTGCCGTGCGCCACGCAAAACGAACTGGACGCGGACGCCGCGCGCAAGCTAATTAGCAACGGCGTGAAGGCGGTAGCGGAAGGGGCGAATATGCCGACCACTATCGAGGCGACGGATCTGTTCCTGGAGGCGGGCGTGCTGTTTGCGCCAGGCAAGGCGGCGAACGCGGGCGGCGTGGCAACCTCCGGCCTGGAGATGGCGCAAAACGCGGCGCGGCTCGGCTGGAAGGCGGAGAAAGTGGATGCCCGTTTGCACCACATCATGCTGGATATTCACCATGCCTGCGTCGAGTACGGCGGCGAGGCAACGCAAACCAACTACGTGCGCGGGGCGAATATCGCCGGGTTCGTGAAGGTGGCGGATGCGATGATTGGGCAGGGTGTGATTTAAGGTTTATATCGTGCGGCCGGGTGCCCTCTCCCACGGGGAGAGGGAGAAAACCGGGCGTATCAGGCCGCGCTCTTTTTCTTTTTGAACGGTTTCTTCGCGCCACCACCGGGTGCAACCATGCCTCTGAACCGCTTCACCGGCGTGCTGCGCGCCTGATCGATCAGCTGGTAAAGCGTCCCCACCAGCGGCTGCATAAAGTCCTGATAGCGGCACTGCTTTTCGCTGATTTGCGTCAGTACGGATTCCCAGTGCGCGGTCATGTCCGGCCTTGCGGCCAGCTCCGGCAGGGAGTGTATGAGCGCCCGGCCCGGTTCCGTTGAGTGGATGTAGCGCCCCTTTTTCTCAAGAAAACCTCGCTTAAAGAGCAGCTCGATGATCCCCGCGCGGGTTGCTTCCGTACCCAGTCCATCAGTGGCGCGCAGGATCTTCTTCAGATCTTTATCCTGCACAAAGCGGGCGATCCCGGTCATGGCCGACAGCAGCGTCGCATCGGTGAAGTGGCGCGGCGGCTGGGTCTGACGTTCAACCACTTCGCCCTTCTCGCACAGCAGTTCGTCATCTTTAGCGACCACCGGCAGCGGCGTGCCGTCGTTCTCCTCATCGCGCTCTTTATTGCCGAGGAGCGTGCGCCAGCCCGCTTCCGCGAGGAAACGCGCTTTAGCGATAAACTTGCCTTTGGCAATTTCCAGCTCGATGACGCACTTGCGGAACACCGCGTCCGGGCAGAACTGCATCAGGTACTGACGGGCGATCAGGTTATAGACCTTCGCTTCGTTATCGGTCAGGTTGACCTTGCTGGCGCGCGCCGTCGGGATAATCGCGTGGTGGGCATCGACCTTTTTGTCGTCCCAGCAGCGGTTATGGGTGTCCGGGTTAACGACGGACTGCGGGAGCAGATCCGGCGCGTGGACGCCGATAGCATTCATCACCGAATGGCGTCCGGCAAAGTGCTCTTCCGGCAGGTAGCGGCTGTCCGAACGTGGATAGGTGATCAGCTTGTGGGTTTCGTAGAGTTTCTGGCAGATATCCAGCACGTTCTGCGCGCTGAGGCCAAAGCGCTTCGCGGCCTCAATCTGCAGAGCAGAAAGGGAGAACGGCAGCGGCGCGGGTTCTGATTCCCGTTTATCGTTATAGCTGGTAACGATGGCCGGCTGGCCGGTAATACGGTTAACCACATGCTCCGCCAGCGGACGGTGCAGCAAACGCCCCTCTTCATCCTGGTACGACTCGCAGGCGTCGCTCGGCTGCCAGACGGCGGTGAAGCGCTCGTCTTGAGGCGTGACGATATGCGCTTTCACTTCAAAGAAATCTTTGGCGACGAAGTTCTCGATCTCTTCGTCGCGACGCACCACCAGCCCCAGCACCGGCGTCTGCACGCGGCCCACGGAGAGTACGCCCTGATAGCCCGCGTTGCGCCCGAGGATGGTGTAGGCGCGGGTCATGTTGATGCCGTACAGCCAGTCGGCGCGGGCGCGCGCTAAAGCAGAGACGCACAGGGGGATAAACTCGCTGTTGGAACGCAGGCGCGAGATCGCCCGCTCAACGGCCTGCGGGTTGAGATCGTTGATCAGGCAGCGCTGCACCTGCTGGCGCTTTTCCGGCGCCAGCTCAAGATAGTCCAGCACTTCGTCCACCAGCAGCTGCCCTTCTCTGTCCGGGTCACCTGCGTGGACCACTTCCGTCGCCTCATGCAGGAAGCGCTTAATAACGTTGAGCTGTTTGGTGACGGACGGACGAGGCTGAAGACGCCACTTTTCCGGCACGATGGGCAGATCGTTGAGGTTCCAGCGGGCGTAGCGGCTGTCGTAGACGTCCGGCTGCGCCTGTTCAAGCAGGTGGCCGATACACCAGGTGACCACCTGCCCGTTACCGCATTCGATAAAGCCGTCGCCTTTGCGATGCGGTTTAGGCAGCACGTCGGCGATGGCACGGGCCAGGCTCGGCTTTTCGGCAATAAACAACCGCATCGAATTAACGGATCTCAATCATCGGTCGGCCGCCGCGGGCGGTCACCAGTTCGCCGATCGCCGTCAGGGTGATGCCAAACTCGGCGGCGGTTGCCTGAACCTCGGCTTCGGATTCCGGCGTGACGGCCAGCAGCAGGCCGCCGGAGGTTTGCGGATCGCACAGCAGGTTGCGCCACGCCTCAGGCATTTCGCCCATCAGGTGACCGTAGCTGGCGAAGTTGCGCTGGGTACCGCCCGGAACCGCGCCCTGGGCAATGTACTCTTCCACGCCAGGCAGCTTCGGCACGTCCTGATACCAGACCTGCGCCTGCACGCCTGCGCCCTGACAGACTTCAGAGAGGTGCCCCAGCAGGCCAAAACCGGTGACGTCGGTCATCGCCTTTACGCCGTCGATATTGGCGAACGCCGCGCCGGCGAGGTTCATCTGGCACATGACTTCCGTCGCCAGACCTTTGTGCTCCGGTTTGAGCAGGGATTTTTTCTCAGCGGTGGTGAGCACACCAATGCCCAGCGGCTTGGTGAGGAACAGCTTGCAGCCCGCCTGCGCGGTGCTGTTGCGCTTCACGCGCTCGGTCGGCACCACGCCGGTAACGGCCAGGCCGAAGATAGGCTCTGGCGCATCAATCGAGTGGCCGCCGGCCAGCGCAATCCCCGCCTGCTGGCAGGCGAAACGCCCGCCATCAATCACCTCGCGGGCGATTTCCGGTGGAATGGTGCTGATCGGCCAGCCCAGAATGGCGATGGCCATGATCGGCTTACCGCCCATGGCGAAGATATCGCTGATGGCGTTGGTGGCCGCGATGCGCCCGAAGTCGAACGGGTTATCAACAATCGGCATAAAGAAGTCAGTGGTGCTGATAATGCTGGTGCCGTTACCTAAGTCATAAACCGCCGCATCGTCACGCGTTTCGTTGCCGACAAGCAGGTTCGGGTCGACAAACTTCGCCTGTTCACTGTGCAGAATGGTCTCCAGCACTTTCGGGGAAATTTTACAACCGCAACCGGCTCCGTGGCTGTACTGCGTTAAACGAATGGTTTGCTCGCTCATGGACGTCTCCTGTCATCTCAATCGCGCTATGGTAGCGCTCATTCCATAAAGAGGTAAGTATGACTGTCTGAATTCTGCGGCGGATGCTCAGAATCCAGACAGTTTAGCGCGTGTAATTAAAAACGGCTGACGAAAGGCGTGGTGTCCGGCACGCTAATGGTGCTGGAGGCTTTAAGCTGCGGGGTGCCGAGGTAAAGGAAACCGACAATTTTGTCGTGCTCACCGCAGGAGAATCCTGCCCGCACTGCGGCGCTCTCGGTCAGCGGCCCGGTGCGCCAGATACCGTTATAACCCTGCGCAACGGCGGCCATCTGCATCGCCATCACCGCACAGCCGGCAGACATTTCCTGCTCCCAGACCGGCACCTTATGGTCGGCCTGGCATTTCGCCACGACAGCGATAATCATCGGGGCGCGGAACGGCGCGTTACGCGCCTTGTCGATACCTTTCTCATCCTGCCCGGCGGCAACTGCCCCCTGCTCCAGCAGCTGACTGAAGCGATCGCGGCCTTCGCCTTCAATCACAAAGAAGTGCCACGGCTGCAGCGTGCCATGATCCGGCGCACGCATACCGGCACGCAGAATGTTTTCCAGCTGCTCGCCCGCTGGGGCGGGTTCGGCCAGACGTGACGCGCTACGACGGTTAACAAGCAGTTCGAGTGCATCCATTGGTTAACTCCTTTCTTGAAATTTACTCACAAAATTAACACGACGGCAGATTTTGTTACAGCCTGGCAGGCGATTCCTGCTGACAAGTGGCGGTTGGGTCATTACGATAACCCAACATTACCGTCCAGTGGCGACGGAAACAGTCATTTTCTGGTTAGGGAGAATACATGCGAACCCTTTGGCGAATCTTTGCCGGTTTCTTTAAATGGACGTGGCGACTGCTCAACTTCGTCCGCAACCTGGTGATGAACATCTTCTTCATCCTGCTGGTTCTGGTTTGCGCGGGCATCTGGATGCATATCAGCAACGCGAATCAGGCGCAGCATTCGACTCGTGGGGCCCTGTTACTCGATATCACCGGCGTGATCGTTGATAAACCGTCCACCAGCAATCGTCTGGGGGTGATCGGCCGCCAGCTGTTTGGCGCGACGTCAGACCGCCTGCAGGAGAACTCCCTGTTCGATATCGTCGATACTATCCGTCAGGCCAAAGACGACCGAAACATCACCGGGATCGTGCTGGATCTGAAAGATTTTGCCGGCGGCGACCAGCCTTCTATGCAGTACATCGGTAAAGCGCTGCGCGAATTCCGCGACAGCGGCAAGCCGGTGATTGCCGTGGGCGACAGCTACAGCCAGGGGCAATATTATCTGGCAAGCTTCGCCAATAAGATCTGGCTTTCGCCGCAGGGTACGGTCGATCTGCACGGTTTTGCCACCAACGGCCTGTACTACAAATCGCTGCTCGACAAGCTGAAGGTCACCACCCACGTCTTCCGCGTCGGCACCTATAAATCTGCCGTGGAGCCGTTTATCCGCGACGATATGTCCCCTGCCGCCCGTGAAGCGGACAGCCGCTGGATTGGCGAGCTATGGCAGAACTATCTGGGTACCGTTGCCGCTAACCGTCAAATTACCGCTGAGCAGGTGTTCCCTGGCGCTCGCGGCGTGCTGGATGGACTGCGCAAGGTCGACGGTGATACCGCGAAATATGCGCTCGACAACAAGCTGGTTGACGCGCTGGGCACCAGTGCGGATATCGAAAAAGCCCTGACCAAACAGTTTGGCTGGAGCAAAGAGGACAAAAACTACAGCGCCATCAGCATGTATGACTATGCTGCGAAAAAGCCGGACGACAGCGGCGACAGCGTAGCCGTGGTGTTTGCTAACGGCGCTATCATGGACGGTCAGGAAACACCGGGGAACGTCGGCGGTGATACTACCGCGTCGCAAATTCGCGATGCACGCCTTGACCCGAAAGTGAAAGCGATTGTCCTGCGGGTTAACAGCCCTGGCGGCAGCGTTAGCGCTTCCGAAGTGATCCGCGCCGAGCTGGCCGCAGCGCGTGCCGCTGGCAAGCCGATCGTCGTATCCATGGGCGGCATGGCCGCGTCTGGTGGGTACTGGATCTCCACGCCTGCCAACTATATTGTGGCGAACCCAAGCACGCTGACCGGCTCGATTGGCATCTTCGGGGTGATTAACACCGTAGAAAACAGCCTGGATTATCTGGGCGTGCATACCGATGGTGTTTCCACGTCGCCGCTGGCGGATGTGTCGATGACCAAATCTCTGCCGCCGGAAGTTTCAGAGATGATGCAGCTGAGCATTGAGAACGGCTATAAACGCTTTATCACGCTGGTTGCCGACTCGCGTAAGAAGACGCCGGAACAGATCGACCAGATTGCTCAGGGCCACGTCTGGACCGGACAGGATGCGAAGAGTAACGGTCTGGTCGACAGCCTGGGCGACTTCGACGACGCGGTGAAGAAAGCCGCCGAACTGGCGAAGCTCAAGCAGTGGCACGTTGAGTATTATCAGGACGAACCGTCGTTCTTCGATATGGTGATGGACAGCATGTCCGTCTCCGTACGCGCCATGCTGCCGGAGGCGCTGCAGGCGTACCTGCCGGCCCCGGTGACCACGGCTGCGAAAGCGATGAAGACGGAAAGCGATAAGCTCGCGGCCTTTAACGATCCACAAAGTCGTTACGCGTTTTGCCTGACCTGCGCGAACGTCCGTTAAAAACCGTCCCCTCTTCCCGTGAAGAGGGGATTTTTTTCTTTTGAAGAACAAGAACTCACTACCATGCAGAAGAAATCGATTTATGTAGCCTACACTGGCGGTACCATCGGTATGCAGCGCTCTGAAAATGGCTATATCCCCGTCTCCGGCCATCTGCAGCGTCAGCTTGCGCTGATGCCTGAATTCCACCGTCCGGAAATGCCTGACTTCACCATCCACGAATACGAGCCGCTGATGGACTCCTCCGACATGACGCCGGAAGACTGGCAGCACATCGCGGATGACATTAAAGCCCATTACGACCAGTACGACGGCTTCGTGATCCTTCACGGCACCGACACCATGGCGTTCACCGCTTCGGCGCTCTCCTTCATGCTGGAGAACCTGAGCAAGCCGGTGATCGTCACCGGGTCGCAAATACCGCTGGCGGAGCTGCGCTCGGACGGGCAGATCAACCTGCTGAACTCCCTGTACGTGGCGGCGAATTACCCGATCAACGAAGTGTCGCTGTTCTTTAACAATCGCCTGTATCGCGGCAACCGCACCACCAAAGCCCATGCCGACGGTTTTGATGCCTTTGCCTCCCCTAACCTGCAGCCGCTGCTGGAAGCGGGTATTCATATCCGTCGTCTGGGAACGCCTCCGGCACCGAACACCGCCGGCGAGCTGATTGTGCATCCGATTACCCCGCAGCCGATTGGCGTGGTCACCATTTATCCGGGCATCTCCGCGGACGTGGTGCGCAACTTCCTGCGCCAGCCGGTGAAAGCGCTGATCCTCCGTTCCTATGGCGTCGGCAACGCTCCGCAGAACGGCGAATTTCTGAAGGAGCTTCAGGAAGCCAGCGAGCGCGGAATTGTGGTGGTAAACCTGACCCAGTGCATGTCTGGCAAGGTCAATATGGGCGGCTATGCCACCGGCAACGCGCTGGCGCACGCGGGGGTGATCAGCGGCTTCGATATGACCGTTGAGGCGACGCTGACTAAACTTCATTATTTACTGAGTCAGGATCTGGACATTCAGTCCATTCGCCGCGCAATGATGCAAAACCTGCGTGGCGAGCTGACCCCGGACGAATAAGGAGCTCTCATGAAGCAACGCGCCCTGCTACTGGTCGATTTGCAAAATGATTTCTGCGCGGGCGGCGCGCTGGCCGTCGCCGAAGGTGACAGCACCGTTGACGTGGCAAATACCCTGATTGACTGGTGCAAAGCCCGCGGTGAAGCGGTTGTCGCCAGCCAGGACTGGCACCCGGCGAACCACGGCAGCTTTGCCAGCCAGCACAACGTTGAGCCTTTCACCCAGGGTGAACTCGACGGTCTGGCGCAAACCTTCTGGCCGGATCACTGCGTACAGCAGACCGAAGGAGCGGAGCTGCACCCGCTCCTGAATCAGAAGGCCATCGACGCGGTGTTCCATAAAGGTGAAAACCCGGTTATCGACAGCTACAGCGCGTTTTTCGATAACGGGCATCGCCAGAAGACGGCGCTGGATGCGTGGTTACGTCACCATGAAATCACGGAGCTGATCGTGCTGGGTCTGGCGACGGATTACTGCGTGAAGTTTACCGTGCTGGACGCGCTCCAGCTGGGTTATACCGTTAGCGTCATCACCGACGGCTGTCGTGGGGTGAACATCCAACCACAGGACAGCGCCCAGGCGTTTATGGATATGGCCGCCGAAGGTGCCACGCTGTATACGCTGGCAGACTGGCAGGAAACGCAGGCGTAGCCTTTTAAGCCGGGTGGCGCTGATGCTTACCCGGCAAAACCCCTCCCCAATCCCCATAAAGTGAACTCCCTCGCATCCTCAGCGAAGCGGCAATGCTATTCTCTTCAGGCTGTTTTTTCGCCACGCCTTTTCTGTGGCGTGGTTATTTTCATTTAGTCAAAGAGGAACTTGTATGAAACGTTTGCCCCTGCTGGCAGCATTACCCTTGCTTTGCGCGTCGCTTGCTTCCGCCGCACCTCTGATGTCCGTGGGCTACTTTAACGGGGGTGGCGACGTCACCGCCGGACCGGGTGGCGATATCAACAAACTGGACGTTCGCCAGATCACCCACCTGAACTACTCGTTTGGGCTTGTTTATAACAACGAGAAAGATGAGACCAACCCTGCGCTGAAAGATCCGGCGAAGCTGCATCAAATCTGGCTTTCGCCAAAAGTGCCGTCCGACCTGGCCTTAATCCCCACTCTGCGTAAGCAAAACCCGAACCTGAAAGTCCTGCTCTCCGTTGGCGGCTGGGGGGCGCGCGGTTTCTCTGGCGCAGCGGCAACCCAGGAGAGTCGCGCGGTGTTTATCCGCTCCGCGAAGGAAATTGTTGAGAAATACGGTCTGGACGGGATCGATCTCGACTGGGAATATCCGGTCAACGGCGCGTGGGGGCTGGTTGCAAGCCAGCCCGCCGACAGGGATAACTTTACCGCCCTGCTGAAAGAGATGCGCGACGCGTTCGGGCAGAAAAAGCTGGTGACCATTGCGGTGGGCGCGAATGCGGAAAGTCCGAAAAGCTGGGTGGATGTCAAAGCCATCGCCCCGCTCCTCGACTACATCAACCTGATGACCTACGACATGGCGTACGGGACACAGTACTTCAACGCGAACCTGTATGACTCCAGCGCCTGGCCAACGGTGGCTGCCGCCGACAAATACAGCGTCGATTTTGTGGTGAACAACTATCTGGCCGCCGGACTTAAGCCGAAGCAGATGAACCTCGGGATCGGTTTTTACGGCCGCGTACCGAAACGTGCGGTTGAACCGGGCATTGACTGGAGCAAGCCGGACGCGCAAAAAAATCCGGTCACACAGCCCTACTTTGGACCGCAGGAGGTCGCCCTGTTTAAGTCGCTCGGCTATGACCTGACTAAAGATACCTACGTGAAGTACAACGATATCGTGAAGAAGCTACTGAACGATCCGCAGAAGCATTTTACCGAGCACTGGGACGACCAGGCGAAGGTACCGTGGCTCTCGGTAAAGGGTGCCGATGGCAACGCGCTGTTTGCGATTTCGTATGAGAATCCGCGTTCTGTCGCGATCAAGGCGGACTACATCAAAGAGAAAGGCCTCGCCGGGGCGATGTTCTGGGAGTACGGAGCGGACGACAACAATCAGTTAGCGAAACAGCTGGCGGAGTCGCTCGGGATCCCGCATAAGTAGTAAGGCACCAGGCCCTCTCCCACAGAGAGAGGGCCTGGTGAGGGCATCAACCCGCACCGTTATTGCATTTTGATCGTCGCAATCGGCTTCGGCGTGATGCCAAAATCTTCCTTCAGCTCGCGCTTGCTCTTCATCACCATCTGACCGTTAGTGTCGATAGTCATGTGTTGCGCATCGGTGTTATTGCGCGCCTGCCACAGCATCACCAGCTGCAAACTGTTCTCTTTTTGCTCAGGCGTGAGCGCCACACCGTCCGGCCATTTTCCCAGCTCAACGGCGGTCACCAGACGCTGATAAACTTCCGGGGTCATCCCGTTAATCATGTCCTCAATATTCACGATCTCTCCCTTTCAAAGGAATAATTTGCTGAATCGTTTTTTCAACCCTTAATCTGGTCGCCGTTTTCATCATCGGTGAAGCTCATTGAGGCTGAATTCACGCAGAAACGCTCACCCGTTGGCTGAGGACCATCCGGGAAGACGTGCCCCAGGTGCGCGTCGCAGTTACCGCAGCGAATTTCCGTGCGCACCATACCGTGCGACGAGTCGGTCAGATAGCGGATTGCGTCATCGCTCACCGGCTCGTAAAAGCTCGGCCAGCCGCAGCCGGAGTCGTATTTCGTTTGTGAATTGAACAGCGGGGCATCGCAGACCAGACAGTGATAGACACCGTCTCGCTTGTTGTGCAGTAATCGCCCGGTAAATGGCGGCTCCGTGCCGTGATTCTGGGTCACGTAAAACTGCATTTCGGTGAGGTTTTTTTTCAGATCGTCAGGGTTATGTTGGTTCGACATATGCTTACATCTCGCTGTAGAAACAGACATCTTTTAACCCGGATTCTAACAAAACATTAACACCCTTGCGTGCACTTTTGTTCTAAACTTATGTGTCGCGAAAAGGCGGTCAGGCAATTGTGATCACGTTCACATTTTTATCCTGCGAGGACTTTAAAATTCCGGGCGCAGCCCCCATGTGGTTGCAAGCTCAAAGGGAAAGTGAGGCGAGTCAGTCGCACAAACGTTAGTCACAGGATTGATTTGTCGCAATGATTGACACGATTCCGCTTGACGCTGCGTAAGGTTTTTGTAATTTTACAGGCAACCTTTTATTCACTAACAAATAGCTGGTGGAATATATGACTATCAAAGTAGGTATCAACGGTTTTGGCCGTATCGGCCGTATTGTTTTCCGTGCTGCTCAGAAACGTTCTGACATCGAAATCGTTGGTATCAACGATCTCCTGGACGCTGAATACATGGCGTACATGCTGAAGTACGACTCAACTCACGGTCGTTTCGACGGCACCGTTGAAGTGAAAGACGGCCACCTGGTTGTTAACGGCAAAACCATCCGCGTTACTGCTGAGAAAGACCCAGCTAACCTGAAATGGAACGAAATCGGTGTTGACGTTGTTGCTGAAGCAACCGGTATCTTCCTGACCGACGAAACTGCACGTAAACACATCACTGCGGGTGCGAAGAAAGTTGTTCTGACTGGTCCTTCCAAAGACAACACCCCAATGTTCGTTCGCGGTGCAAACTTCGAAACTTACGCTGGCCAGGACATCGTTTCTAACGCATCCTGCACCACCAACTGCCTGGCACCGCTGGCAAAAGTAATCAACGACAACTTCGGCATCATCGAAGGTCTGATGACTACCGTTCACGCGACCACCGCTACTCAGAAAACCGTTGACGGCCCGTCTCACAAAGACTGGCGCGGCGGCCGTGGCGCGGCTCAGAACATCATCCCATCCTCTACCGGTGCTGCTAAAGCTGTAGGTAAAGTACTGCCAGAACTGAATGGCAAACTGACTGGTATGGCGTTCCGCGTTCCAACTCCTAACGTCTCCGTTGTTGACCTGACCGTTCGTCTGGAAAAAGCTGCTTCTTATGAAGAAATTAAGAAAGCAATCAAAGCTGCTTCCGAAGGCCCAATGAAAGGCGTTCTGGGTTACACCGAAGACGATGTTGTATCTACCGATTTCAACGGCGAAGTGTGCACTTCCGTGTTCGATGCTAAAGCAGGTATCGCACTGAACGACAACTTCGTGAAACTGGTTTCCTGGTACGACAACGAAACTGGCTACTCTAACAAAGTACTGGACCTGATCGCTCACATCTCCAAATAAGTTGAGATGAGTGATTGATCCAAAAAGGCGACTTCGGTCGCCTTTTTTATTGTTTTTTAGACAGAGGATTGCTTAATGATAAATAAAATTTTTGCACTTCCGGTAGTCGAACAACTTACCCCTGTGCTCTCCCGCCGTCAGATTGACGGTGCCGACGTTATCGTCGTTGACCACCCGCGCGTTAAAGCCTCCGTGGCGCTGAACGGCGCACACCTGCTCTCCTGGAAACCGGAAGGCGAAGCGGAGGCGCTGTGGCTGAGTGACGCCACCTCGTTCAAAAAAGGGGATGCGATTCGCGGCGGCGTACCGATCTGCTGGCCGTGGTTTGGCCCGTCCGTACAGCCGGGTTTGCCTTCTCACGGTTTCGCCCGTAACCAGCAGTGGACGCTGAAAGCGCATAACGAAGATGACAACGGCGCAGTGCTGACCTTTGAGCTGCAGGCTAATGATGAAACCCGCGCCCTGTGGCCGCATGATTTCACCCTGTATGCCCGCTTCAAACTGGGTCAGAGCTGCGAGATTGAGCTGGAAGCCCACGGCGAGTTCGAGACCACCTCTGCCCTGCATACCTACTTCAACGTGGGTGACATCAATGCAGTGAAGGTGAGCGGCCTGGGCGATACCTTTATCGACAAAGTTGATAACGCGAAGGAAGGTAAGCTGAGCGACGGCGTTCAGGCGTTCCCTGACCGTACTGACCGCGTCTATCTGCATCCGGAAGCGTGCAGCGTGATCCACGACGGTGCTCTTAACCGCGGCATTGAGGTGGTTCATCACCATCACAGCAACGTGGTGGGCTGGAACCCGGGGCCTGCACTCTCCATCAGCATGGCCGACATCCCTGATGACGGTTACAAAACGTTCGTCTGCGTGGAAACGGCCTGCGTAACTACCCCGCAGAAAGCGAGCGAGGAAAAGCCGTCTCGTTTAGGGCAGACAATTCGCATCGTTAAGCGATAAGGTCGCTGCACCATACCAAAGCAAACGGGGCGCAAGCGCCCCGTTTTGATGCAATGATTGCACCACTATAATGCACAATCAGAACTTGTAGGTCACACCCACCGAGAAGATGCCAGCCCAGGACTTATCAACCATCGGGCTATCCTTCACTTCGTCGCTCAGACGCTCGTAACGGCCGGTACCGTAGACGTTCCAGTCGCCAAGGAAGTTATAGCTCGCGGTCAGCTCCAGGTAAGGATCCCAGCCATCATCGGCGCTGTAGCTTTTCAGCCCACTGCGGCGGGACTCGTTTTTAGAAACGCCGTAGTAATAGTCGTTGTAGTTTTCACTGTTGTACTGCACGCCGATACCCGGCGTCAGGGTGAGCCCACCGTTGGTATAGCGATACAACCACGCCAGATCCCAGATAAAGCCGTTGCTGTTATCCAGCGTATCACCCGCCAGGGCCGTACGGAGGAAGCCATACTGGGTGTTATGCACGTATGAAAGCCCGGCCATCATGGTGCTTTTGCGCTTGTCGAGCTGGCGAAGCGCGTGGCTGTCGCTGTCGCCTGGCTTGAAGTGCGTTGGATCGTAGTAGGCCATGATAGAAAGCTTATCGGCCGTATCGTTCCACAGATAGTAGCCGCCGCCGAGACCGCGGAACCAGAAGTTATCGCCTTCATAGGTGATAACGGGTACAGGATAAACATCGCGGTCATACTGTTTGTATGGGCTGTTAATGACGCCAACGCCCGCACCCACCGTCCACTGACTTTCCGCCTGAGCGGTGCTAACTGCGGTCGCGGCAAGGATGCCCAATGCCAGAAGTTTGAGTTTGGTCACAATCCATTCTTTCCTGTAGTCAAATAATCAGCGGGTGAAGTGTAACCGCCATTCCCGTACATCCCAAAATTTTTTGCCTGCTAATCAGTCTGATTAACCCATTATTTTTAACTTTTCAGATGACAACCCGCTTTCATTTATATGACCGCTGAATGAAAAACGTGCTTAAGCCTTATAACCCGGGTGGAAATTTTTGGATGAGTTATTGATATGTCATTGAAATTAGTTTTTCTCAGCATGCAAGTTTGGCAAATGCCATCTACGCTTAAATTTAAGAAGAGTTTTCCTGAACACCTGCGGTTCTTAGCGTCTGACCTGGCACACAGGTTGCTGCTCTGGCAGTGGGGTGCGAGAGATTCTCTTCCGGGAGCCTCCACTACTCATACGAACGGCTCTTATCCTGTGCTAAAAAACGAAAGGACGGCATGCCATGAATATATTCGATCACTATCGCCAGCGCTACGAAGCTGCCAAGGACGAAGAGTTCACACTGCAGGAGTTTCTTACCATTTGTCGGCAAGATCGCAGTGCCTATGCCAATGCGGCAGAACGGCTATTGATGGCTATCGGTGAGCCAAACATGGTTGATACTGCCCTGGAGCCACGGCTTTCCCGTCTATTTTCGAATCGGGTGGTCGCCCGATATCCGGCGTTCGAAGAGTTCTATGGTATGGAAGATGCCATTGAACAGATTGTCTCCTATCTGAAGCATGCCGCCCAGGGTCTGGAAGAGAAGAAACAGATCCTCTATTTACTCGGCCCCGTCGGCGGCGGTAAATCCTCGCTGGCTGAACGCCTGAAGTCGCTGATGCAGCGCGTACCGATTTACGTGCTGAGCGCCAACGGCGAACGCAGCCCGGTGAACGACCATCCGCTGTGCCTGTTTAACCCGCAGGAAGATGCGCAAATTCTGGATAAAGAGTTTGGCATCCCGCGTCGCTACCTCGGCACCATTATGTCGCCGTGGGCGGCAAAACGCCTGCACGAATTTGGCGGTGATATCACCAAATTCCGCGTCGTGAAAGTGTGGCCATCCATACTGGAGCAGATCGCTATCGCCAAAACGGAACCGGGTGATGAGAACAACCAGGATATCTCGGCGCTGGTGGGTAAAGTCGATATCCGTAAGCTGGAAAACTTCGCACAAAACGACCCGGATGCCTATGGCTATTCCGGTGCGCTGTGCCGCGCCAACCAGGGGATTATGGAATTCGTCGAGATGTTTAAAGCACCGATCAAAGTGCTGCATCCTCTGCTGACGGCGACCCAGGAAGGGAACTACAACGGGACGGAAGGGATCTCCGCCCTGCCGTTTAACGGGATTATTCTCGCCCACTCGAACGAATCGGAATGGGTAACCTTCCGTAATAACAAAAACAATGAGGCCTTCCTTGACCGCGTGTACATCGTCAAGGTGCCTTATTGCCTGCGGATCTCCGAAGAGATCAAAATTTACGAAAAACTGCTTAACCACAGTGAGCTGGTGCATGCGCCATGCGCTCCTGGCACGCTGGAAACGCTCTCGCGCTTCTCCATCCTGTCGCGTCTGAAAGAGCCGGAAAACTCCAGCATCTATTCGAAAATGCGCGTCTACGACGGTGAAAGCCTGAAAGATACCGATCCGAAAGCGAAATCGTACCAGGAATACCGCGATTACGCCGGGGTTGATGAAGGGATGAACGGCCTCTCCACGCGTTTCGCGTTTAAGATCCTCTCACGGGTCTTTAACTTCGACCACGCGGAAGTGGCGGCCAACCCGGTTCATCTGTTCTACGTCCTGGAGCAGCAAATCGAGCGCGAGCAGTTCCCGCAGGAGCAGGCTGAACGCTACCTTGAGTTCCTGAAAGGCTACCTGATCCCGAAATATGCCGAGTTCATTGGCAAAGAGATCCAGACGGCCTATCTGGAATCCTATTCAGAATACGGGCAGAACATTTTCGACCGCTATGTCACCTATGCTGACTTCTGGATCCAGGATCAGGAGTACCGCGACCCGGATACCGGCCAGCTGTTTGATCGTGAATCCCTGAACGCGGAGCTGGAAAAAATCGAGAAGCCTGCTGGGATCAGCAACCCGAAAGACTTCCGTAATGAGATTGTGAACTTCGTCCTGCGCGCCAGAGCGCATAATAACGGGCGCAATCCGAACTGGACCAGCTACGAGAAGCTGCGCACGGTTATTGAGAAGAAAATGTTCTCCAATACCGAAGAGCTGCTGCCGGTGATCTCGTTTAACACCAAAACCTCAACCGACGAGCAGAAGAAACACGACGATTTTGTCGACCGTATGATGGAAAAAGGCTACACCCGCAAACAGGTTCGCCTGCTCTGCGAATGGTATCTGCGCGTGCGTAAATCGTCCTAAAACAAGTGCCCGGTAGCGCCTGCGCCTGCCGGGCCAACAAAAACGCAAGTTGGCAAATGCAGTACGGGGGGTATATGACCTGGTTTATTGACCGGCGTCTTAACGGCAAAAACAAGAGCACGGTGAACCGCCAGCGCTTCTTGCGCCGTTATAAAGCGCAAATTAAACAGTCGATCTCCGAGGCCATCAACAAACGCTCGGTGACCGACGTCGACAGCGGCGAGTCTGTCTCCATCCCTACCGATGACATCAGCGAACCGATGTTTCATCAGGGGCGTGGCGGCCTGCGCCATCGCGTTCATCCAGGTAACGACCACTTCGTTCAGAACGACAGGATTGAGCGCCCTCAGGGCGGCGGCGGTGGTTCAGGAAGCGGTCAGGGGCAGGCCAGCCAGGACGGTGAAGGCCAGGATGAGTTCGTTTTCCAGATTTCGAAAGATGAATATCTCGACCTGCTGTTTGAGGACCTTGCGCTGCCGAATCTGAAAAAGAATCAGCATCGTCAGCTTAACGAGTATAAAACCCATCGCGCGGGCTATACCGCTAACGGCGTGCCCGCCAATATCAGCGTTGTGCGTTCGTTGCAGAATTCTCTGGCGCGCCGCACGGCCATGACGGCAGGCAAACGTCGCGAACTGCGCGAGCTGGAGAGCAGCCTGAAGGTCGTGGAAAACACGGAGCCGGCGCAGCTGCTGGAAGAGGAGCGCCTGCGTAAAGAGATTGCCGAGCTAAGAGCGAAGATCGACCGCGTGCCGTTTATCGATACCTTCGACCTGCGCTACAAGAACTACGAAAAACGTCCCGAACCCTCCAGCCAGGCGGTGATGTTCTGTCTGATGGACGTCTCCGGCTCGATGGACCAGGCCACCAAGGATATGGCGAAGCGTTTCTATATCCTGCTCTACCTGTTCCTGAGCAGAACCTATAAGAACGTGGAAGTGGTTTATATCCGCCATCACACCCAGGCCAAAGAGGTGGATGAACATGAGTTCTTCTACTCCCAGGAGACCGGGGGGACCATCGTATCAAGCGCCCTGAAGCTGATGGATGAAGTAGTGAAAGAGCGTTACGACCCGGCGCAGTGGAACATTTATGCCGCGCAGGCGTCGGATGGCGACAACTGGGCCGACGACTCACCGCTGTGTCACGAGATCCTGGCGAAGAAAATTCTGCCGGTGGTGCGTTACTACAGCTATATCGAAATTACCCGTCGCGCCCACCAGACCCTGTGGCGGGAATATGAACATCTGCAGTCCATGTTCGATAACTTTGCCATGCAGCATATCCGCGATCAGGATGATATTTATCCTGTGTTCAGGGAGCTGTTCCACAAGCAATCTGCTACCAGCAACGCATAACCCAACAGCCAGCGAATCCGCTGGCTGTTTTCTTTCGACCCCGTTTATCCCGTGCTAATGTAGCAAGCTGCATACTGGATTATCACCGGGAAAATTGTGATGACTGACGACGTTATGGGGACAAGTACCCACCATCAGCTGATTACCTTACTCACCGAGCAGGGCGCGCGTTTTCGCGTCATGGAGCACGAGGCGGTGGGGAAATGCGAAGCGGTGAGTGAAATTCGCGGGACCGATCTGCGCCAGGGGGCAAAAGCCCTGGTCTGCAAGGTGAAGGGCAACGGCGTTAAAAAACACGTACTGGCGATTCTGGCCGCCGACCTGCAGGCCGATCTGAGCCAGCTTGCCAGCCATTTTGGCGGGCTTAAAGCCTCCCTCGCCAGCCCGGCCGAGGTCGATACCCTTACCGCCTGCGTTTTTGGCGCGATCCCGCCCTTTAGCTTCCATCCTGATTTGGCGCTGGTGGCCGACCCGCTGCTGTTCGAGCGTTTCGACGAAATTGCCTTTAACGCCGGTTTACTGGAGAAATCCGTGATTATGGACACCCAGGATTACCTGCGCATTGCCCGTCCTGAGCTTGTAAACTTCCATAAGCCGTCGTCGTGACGGCGCTAGCCTCTTCTTTCCAGAAACAGCACGGAGGCGACGAGAATCACGGCAATAGCGAAAAACGATGAGGAGATAATGAGCGTTTCAACAAACATGTGATCGTTCATGATGGCGATCCCTTTGCGATACCTGCCTTCGTTTTAATCCGCGTAAATGACAGGGTAATGACAGCGATAAAATCTTTTAAACGCTGTCCTCCGCCGCGTTTACGCGTACAGTAAGCAGGATAATTATTCTGGCAAGGATCCCCCATGTTTGACCCAACTCTGCTCATTCTTCTGGCGCTCGCCGCGCTCGGCTTTATCAGCCATAACACCACCGTCGCCATCTCGATTCTGGTGCTGATTATTGTGCGCGTGACCCCGTTAAATACCTTTTTCCCGTGGATAGAAAAACAAGGCCTCACCATCGGGATCATCATTTTAACCATCGGGGTGATGGCTCCCATCGCCAGCGGCACCCTTCCCGCCTCAACGCTGCTGCACTCGTTTGTGAACTGGAAATCGCTGGTGGCGATCGCGGTGGGGATTTTTGTTTCGTGGCTGGGCGGACGCGGCGTGACGCTGATGAGCAGCCAGCCCTCGCTGGTGGCGGGCCTGCTGGTGGGCACGGTACTCGGCGTGGCGCTCTTCCGCGGCGTGCCGGTAGGCCCGCTGATTGCGGCAGGGCTGGTGTCCCTGTTTATCGGGAAGTCATAGTCAGGCTGGCCATGTAACGCGCCGGCGTCTGGCCCAGCCCCTTTTTGAACATGGTGATAAACGCGGTGGTAGAGTCATAGCCCAGAGACTGTGCCACCTGCTGCACCGATTTCCCGCTAATCAAATGCTGTAACGCCACGATCAGCTGAAGCTGGTGACGCCAGCGGCGAAAGCTTAAACCGGTCTCTTTGACCACCAGCCGCGCCAGGTTGCGTTCACTCATCGCGAAATGGCTCGCCCACTGTGCCAGCGTCTGCCAGGCGGCGGGCTCTTCCGCCATCTTCTCGCTCATCAGCCGGATTTTAGGATGGGGAGAGACGGGCAGCTGCAGATGCTCCTGGCGCTGGAGCGGCAGTTCGTCAAACAGGACGTCCACCAGACGCGATGTGGCCGCAAGATGCAGCTGTTCTCGCGGTTTTTCCGCCAGGGATAAAATCAGCTCCCGCACCAGGGGAGAGATTTTCAGGGTGCAGCAGCGGTCGGGCAGGCTGGCGGCACCAGGCTCAATAAACAAAAAGCAGAGCTGCGCCCCCGGCGTGGCCCTGTTGCTGTGCGGCATTTGGCCTGGGATCCAGACGGCATACTGGGGCGGTACCATCAGCATCGCATTTTCCACTTCGCAGGTGATCGCGCCGCCAAGGGCCAGAATCAGCTGCCCCTTACGGTGTTGATGCTGCGGAATATATTGTTCTTCCGTCACCACGCGGATGCGAAACGCGACGGCCGCATCGTGCTGGCTATCAGGATCGTAGCCGTCCAGTCCCAGACCAATCATCAGGTTGTCCGATATTAGCGATAAACTGTCATTTTAGCCTGATTTCAACCGCTGAGAAAATCGGTATTGTGTGCGCTCGCTTGAACGTATGAGAACACAATGACTACTGCTCTTCGCACCTCAGGAAAACAGGGCGCGCTGTTGATTGCAGGCATCCTGATTATTGCCACCACGCTTCGCGTCACCTTTACCGGCGCAGCGCCGCTGCTCGATACCATTCGCCTTGATTATGGCTTAAGCACGGCGCAAACCGGTCTGCTGACCACCCTGCCCCTGCTTGCCTTTGCTCTTGTCTCCCCGCTCGCGGCGGGCGTTGCCCGGCGTATCGGCATGGAGCGCAGCCTGTTTATCGCCCTGATGCTGATTTGCATCGGGATTGCGGTTCGCTCCCTGCCCTCCGCTACCCTGCTTTTCATCGGAACGGCGGTGATTGGTTGCGGGATCGCGCTGGGGAATGTGCTGTTGCCCGGCTTAATTAAACGTGATTTCCCGGGCCAGGTTGCCCGACTCACGGGCGCCTATTCCCTGACGATGGGTGTCTCTGCCGCGTTAGGCTCGGCGCTGATCGTACCTTTGGCTCAGGGTGATGCGGGCTGGCATGGCGCGCTGCTGATGCTGATGGCGTTTCCGCTGATCGCGCTGCTGCTCTGGCTGCCGCAGTGGCGTCAGAAACACGTCGCAACGGTAACGGGCGCAGGCGCGCTGCATAACCGCGCGATCTGGCGCTCGGCACTCGCCTGGCAGGTGACGCTCTTTCTGGGGATTAACTCGCTGATTTATTACGTCATCATCGGCTGGCTGCCGGCAATACTGCTCAGCCACGGCTTCAGCGAAGCGCAGGCCGGCTCGGTGCACGGCCTTTTACAGCTTGCCACGGCCGTGCCGGGGCTTGCCGTTCCGCTCGTCCTCCAGCGTCTGAAGGATCAGCGAACCATCGCCGGAGCGGTTGGGCTGATGTGCGCGGTTAGCGCGGCGGGTTTGTGGTTTATGCCTGAGATGGCGGTGATGTGGACGCTGGTGTTTGGCTTTGGTACCGGGGCAACGATGATCCTCGGCCTGACGTTCATCGGCCTGCGCGCCAGCTCCGCACACCAGGCGGCAGCGTTGTCCGGTATGGCACAGTCTATTGGTTATCTGCTCGCCGCCTGCGGTCCGCCGCTGATGGGTAAAATTCACGATTCGGCTGGAGACTGGCGGATCCCGCTTCTCGCCTGCGCGCTGGCCGCTGTCGTCATGGCCATCTGCGGCGTACTTGCCGGGCGCGACCGGGAAATCGCGCCCCGATAAACACAGTGGCAGACCATCGGGTCTGCCTTTTTTACCCGCGCGCCGCGCGCAGCATTGCCTGCACCAGCACCACCGGACGCCCTTCCAGCGCAGCACGCTCGTGCTGGAATAAGGTGATAACAAAGAACGGATGGGTCACCAGCTCCGCAGCGCGAATTTCCCCCTGCTCGTCCCAGCCCGTTACGCGCATATCACCGCTCTCCAGTTCCTGAGCAAACGCCGCCGATACGCCATAGTTACAGTGATAACCCTCTACGATTTCCGGCTTTCCGTAGGCCTTCGCGATCAGCGTATTATTGCGCAGCTCAATGGCATCGGTTTTCTCCACCAGCGAGCAGGTCAGCGGCGCAATCACCATCGTGCCTTCGGTATCCGTCTCAGCATGTGCCGCGTCGCTCCAGCCCAGCACGTTACGGGCATACTCAATTAACGCATGCTGGAACCCACCGCAGGTGCCCAGGAACGGAATGCTGTTTTCACGCGCGTAGCGTGCGGCAATAAAGGCCGCCTCGGTATTTTTATAGGGGCTTGCGGGAACCAGCCAGATGGCATCGTAGCCCACCAGATCCTCAGAACTGGTTAATTCCGTGGTGGCAAGCCAGTCGTAATCGGCGGTGAGGTCAAGGACCGCGGCGGCGTCGTCAATGGCCAGCGGGATCGCCTTGTGTGCAATAACATCAGGATTGTAATCGCCAACCAGCGCAATGCGCAGCGTCGTTTTAACCGGGAGGTGTTCCATGAAAGGTTCCTTATGCCAGAGTATTATCAGATAACATAAGGAACCTCAGACTACCGATCTTCTGCAATTATCACAATACCTTAAATTGGGAGGGTGGAATTATGATTCAGTGCAAACGCGTCTATGAACAGGCGAGCCCGGGCGATGGCTATCGGGTTCTGGTGGACAGGCTCTGGCCCCGTGGGGTGAAAAAAACGGACCTCGCGTATGACGAATGGTGTAAAACGCTCACACCGTCCAGCGCGTTACGCAAGGACTTTCATAGCGAAGCGATTGATTTCGCGGCCTTCACTAAAGCCTACAAGGAAGAGCTGGCGCAGCATAAGGACGAAGGAGAGCGTCTGGCGGCGCTGGCGAAAAAGCAGACCGTAACCCTGCTCTACGGCGCGAAGGACACGAAGCAGAATCACGCTCTGGTCTTAGCCGACTGGCTGCGCCATCTGTGATCAGCCGACCGTCAGCTCATCGTGAATTTGCGGAGCTTCGTCCGGGGTGAGCGGCATCAGGTGTTCGGCGCGCACAAACGCAAAGCCGTGCTGATTGTCAAAGGCGTAGACGTCTCCCGTCACCAGCCAGAGCGCGCGGTCCGCGCTTGCGGGTAACTGCGTCATCACGCCGTTGACCGGGTTAACGAAACGCTGGCCGGGTTGGCAGAGACCAAATAGCTCCACAGATTTACCAATATTGCGACGGCCTGACGCCGTGCGGGCACCGACGATCATCGCCACGCTGCCCGGTTTAAGCTGAAACATACTTCTCTCGCGGTAACGGTAGCCAGAAATTGGCTAAGAATAATCCTAAAGAGAAGTGTATCGCAGCTACTGTCCCTCTGTCACCTGGCAGGTTGCGGATGATCGCGACGATAGAGCGTCCATTCGTCGATCACTTCGCCACCGGGCAGCTTGCACTCGGTGCGGACCCCCTGCGGGCTTTGAATTGGGACCTGTTCCCCGCCCTTTTCAAGGCAGTAAACGGAAGCCGGGTTCGCCATGCCCACGGCGTGCGGCGGTTTCGGGGCGTCGGGTGGGGTTGTTTTTGCGGTGCAGGCAACCAGGGGAAGCGCCAGCGCCAGTAGCAGAAATCTCATCTTGTTGATCCTTTTGACATCATCATTGGCTAAGGGTAACGGCTTGTCGCCGCTTTCTCCATGATTTCTCCATTCTAACTGCACTTTTCAACGCTACAGTCTGGCATGTTCTCACTTTGACCAGAGAACATCATTCCGTAATCAAGATGTCTTTGCCCCGTTCTCAACAACGGGGCTTTTTTTCCCGCCTGCTGCCTACCTCTCCATATATTAAATTTTCTATATTCATGTTTTACTATGCCGGAAGCCTAAAAATTCAGCATAACATGCAGATGCAGACGTCTTCTGCCTGGGAGTCATTCTACGTCATGTCGGATCTTATCCTCGCTCGCGTTTCAGAAACCCTTGCCACCGAGCAATCCCTTGAAAGCCTCGTTCGTCAGCTGCTGGAGATGCTGGAAATCGTCACCGACATGGAGTCGACGTATCTGACGAAGGTGGATATAACAGCCCGGCTGCAGCACATCCTCTATGCCCGAAACAGCAAGCAGATGACTATCCCTGAAGGGTTAAGCGTGCCATGGGATGAAACGCTGTGTAAGCGCGCGCTGGATAGCGACACATTATTCAGTAACGATGTCCCCGAGCGTTGGCCGGAGTGTGAAGCGGCGAAAGCACTCGGCATTACCACTTACATGAGCATCCCCGTTCATCTTGCCGATGGCTCGCTTTACGGTACGCTCTGCGCCACCAGCACGGCAAAAAAACCGCTCAGCGCGCGCGGCGAGCAGATGTTAAAACTCTTCGCCGGGTTAATTAGTCAGTACATTCAGAAAGAGTCTCTGGTGACCCAGCTCCGTGAAGCAAACGCGGCGCTTATCGCCCACTCCTACACAGATGCCCTTACAGGGTTACCCAACCGTCGCGCCATTTTTGAGGATCTGACCACCCTGTTTTCGCTGGCGCGGCATCTGAAACGTAACGCCATCATTGCCTTTATCGATCTGGATGATTTTAAACTGATTAACGATCGATACGGGCATGAAGCAGGCGACCAGTTCCTGATTGAAGTGGGCAAGCGTTTGACCGCAGAAAAACAGCAGGACGATATCATCGGCCGGCTGGGCGGCGATGAGTTTCTGGTGGCCACTCTGAGCAACGTCGAGAATGAGGAGCAAATCCACCTTCTCAGAACGCGCCTCAGCGCCCGAATTGCGGGGGAATACTGGCTGGGTAGCATCAGCATCATTTATCCTGGCGCCAGCCTCGGCGTTATCGAAGTGGATCCCGGCGTAACCGATCCGGACAGTGCGTTACGTGCCGCGGATATCGCGATGTATCAGGATAAGAAAGGAAAAAGCAAAACAGGCTTTCTCGCGATGGATTAACCCCGTACACTCTACGGCGTTATAAAAACCGAAACAGGTGATGATATGAGAATAGGGATCCTCTTCCCGGTCGTTATTTTTATAACGGCGGTGGTATTTCTGGCGTGGTTTTTTGTCGGTGGTTACGCTGCTCCGGGGGCATAAATGAGAAAAACCACCCTCATTATGTTGATCGTTGCCGTCGTGGCGTTTGCCGGCACGCAGTTTGGCTGGTGGTAAACCCGTTACGTAAAAAGGCCGCCATATGGCAGCCTTTATAACGCTTCAGTATTAGCTTTTGATCTTTCTGTAGATAAACAGCACAACCAGCGCGCCGATCACCGCGACCGCGAAACTGCCGAAGTTAAAGCCATCGACTTTACCAAAACCGAACAGCGTACTGATCCAACCGCCGACTACCGCGCCGACAATACCCAGTATTATGGTGACGATAAACCCACCGCCATCTTTGCCCGGCATGATCCACTTCGCCAGAATACCCGCAATAAGCCCAAAGATAATCCAGGATAAAATTCCCATAACTTTCCTCTCTGTATGGTTTTTGTCATTAAATCAACGACACAAAAAGGATAGCACAGGATCTGAGAAAGGAAATTTGTGATAAGCCTCACAGAGAGAGTCTGCGCATTTCTTCATCAACATGCCCTTCCACAAGAACTGTGGGGTTGCATCTTTTGTTGAGAAAGATTATCTTTCTCAACACTGAATAGTTGAGATAAACACTCAGGTATTCAGTACGACATTGCTCACATTGCTTCCAGTATTTCTTGCCCACTCATGAGTGGGCTTTTTTTTGATCAAGCCCCAACGAAAGCGTGCCGGTTGCGCCCGCCGCGTTTTGCCTGATAGAGCGCCTGGTCGGCAGCATTAATAATATTCTGCTGGCTACCCGCGATATTGACAGCACGCGCACTGGAGACCCCTACGCTTACCGTGACCCGCCCGAAGGGGCTAAATGCGTGTTCAATTTGCTGAGAGAAAACATAGCAAATAATCGTCTGCGCAAGGCGGAGCGCCTCCTGGATATCCGTTTCAGGCAAAATCAGCGCAAACTCCTCCCCTCCATAGCGCGCCACAATCTGGTTGTCGCGGGTGAGACTTTCCCTTAGGCAGTTTCCCAGCAACGCCAGGCATCTGTCCCCTTCCGGATGACCGTAGTTATCGTTGTACTTTTTGAAGTAGTCCACATCCACAAGGAGCAGCGAAACCGGCGCGTCCTTTGCCGCACACGCCGCAATTTCCGAGACGATTTTTTCATCAAAGATGCGCCTGTTATAAAGCCCTGTCAGCGCATCCTCCGAGGCAATAATCTTTAGCGCTTTGTTATCCCGTGCTTTTCTGGATAAGTCGGAATAGAGGAAACAGGACGCCACGATGAGCGTCGCGGTAAACACCAAAATAAGTGCGGCAAGCTGAATCGCCTGCTTGCGCCACGGTGAAAGGGCTTCATCAATGCTTACCGCTACCGTCGTAACCAGTCCGTAGCGCCTGTTTTTCTCATAGGCATAAATGCGTTCGATTTTATCAAACCTGGAGACAGAGCTGGCTATCCCTGTATTTTGTACCTTGAGGTATTTTCTGAAGAGAGGTGAGTCAGAAAAAATCGTACCGATATAGTTATTTTTAAAGGGATAACGAATCAGTAAAACGCCTGCTTGCGTCGTTAAACCAATAACGCCCGCGTGACCAATATTAATCTGTCCATAAAGTGCCAGAAAATTTTCGATACCCAGCGTCACCACCACAACACCGTTAAATGCACCGGTGTGTGTTTCAAGGCGTCGGCTAAGAGTAATAACCCATTTACCATTGGTTCTGCTTATCACCGGCTCACCAATATAAATCTGCTGACTTTTATTTTCCTTGTGATAGACAAAAAATGCTCTATCCGCGCCATTATGGGGGCCCGCAAAATTTTTGTGCAATGCAGTGAAGATATCCCCATGCGCATCATAGACAACCACATTATTAATCTGAGTAAGAAGATTATCCTGATTGCTTATCATTCGCTGAATATTGATCGCCTGTTGCGGGGTCATACCATAAATTTCGATTGTGTCGGAAACGGTGGTAATCAACATTTCACTTTGGCGAATGATCCCTTCCGTGTAGACGTTAAGGGTATGGCTCAGGTTGGCAACGCTGGTATTGATTTGCTGGATTGACTGCTGTCGGGACGTGGCAATCTGGACGGCAAGCGACAATGAAACAATCAATGAGACAATGATGACGGTAATGGTTGTTGTGTAAAAAGTATTTTTCACATGCACGAGCTTTTCCACCTTATCACGCCTGGCATCCCTGGCTGACAACTCTTGTCACTGTAACAAAGCTCAGGTTAAGAGGAAAACAAATTGCACTTAAGCATAACGGCTGCCGTTATTATCAGTCTTGTAGCTTGCACTGCCTGTGATAAGATTTGAGAGATGAGGGAGCGGACAGGGTATCTGGAAAATGAAAAAGATCATTGCCGTTACTATCGTTTCAGCGTTTCTGGTCTTCCTGTCTCTTTTTGCGGTTAATGCAGTTATCGGGAGCCAGCAGAAAAGCAAACAGCTTGAGATTTCCCGAACCCTTTTACAGCATTCAGAAAGTCTGACCCAGAGCATGGCGCAGACGCTCAAAAACCTGACCACACAGGGATGCGACAGAGACAGCCTCGATCGCTACCGGCAGGTCAAGCTCGAAAGCCGCTATGTCGCTGACGTCGGTTTTATTGAAAAGGGAAAAATAGTCTGTACCGCTTTTTGGGGTAAACTCGTTAATCCTGTCTCGCTTCCTGAAGAGCTCCATGAAACGCCCAGAGGATTTCTCCTCGCGCAATTTTCGAGAAAGGATTTTTTTACCGGCAATGCGGCCATCTATAATAATCACATTATCTTCACCTCCCGCTATGCTTACGATAAATTCACCCCGGTTACGGAGAGCTATTCTCTGAGCACCACCACCAGGGACTTAAGCAGAACGTTTTTTTCGGCTACGCCTGAATTAAACCAACAGAGCGAACTGAATTCTTCCTTGTTTACCCTGACCCTCACCCGGTGCAGCACCACGTGGGATTTGTGCGTCATTGTGAAGCATCACAACGCGGGTCTGGCCTCATTATCTCCCGTTCTATTTATCGTTCTCGCGGTCATTTTATGTTTTATCTGGATTGCAATAACGCTCTTTTTCTTTCGACTCAACGAGGACCGGTTCTCCCTGGAGCGGACGCTGGTCAAAGCTGTTATCACTAATACCATCGGCGTTCATTACCAGCCCATTGTTCGGATTGAGGATAAAAAAATTGTAGGCGTGGAGGTCTTGTCGAGATGGCGTGACGCAAGATACGGTGACGTCTCCCCGGAACTGTTTATTCCATTAATCAAAAAAATTGGCCTGTATAAAAATTACTATATTAATATTCTCCAAAAATCCCTTTCGGATATCGCGCCACTTATTATTAAATATCATCTGGTTGTTTCGCTCAATGTTGGCCGAACGGAAATTGAAGACGGACAGTTTATCAGCATTTTGCGCCGTAGCTGTTTAGCTAATAACATTCCGCTCTCTCTGATCAAAATCGAGCTTTCTGAAAAAGCCATTTCAACGGGGAATATTCTGGAAGATTTCTGCAAGGATTTAAAAAACCTTGGCGTGAGAATATCCATTGATGACTTCGGGGTGCAAAACTCAAACCTGGCAAGGCTTTCGCTGCTTGAATATGATGAGATCAAAATCGACAAGTCGCTGGTCGATGGCATCAGTGAACATTACAAGCAGAACATTTTTGTCATCTTTAGCGACGCCCTCGCAAAACTGAATAAAACGCTTGTTTTCGAAGGCGTAGAGAGCGAAATACAGTATCGCTTTATTGCTGAAAGATACCCCGAGGCGCTGATTCAGGGATGGTATTTCTCAAAATCCGTCACCCGAAGCGAGCTTGCGAAGCGACTCGCTGGGATCGCGCGGTAGGTTACTCGTTTCCCCACTGATTGAGAAAGTTCGCAATATCATCAATTCGTTCGGCACGAACCCCGGCTTCACGCGCCATCTCCTGCTGAGCTTCCTCATCGATCTCCTCATTATTCGACAAACGCGTGAGAAGCAGCTGGAAATAATGCGCCAGCGAGTCCTGCTCTGACTCACTCACGGGCTTTGTGGCTTCCGTCGCGTACTCTTCGACGATGTCATAATACTTCAGTGGAATTTCGTTATTCATAACAGCGTTAATCTCTGAGGGTGAAGTCACAAGTATATCCGACGACGTACGTTTAACCAACGCGTTGCGTCAGATAAGCAGGGCAAGCAGGGCTGCAAGAGCAGGTATGGCCTGAACGTACAGTATCTTTCGGCTGGCGGTCGCTGCGCCAAAGAGTCCGGCAATCAACACGCAGGTCAGGAAGAAGATGGCCACAGATATACCCTTTTCACCAAGCCAGAGGCTCCAGAGCAGACCCGCAGCCAGAAAACCATTATACAGCCCCTGATTCGCGGCCAGCACGCGGGTGTCGCGCGCAAAATCGGGACGCAGATTAAAGGCCTTGTGCCCTGTTCTGGTGTTCCACAGGAACATTTCCAGCACAAGAATGTAGATATGGATGAATGCAACGACAGCGATAAGAACAGTAGCGAGCATCGTGTTATTTCCCGCAGGCAGAGGCAAAAAAAACGGGAACCCTCAGGCCCCCGCTCTTGTTTAACCCAGAATCTGGATTACATGTTCGCGATAATCGCGTCGCCAAACTCTGAGCATTTCAGCAGCTTAGCGCCTTCCATCAGACGTTCGAAATCGTAAGTTACGGTTTTCGCGTTGATCGCGCCTTCCATACCTTTGACGATCAGGTCTGCGGCTTCGAACCATTCCATATGGCGCAGCATCATCTCTGCGGAGAGGATGATAGAGCCTGGGTTCACTTTGTCCTGGCCTGCGTATTTTGGTGCAGTACCGTGGGTTGCTTCGAACAGGGCGCACTCGTCGCCGATGTTCGCGCCAGGGGCGATACCGATACCGCCAACCTGTGCCGCCAGGGCGTCAGAGATGTAGTCACCGTTCAGGTTCATACAGGCGATCACGTCGTATTCAGCAGGACGCAGCAGGATCTGCTGCAGGAACGCATCGGCGATCACATCTTTAATGATGATCTCTTTGCCGGTGTTCGGGTTCTTGATCTTCTGCCACGGGCCGCCGTCGATCAGCTCACCGCCGAACTCTTCGGTCGCCAGCTGGTAGCCCCAGTCTTTGAACGCGCCTTCGGTGAACTTCATGATGTTGCCCTTGTGAACCAGGGTCACAGAATCACGGTCGTTGGTGATCGCGTATTCGATGGCCGCACGCACCAGGCGCTTGGTCCCTTCTTCAGAGCACGGCTTAATGCCGATACCGCAGTGCTCAGGGAAGCGAATTTTCTTCACGCCCATCTCTTCGCGCAGGAATTTAATCACTTTTTCTGCATCAGCAGAGTCCGCTTTCCACTCGATACCCGCGTAGATGTCTTCTGAGTTTTCGCGGAAGATAACCATGTCGGTCAGTTCAGGGTGCTTAACCGGGCTTGGGGTGCCCTGATAGTAACGAACCGGACGCAGACACACGTACAGGTCCAGCTCCTGACGCAGCGCCACGTTCAGGGAACGGATGCCGCCGCCGACCGGAGTGGTCAGTGGGCCTTTAATAGCAACGCGGTAGTCGCGGATCAGGTCCAGCGTTTCCGCTGGCAGCCAGACGTCCTGGCCATAAACTTGCGTTGATTTCTCACCGGTGTAAATTTCCATCCAGGAAATTTTACGCTCGCCTTTGTAGGCTTTCTCAACAGCGGCATCAACCACTTTCAGCATTGCCGGGGTAACGTCTACACCGATACCGTCGCCTTCGATGAACGGAATAATCGGATTGTGAGGAACGTTAATCTTGCCGTTTTGCAGGGTGATCTTTTTACCTTCCGCCGGAACAACTACTTTGCTTTCCATTAACCTCTCCTTCGAGCGCTTCTGGTTGTTACTGATCTTATGTTAATAAATTGTAATGAGCCCTTCGATAGTACCTGATTGTCCTGCGCCATGAAAGGTCTTCGTTATTAGGCTATAATGCGGCAATTGATAACGCCTGAAAATACCATGAAGAAAACTTCTTTTACAAAACACCGGGTTGAGCGATTCAGCTCACGACAAGCCGCCAGACGACCACAAGAAACCCAGCCAAAGCGGGTTATTCTGTTCAATAAACCCTACGATGTTTTGCCGCAGTTTACCGATGAGGCCGGACGCAGCACGCTAAAGGATTACATTCCCGTTCAGGGCGTCTACGCCGCCGGTCGCCTGGACCGGGACAGCGAAGGACTTTTGGTCCTAACCAACGACGGCGCCCTACAGGCAAAGCTTACACAACCGGGCAAACGCACCGGCAAAATTTACTTTGTGCAGGTTGAAGGCGAGCCGGACGAAGAGACGCTGGCGAAACTGCGCAGCGGGGTGACGCTGAACGACGGTCCCACCCTGCCCGCCGGTATTGAACGCGTGAATGAGCCGGAGTGGCTGTGGCCGCGTAACCCGCCCATTCGCGAGCGTAAATCCATCCCGACAAGCTGGCTCAAAATCACCCTGTATGAAGGCCGCAACCGCCAGGTGAGGCGAATGACCGCGCACGTCGGCTTCCCTACCCTACGTCTGATTCGCTACGCCATGGGCAGCTACACGCTGGATACGCTGGCGAACGGCGAATGGCGCGATGCTGCCCCTTAAGGAGAAATGATGTTTAAACCTCATGTTACGGTCGCCTGCGTGGTGCACGCGCAGGGAAAATTCCTCGTTGTGGAAGAGAGCATCAACGGCAGGGCGCTGTGGAATCAGCCTGCCGGGCATCTTGAAGCCAATGAAACGTTGCTGCAGGCCGCGAAGCGCGAGCTCTGGGAAGAGACCGGCATTCGCGCTGAGCCCCAGCACTTCATTCGCATGCACCAGTGGATTGCGCCCGACAGCACCCCATTCCTGCGCTTTTTATTCGCCGTTGAGCTTAGCGAAACGTGCGCCACAGAACCGCATGATGACGATATCGATCGCTGCCTGTGGGTCACCGCCGAGGAGATCCTGAACGCGCCAAACCTGCGCTCGCCGCTGGTTGCGGAAAGCATCCGCTGCTGGCAGTCAGGCGCACGCCTGCCGCTGGGTGTCATCGGAGAATTTAACTGGCCGTTTACAGAGGGTGTCAACGGTGGGGGGGCGTGATAGAATACGCCGCCTTGAAGTTCAATGTCGTGAGTATTCCATGTCAGATAACAGCCAGAAAAAAGTGATCGTCGGCATGTCCGGCGGTGTCGATTCCTCCGTTTCCGCCTACCTGTTGCAGCAACAGGGCTATAAGGTGGAGGGCCTGTTCATGAAGAACTGGGAGGAAGACGATGGCGAGGAATACTGCACTGCCGCAGCGGATCTCGCCGACGCGCAGGCCGTATGCGACAAGCTCGGCATTGAACTGCACACCGTTAACTTTGCCGCAGAATACTGGGACAACGTCTTTGAACTGTTCCTGGAAGAGTACAAAGCGGGCCGTACCCCGAACCCGGATATTCTGTGCAACAAAGAGATCAAATTTAAAGCTTTCCTGGAATTCGCCGCGGAAGATCTGGGCGCTGACTACATTGCGACCGGTCACTACGTGCGTCGTGCGGACGTGAATGGCAAAAGCCAGCTGCTGCGCGGCCTCGACGGCAATAAAGACCAGAGCTACTTCCTTTATACGCTGAGCCACGAACAGATTGCGCAAAGCCTGTTCCCGGTCGGCGAACTGGAAAAGCCGGAAGTGCGTAAAATTGCCGAAGAGCTGGACCTGATCACCGCGAACAAAAAAGACTCCACCGGTATCTGCTTTATCGGCGAGCGCAAATTCCGTGATTTCCTGGGCCGCTACCTGCCTGCACAGCCAGGTAAAATTGTCACCGTTGATGGCGACGAGATTGGTCAGCATCAGGGGCTGATGTACCACACCTTAGGCCAGCGTAAAGGCCTCGGTATTGGTGGGACGAAAGAAGGCAGCGAAGATCCGTGGTACGTGGTCGACAAAGACGTCGAAAACAATATTCTGGTGGTGGCTCAGGGTCACGACCACCCGCGTCTGATGTCCGTTGGCCTTATCGCACAGCAGTTGCACTGGGTCGATCGCGAGCCCCTGAAAGGCACGCTGCGCTGTACGGTGAAAACGCGCTACCGCCAGACCGATATTCCTTGCACCATCACCGCGCTTGATGACGACCGTATTGACGTCCGTTTCGACGAGCCGGTCGCCGCCGTTACCCCGGGCCAGTCTGCTGTCTTCTACAGCGGCGAAATCTGCCTGGGCGGCGGGATCATTGAACAGCGCCTGCCGCTGCCCGCTGTTTAACCGATTGCACACATAAAGGAGACCGTGTGGCGAAGAATTATTATGACATCACCCTGGCGCTGGCAGGAATTTGCCAGTCTGCTCGTCTGGTGCAACAGCTGGCGCATCAGGGTCACTGTGACGCTGATGCCCTGCACGTTTCGCTCAACAGCGTTATCGACCTCAACCCCGGTTCAACCCTGGGCGTGTTCGGCGGCAGCGAAACCAATCTTCGTCTCGGTCTTGAAACCCTGCTTGGCGTGCTTAACGCCAGTAGCCGTCAGGGGTTAAACGCGGAACTGACCCGCTACACCTTAAGCCTGATGGTGCTTGAGCGTAAGCTGAGCGCGGCGAAAGGCGCGCTCAATACCCTGGGCGATCGCATCGCCGGGCTACAGCGTCAGCTCGACCATTTTGACCTGCAGTCTGAAACGCTGCTGAGCGCCATGGCGGGCATTTACGTTGACGTCATCAGCCCGCTGGGCCCGCGCATTCAGGTCACCGGATCCCCTGCCGTGCTGCAAAGCCCGCAGGTGCAGGCGAAGGTACGCGCTTCCCTGCTGGCTGGGATCCGCGCCGCCGTGCTGTGGCATCAGGTTGGCGGTGGCCGCCTGCAGTTAATGTTTTCTCGTAATCGCCTGACTACTCAGGCAAAACAAATTCTTGCTCATTGTTAACCTCCCGGAGTTGCGAATTATGGAATTATCCTCACTGACCGCCGTATCCCCTGTCGATGGACGCTACGGCGATAAAGTCAGCGCGCTGCGCGGGATCTTCAGCGAATATGGTTTGCTGAAGTTCCGTGTTCAGGTTGAAGTACGCTGGCTGCAGAAGCTGGCCGCCCAGGCAGCAATCAAGGAAGTTCCTGCTTTTGACGAAAAGGCAAACGATTACCTTGATAAAATCGTTGCTGAGTTTAGCGAAGAAGATGCCGCGCGCATTAAGACCATTGAACGCACCACCAACCACGACGTGAAAGCGGTTGAGTACTTCCTGAAAGAGAAAGTGGAAAGCGTCCCGGCCCTGCATGCGGTATCCGAGTTCATTCACTTCGCCTGTACGTCCGAAGATATCAACAACCTGTCTCACGCGCTGATGCTCTCCACCGCGCGTAAAGAAGTGGTGCTGCCTTACTGGCGTAAAATCATCGACGCGGTGAAAGCGCTGTCCGTGGAATACCGCGACATTCCGTTGCTTTCCCGTACTCACGGCCAGCCAGCCACCCCATCCACGATGGGTAAAGAGATGGCGAACGTGGCGTACCGTATGGAGCGCCAGTATCGTCAGCTGGAGCAGGTTGAAATTCTGGGTAAAATCAACGGCGCGGTCGGTAACTACAATGCCCACATTGCCGCGTACCCGGAAGTGGACTGGCATCAGTTCAGCGAAGAGTTCGTGACCTCTCTGGGGATCCAGTGGAACCCGTACACCACCCAGATTGAGCCGCACGACTACATTGCAGAGCTGTTTGACTGCATCGCGCGCTTCAACACCATCCTGATCGACTTCGATCGCGACGTGTGGGGCTACATCGCGCTGAACCACTTCAAGCAGAAGACCATCGCCGGGGAAATTGGCTCCTCCACCATGCCGCACAAAGTGAACCCAATCGACTTCGAAAACTCCGAAGGCAACCTGGGCCTGGCGAATGCCGTGCTGCAGCATATGGCGAGCAAGCTGCCGGTATCCCGCTGGCAGCGTGACCTGACCGACTCCACCGTGCTGCGTAACCTGGGCGTGGGCATTGGCTACGCGCTGATCGCGTATCAGTCCACCCTGAAGGGCGTGAGCAAGCTCGAAGTGAACCGTGACCGTCTTCTGGACGAGCTGGATCACAACTGGGAAGTATTGGCAGAGCCGATTCAGACCGTGATGCGCCGCTACGGTATCGAAAAACCGTACGAGAAGCTGAAAGAGCTGACACGCGGTAAACGCGTCGATGCCGAAGGCATGAAACAGTTTATCGACGGTCTGGCACTGCCGGAAGAAGAGAAAACCCGCCTGAAGGCCATGACTCCGGCGAATTACATTGGCCGCGCCATCACCATGGTTGATGAGCTGAAGTAATGTTCCTTCCCCCCTTTCCGCCCGGAAAGGGGGTTGCTTTTCCCCGGTTTACTGAATGTTTATCCCCACAGCAACATAATCAGCGTTAAACTATTCATACTATTTATTCTGGGAGAAAAGATGATGCGCGTACTGGTTGTTGAGGATAACGCATTGCTACGCCACCACCTGAAGGTTCAGCTTCAGGAGATGGGACATCAGGTGGATGATGCTGAAGATGCAAAAGAAGCCGATTATTATCTCAATGAACACCTGCCGGACATCGCCATTGTCGATTTAGGCCTGCCTGATGAAGACGGCCTGTCGTTAATTCGTCGCTGGCGCAGCCATGACGTTTCCCTGCCGGTTCTGGTTCTCACCGCCCGCGAAGGCTGGCAGGACAAAGTTGAAGTGCTCAGCGCCGGTGCGGATGATTACGTCACCAAACCGTTTCACATTGAAGAAGTGGCGGCGCGCATGCAGGCGCTGTTACGCCGCAACAGCGGGCTGGCTTCACAGGTTATCTCCATTCCGCCTTTCCAGGTGGATCTCTCCCGTCGCGAGCTCTCGATTAACGATGAAGTGATCAAGCTCACCGCGTTCGAATACACCATTATGGAAACGCTGATCCGTAACAGCGGAAAAGTAGTGAGCAAAGACTCCTTAATGCTCCAGCTCTACCCTGACGCTGAGCTGCGCGAGAGTCACACCATAGACGTGCTGATGGGCCGTTTGCGTAAGAAAATTCAGGCGCAGTATCCGCAGGACGTGATTACGACCGTCCGCGGCCAGGGCTACCTGTTCGAATTACGCTAAATGAGACGGATTTTGCGCCACATTCTGCCCCTCTCGCTGCGGGTTCGTTTTTTACTGGCAACGGCCGCGGTGGTGCTGGTGCTGTCGCTCTCCTACGGTCTGGTCGCCCTGGTGGGCTACAGCGTCAGCTTCGATAAAACGACCTTCCGACTGTTACGCGGCGAAAGTAATCTGTTTTATACCCTGGCCACATGGGAAGACAACCACATCACCGTTGAAATGCCAGAGAACCTGGATCAACAGAGTCCTACTTTAGCCCTGATTTACAATGAAAAGGGAAAGTTGCTTTGGGCGCAACGCGATATTCCGTGGCTGGCGAAAAGCATTCGTCCGGAGTGGCTCAAAACCAACGGGTTTCATGAGATAGAAGCCGATCTCAATACCACCAGCACGCTGATTCGCGAAGATCGCTCGATGCAGCAAAAGCTCAATGAAATCCGGGCTGACGATGCCGAGACGGAAATGACGCACTCGGTGGCGATCAATATCTACCCGGCGACCATGAACATGCCGCAGTTAACCATTGTGGTGATCGACACCATTCCGGTTGAGCTAAAACGTTCCTATAAGGTCTGGGGCTGGTTCGTTTATGTTCTGGCCGCAAACCTGCTGCTGGTGATCCCGCTGCTTTGGGTGGCGGCGTGGTGGAGCTTGCGCCCTATTGAGTCCCTGGCGCGAGAGGTGCGCGAGCTTGAGGAACATCATCGTGAAAAGCTCAATCCGGAAACCACCCGTGAGCTGACCAGTCTGGTGCGTAACCTCAATCGCCTGCTGAAAAGCGAGCGTGAACGCTATGATAAGTACCGTACGACCCTGACCGACCTCACCCACAGCCTGAAAACGCCGCTGGCCGTAATGCAAAGCACCCTGCGTTCCATGCGCAGCTCAAGGCTGAGCGTCGACGATGCCGAGCCGGTGATGCTGGAACAAATCAGCCGAATCTCGCAGCAAATTGGCTACTATCTGCACCGCGCCAGCATGCGTTCCGGCAGCGCGCTCCTGAGCCGCGAGCTGCACCCGGTGGCCCCGCTGCTGGATAATCTCACGTCCGCCCTTAACAAGGTGTATCAGCGTAAAGGGGTCAACATCAGCCTCGACATTTCGCCTGAAATTAGCTTTGTTGGCGAAAAAAATGACTTTATGGAAGTGATGGGCAACCTGCTGGATAACGCCTGTAAATACTGCCTGGAGTTTGTTGAAGTATCGGCGCGCCAGACGGATAACGAGTTACACATTATCGTTGAGGATGATGGCCCCGGGATCCCGCTTAATAAACGTGATGTGGTGTTCGATCGCGGTCAGCGAGCGGATACGCTGCGCCCCGGTCAGGGCGTGGGTTTAGCCGTCGCCCGCGAGATTGTCGACCAGTATGACGGAAAAATCGAAACCAGCGAAAGCTTGCTCGGCGGGGCCAGAATGGAAGTGATTTTTGGTCGTCAGCAGCCCACATCGGACGATAGTTAACCCGTTATGTGAAAAATGCGAGGATCTCGCAGCCGGGGGGCTGAGCTTCCGTTATAATCCGAGTCAGTAAGAGCCTGCGGATAAAAAAATATGGATTATCACTTAACACTTAACTGGCCCGAGTTTATTGAACGTTACTGGCAAAAGCGCCCGGTGGTTCTGAAACGCGGGTTCAGCAACTTTGTCGACCCTATCTCACCTGACGAGCTGGCCGGTCTGGCCATGGAAAACGAAGTCGACAGCCGTCTGGTCAGCCACCAGGACGGGAAATGGCAGGTCAGCCACGGTCCTTTCGAAAGCTACGATCATCTCGGCGAAAGCAACTGGTCGCTGCTGGTGCAGGCGGTTAACCACTGGCACGAGCCGACTGCCGCGCTAATGCGCCCGTTCCGCGCCCTGCCAGACTGGCGAATGGACGATCTGATGATCTCCTTCTCCGTACCTGGCGGCGGCGTGGGTCCGCATCTGGACCAGTACGACGTGTTTATCATTCAGGGCACGGGCCGCCGCCGCTGGCGCGTGGGCGAAAAAGTGCCGATGAAGCAGCACTGCCCGCACCCGGATCTGCTTCAGGTGGATCCGTTCGAAGGCATTATCGACGAAGAGCTGGAGCCAGGCGATATTCTCTACATTCCACCAGGATTCCCTCACGAAGGTTACTCCCTGGAGAACTCGCTGAACTACTCTGTCGGGTTCCGTGCGCCAAGCGGCCGCGAAATGATCAGCGGCTTTGCAGACTATGTCCTGCAGCGCGAGCTGGGAAGCTATCGCTACAGCGATCCGGATGTGCCTGCGCGCGAGCATCCGGCAGACATCGTGCCAGAAGAGCTGGATAAGCTGCGCGGCATGATGCTGGATCTGATCAACGAGCCGGAACATTTCAGGCAGTGGTTTGGCGAATTTATCAGCCAGTCACGCCACGAGCTGGACGTTGCACCGCCGGAGCCGCCGTATCAGGCAGATGAGATCTATGATGCGCTGCAGCAGGGTGACAAGCTGGTTCGTCTGGGCGGATTACGCGTGCTGCGCATTGGTGAAGAGGTCTTCGTCAACGGTGAGAAGCTCGACTCCCCGCACCGTCCGGCGCTGGAAGCCATTGCCAGCCATATGGTACTGACTGCAGAAACCTTTGGCGACGCGCTGGAAGACCCATCCTTCCTCGCGATGCTGGCCGCGCTGGTCAACAGCGGGTACTGGTTCTTTGAGGACTGAGTTGTGACAATGCCCGGTGGCGCTGCGCCACCGGGCATTTTTTTAGCGTTTAGCGGTTAACTCGGCTATGCGCACAATCACCTTCACCGCCTTTTCCATCCCTTCCAGCGTCACAAACTCATGCTTGCCGTGGTAGTTATAGCCCCCGGTAAACAGGTTCGGGCACGGTAGCCCCATAAACGATAGCTGCGAACCGTCAGTTCCGCCGCGAATCGGTTTTAAGACCGGTTCAATATCGCAGTCTCGCATCGCCTGCTGGGCGATATCCAGAATGTGCGGATGGGCCATCACCTTGTCGCGCATATTGTAATAGCTGTCTTCAATGATCAGCTCAATATAGCAGTCAGGATGCAATCCCTTCCCAACCTTCTTGGCGATCTCCATCATTTTGCGCTTGCGCGCCTCAAAGGCTTTACGGTCGAAATCGCGGATGATGTAGTGCATCTGCGCGCTGTCCACGGTGCCTTTGATGCTGGTGAGGTGATAAAAGCCCTCGTACCCCTCTGTCTGTTCAGGGCTCTCTTCCGCCGGGACTTCCGCATGAATACGCGACGCCAGCGACAGCGCGTTCACCATCACCCCTTTGGCAGACCCGGGGTGAACGTTGTTTCCGACAATTTTTATGGTCACCGACGCCGCGTTGAAGTTTTCATACTCCAGCTCGCCCACGCCACCGCCGTCGACGGTATACGCCCACTGCGCGTTAAAAGCGTCCACGTCGAAGTGCTTCGCGCCCTTACCTACCTCTTCATCTGGGGTAAAAGCAACGCGGATGTCCCCGTGCGGGATGTTTTTACCTTTCAGCACCGCCAGCGCCGTCATGATTTCCGCGATGCCCGCCTTGTCATCCGCCCCCAGCAGCGTTTTGCCGTCGGTGGTGATCAGCGTCTGGCCGAGCAACTGGTGCAGCACCGGGAACATCACCGGAGAGAGCACTTCGTCGCCAATCCCCAGCGCGATATCACCGCCGCGGTAGTTTTCCACGATCTGCGGGTTCACGTGTTTGCCGCTAAAATCAGGTGAGGTATCGACATGAGAAATAAAGCCAATCGCCGGAATATCACCCGGCACATTCGCCGGCAGCGTTCCCATCACAGTGCCTTTTTCGCTTAACGTGACGTTGACCAGCCCCATGGCCTCAAGCTGCTCTTTAAGCAGGTTTAACAACTTCCACTGGCCTTCGGTGCTTGGCACCTGGCGGACACCCGGCTTAGATTGGGTATCCAGCGAAACATACTGTAAAAAACGCTCAAGTAATTTATCCATGCAGTCACCCTCACTTTTTGTGACAACATTATCAGTAAGCATCAAAACGCAAATATTGCGTCAGGTCACTTTTATCCCGCAAACGAGAACTTTTTACGTTTATATCTTTATGCGTTAATAAATGTAGCTTATGAATCAGTGACAAGGATTGGCGATTACGGGGGATTGCCGTAGAATGTCCGCCCTCATTACGAGTCACCAAGGTGGTTACACACAAACCCCGCTTCAGTCTGCTGCCTGAGGCGTCTATATGGGACAGCGCAAAAATTGAATACACAATCCCGTTCTCGTTCACCGCTGGTGCAACTGGAACGAATTCGTAAAAGCTTTGATGGCAAAGACGTCATTTCCGACCTCAACCTGACCATCAATGATGGTGAGTTTCTTACGCTGCTTGGCCCTTCCGGCTGCGGCAAAACCACCGTGCTGCGCCTTATCGCCGGGCTAGAAAGCGTTGATAATGGCCGCATCCATCTTGAGAACCAGGACATAACCCAGGTTCCTGCCGAAGATCGCCACGTCAATACCGTTTTTCAGAGCTACGCCCTGTTCCCGCACATGACCGTGTTTGAGAACGTGGCGTTTGGCCTGCGGATGCAAAAAACCCCGGCTAATGAGATCGAACCGCGCGTCACCGAAGCCCTGCGCATGGTTCAGCTGGAGACGTTTGCCCAGCGAAAGCCCCACCAGCTCTCCGGCGGTCAGCAGCAGCGCGTGGCCATTGCCCGCGCGGTCGTCAATAAACCGCGCCTGCTTCTGCTGGATGAATCCCTCTCCGCGCTGGATTACAAGCTGCGCAAGCAGATGCAGAACGAGTTGAAAGCGCTACAGCGCAAGCTCGGTATCACCTTTGTCTTCGTCACCCACGATCAGGAAGAGGCGCTGACCATGTCAGACCGTATCGTGGTAATGCGTGACGGTAAGATTGAACAGGACGGTACGCCGCGTGAAATATACGAAGAGCCGAAAAACCTGTTTGTCGCCAGCTTTATTGGCGAGATCAATATCTTCAACGCCACCGTACTTGAGCGTCTGGATGCACAGCGCGTTCGCGCGAACGTCGAGGGACGCGACTGCATTATCACCGTGAACTTTGCCGTCGAGAAAGGACAAAAACTCAACGTCCTGCTGCGCCCGGAAGATCTCCGCGTTGATGAGATCCACGACACGGCCGACGTCGAAGGTCTGATCGGTTACGTTCGCGAACGTAACTATAAAGGGATGACCCTCGAGTCCGTTGTGGAACTGGAGAACGGCAAAATGGTGATGGTCAGCGAATTCTTTAACGAGGACGATCCTGACTTTGACCACTCTCTTGACCAGAAAATGGTTATCAACTGGGTAGAAAGCTGGGAGGTTGTGCTGGCTGATGAAGAACACAAGTAAGTTCCAGAAGGTGGTTATTGCCACTATCGTCGGTTGGCTTGTGTTATTTGTCTTTTTACCCAACCTGATGATCATCGCCACCAGCTTCCTGACCCGCGACGATGCAAACTTCGTTTCGCTGGTCTTTACGCTGGACAACTACGCGCGCCTGCTCGATCCGCTCTATTTCGACGTGCTGTTGCACTCGCTCAATATGGCGCTGATTGCCACCGTGGCCTGCCTGCTGCTGGGGTACCCTTTCGCATGGTTCCTGGCAGGACTGCCGCAAAAGGTGCGCCCGCTGCTGCTGTTTCTACTGATTGTGCCGTTCTGGACCAACTCGCTGATTCGCATCTACGGGCTGAAAATCTTCCTCAGCACCAAAGGCTACCTCAACGCGTTTCTGCTGTGGCTGGGCGTGATTGATACGCCAGTGCGCATCATGTTTACCCCAGGTGCGGTAATCATTGGCCTGGTCTATATCCTGCTGCCGTTTATGGTGATGCCGCTCTACTCCAGCATTGAGAAGCTCGATAAACCGCTGCTGGAAGCGGCAAAAGATCTGGGGGCCAGCAAGCTGCAGACCTTTATCCGCATTATCATTCCGCTGACCATGCCCGGCATTATTGCGGGCTGTCTGCTGGTGATGCTCCCGGCGATGGGCCTGTTCTACGTTTCTGACCTGATGGGCGGGGCGAAAAACCTGCTTATCGGCAACGTGATTAAGAGTCAGTTCCTGAACATCCGCGACTGGCCGTTCGGCTCCGCGACCAGCATTACGCTCACGGTGGTGATGGGGCTGATGCTGCTGGTCTACTGGCGCGCTTCTCGCCTGCTCAACAAGAAGGTGGAACTCGAATGATCGGTCGACTGCTTCGCGGCGGTTTTATGACCGCCATTTACGCTTACCTTTATATCCCGATTATCATTTTGATCGTGAACTCGTTTAACAGCTCGCGGTTCGGGATCAACTGGCAGGGGTTTACCACCAACTGGTACAGCCTGCTGATGAACAATGACAGCCTGCTGCAGGCCGCACAGCACTCGCTGACGATGGCGATCGTCTCCGCCACCTTCGCCACGCTGATTGGCTCGCTGACCGCCGTGGCGCTGTATCGCTACCGTTTTCGGGGCAAGCCGTTCGTCAGCGGCATGCTGTTTGTAGTGATGATGTCGCCGGACATCGTGATGGCGATTTCGCTGCTGGTGCTGTTTATGCTGCTGGGCGTACAGCTTGGCTTCTGGTCGCTGCTGTTTTCCCATATCACCTTCTGCCTGCCGTTTGTGGTGGTCACCGTCTACGCGCGTCTGAAAGGGTTCGACGTGCGCATGCTGGAAGCGGCGAAAGATCTGGGTGCCAGCGAGATGATCATCCTGCGCAAAATCATCCTGCCGCTGGCGATGCCTGCCGTCGCCGCCGGATGGCTGCTCAGCTTTACCCTGTCGATGGATGACGTCGTGGTTTCCTCCTTCGTGACCGGGCCGAGCTACGAAATTCTGCCGTTGAAGATCTATTCGATGGTAAAAGTTGGCGTCTCACCGGAGGTGAACGCGCTGGCGACCATACTGCTGCTGTTTTCGCTGGTTCTGGTGATCGCCAGCCAGGTTCTTGCTCGTGATAAAACAAAATCTCAGGGGACAATGAAATGAAAAAAATGCTCGCCGCTGCGGCGCTGGTGCTTGGCATGGGTGCCGCGCACGCTGATGACAGCAAAACGCTCTACTTCTACAACTGGACGGAATACGTGCCGCCGGGCCTGCTGGAGCAGTTCACAAAGGAGACGGGCATCAAGGTTATCTATTCGACCTACGAGTCGAATGAAACCATGTATGCCAAGCTCAAAACCTACAAGGACGGCGCCTACGATCTGGTCGTTCCTTCCACCTACTTTGTCGACAAAATGCGCAAAGAGGGCATGATCCAGAAGATCGACAAAACGAAGCTAACTAATTTTTCAAACCTCGATCCTGAGATGCTCAACAAGCCGTTCGACCCGAATAACGACTACTCCATTCCGTACATCTGGGGGGCGACGGCGATTGGCGTGAACAGCGAGGCCATCGATCCGAAAACGGTCACCGGCTGGGCCGATCTGTGGAAACCGGAATACAAAGGCAGCCTGCTGTTAACCGATGACGCGCGTGAAGTGTTCCAGATCGCGCTGCGTAAGCTTGGCTATTCCGGTAACACCACCGATCCGAAAGAGATCGACGCGGCTTACAACGAGCTGAAAAAGCTGATGCCTAACGTGGCGGCATTCAACTCTGATAACCCGGCAAACCCGTATATGGAAGGCGAAGTAAACCTGGGGATGGTGTGGAACGGCTCTGCGTATGTTGCCCGTCAGGCCGGTACGCCGCTGGAGGTGGTCTGGCCGAAGGAAGGCGGGATCTTCTGGATGGATAGCCTCGCGATCCCGGCCAACGCGAAGAACGTGGACGGTGCGCTGAAGCTGATTAATTTCCTGCTGCGTCCGGACGTGGCGAAACAGGTAGCCGAGACGATTGGCTACCCGACGCCAAACCTGGCCGCCCGCAAGCTGCTGAAGCCTGACGTGGCTAACGATAAGTCACTCTATCCGGATGCCGAAACCATCAGCAAAGGAGAATGGCAGAACGATGTAGGCGACGCGAGCCGCCTTTACGAAGAGTATTATCAGAAGTTAAAAGCAGGTCGTTAATGCAATACATAACGGGCGACGCAACGTCGCCCGTTACTCTTACAGCCCCTTCAGAAGCTTATCTACAAACGCTGGCACCACCTCGCTCGCCAGGCCATATTGCTTCTCTTCAAACTCGCTGCCCACCTGGCTCGGCTCCAGATTGAGCTCCACCGTATGCGCCCCATGCAGTCGCGCTTCGTGAACAAACCCCGCCGCCGGGTAAACGTGCCCTGATGTGCCAATAGCGATAAACACGTCCGCCATCGCCAGCGCGCTGTAGATCTCATCCATCCCCAGCGGCATTTCGCCAAACCAGACCACGTGCGGACGCAGGCGCGACGGGAACTGGCAGCAGTGGCACTTGTCCTCTGGCAGCACGTCCTCTTTCCAGTCCAGCACCTGGCCGCTCCAGGCGCAGCGAACTTTAAGCAGCTCGCCATGCATGTGGATGATGTTCTTGTTACCGGCCCGCTCGTGCAGGTTGTCGATATTCTGCGTCACCAGCAGAAAGCGGTCCCCGAGCGCCTCTTCCAGCTTCGCCAGCGCCAGATGCGCCGCGTTCGGCGCAATCTCAGGCTGCTGAAGCTGCCGACGGCGAGCGTTGTAAAACGCCTGCACGAGATCCGGATCGCGGGCAAAGCCTTCCGGCGTCGCCACGTCCTCGACGCGGTGCTCTTCCCACAGCCCGTCTGCCGCACGGAAGGTTTGAATTCCTGACTCGGCGGAGATCCCCGCCCCGGTCAGTACCACCACTCTGGGTTTATCCATCGCTTCTGGCATGATTCTGTCTCTGAAAAAGATCCGCTGGCGCAAGCGCTCTCGTAAGCGGCGTTTGTTTTTGCGAAAACGGCTGAGTCGACCCTGGCGACGCGACAGCATAAAGACCTCGTAAACTAATCGGTGAGATGAAGGAATGCGGCTCCGCGCATGCCTCCCGCGTCCCCGTGTCGCGCGCGTTCAATGCGCGGCACGCGGGCGACCGGCAATAAATGTCGGGGCAGACGCCCGGACAACCGTTCCGTAATCGCAGTAAAGTTTGACAGCCCTCCCCCGATCACCAGCAGATCCGGGTCGACGATGGTGAGAATATTTCCCAGACACACCGCCAGCAGATCCAGATAGCGCTCGACGTGCTCACGCGCCTGCGCATCCCCCTGCTCCCACAGGGTAATGATTTGAGGGGCCTCAAGTTTCTGATGATAGAAGTGTTCGTAAAGCCATGCAAACCCGCGTCCTGAGAGATAGTTCTCGATACAGCCGTGCTGGCCGCAGCCGCAGCGGGTCAGCGGGAAGTCACGCCCCACCACCTCCAGCGCATCCACCGGGAGACGGATATGACCAAACTCGCCGGTGATGTAGCTGCGCCCGGTAATCGGCTTGCCGTTGATGACAATCCCCCCGCCTACGCCGGTACCGAGGATCAGCCCCATCACCAGCGGATAGCGACGGAATTCATCGTCCCAGGCTTCAGAGAGGGCAAAGCAGTTGGCATCGTTATCTAAACGCACGTCGCGTTCAAGGAGGGCCGAGAGGTCGGCGCGGAGCGGTTTACCGCTGGCGGCAGGCACGTTGGCGGCATACAGCGTGCCATCATCGGTTTCCGGCATCCCCGGAATACCGATGCCGACGCTGCCTTTCACGCCAAAGCGTTCATCCGCCTGCGCCACCAGCGCAGTAATGGCGGTTAAAAATTCATCGTAGCTTTCGCGCGGCGTGGGAACGCGGGTTTCCCACTGCAGTTTGAGGTCTTTATCAAACACGCCGAGCGCAATCTTGGTGCCGCCAATATCAAATCCATAATACATAACGCATTCCTCTTTCTGACATAGCGGCCTCAGGACCGCTACACCATGACGTAATTACTGGCCACTTAATACCCTCGCCGGATCAATTCGGCTTGCGCGACGCGCCGGATACCAGCTTGCCAGCAGACTCAGTAAAAGTGCTGTAACCAGCACATAAAAAACGTCCAGCCAGTGCAGTTCAGACGGCAGGAAGTCAATAAAATAGATGTCACCGGACAGGAACTGGTGACCAATAAGCTTTTCAATCCCGTTGATAATCGGCGTCAGCTGCAGAGAAACCACCACGCCAATCACCACGCCGCAAAGGCTGCCGAACAGCCCTGCCAGCAAACCGTACCAGACGAAGATGGCGCGAATAAGACCGTCTTTTGCCCCGAGGGTACGCAACACGGCGATGTCGCCGCTCTTGTCCTTAACCGCCATTACCAGCGTCGAGACGATATTAAAGCACGCCACGCCAATCACCAGCACCATCGCCAGATACATGATCGCACGGATCATCTGGATATCACGGTACATATAGCCGTAAGTGCCGATCCAGCTTTTGATGTAGACATAGTTATTGGTGACGCTGCCGGCATCACGCACCAGTTTGTTGGCGTTAAAGACGTCGTTCACCTTAATCGCAATGCCCGTCACGCTGTCGCCCATGTCGAGATACTGGCGCGCATCTTCCAGCGGAACCATCGCAAAGCTATGGTCAAGCTGGCCGCTCAGCTGAAGAATACCGGTAACGTGCAGGCGCACGCGCTTGGGCTGCTGTAATTTGTGATCGGCGCTGGCGTTCGGGATCATGATTGACACCCAGTCGCCCTGCTTCACCTTCAGGGCATCGGCAACGCCTTTACCCATAATGATCTGCTGCTCGCCGGCCTTAAAGTTCGCCCACGCGCCGTTCTGAACATATTTCGGCAGCGCGCTGAGCCGCGCTTCCTGGGCCGGGTTGACCCCTTTCACCTGGATGGCGCGCAGGTTTACCCCGCTCTCCACCAGCCCGGTAAAGTTAATGTAGGGCGCGGCCGCGGCAATGCCCGGCACTTTTTCCACTTTGGTGAGTGCATCGCTCCAGTTGGCCCACGGCTGGTTAACCGGCTCGATCTCCCCGTGCGGCACCACCGCCAGAATGCGGTTATTCAGCTCGCGCTCAAAGCCGTTCATGGCGCTCAGGCCGACAATCAGCACCGCCACGCCCAGCGCAATACCGATGGTGGAGATCACGGAGATCAGCGACACCATACCGCCGCGACGGCGGCCGCGGCTAAAACGTAACCCGATGAGTAACGATAACGGTGACGCCATTACTCTGCTCCCATCAGGGTCAGTTCCGCGTTCAGATGGCCGTCGCGCATCTCAAGCTGGCGACCCATGCGTTTTGCCAGCTGCAGGTCGTGAGTCACCACCAGAAACGCGGTTCCCTGCGAGGCGTTCAGCTCGCCGAGAAGCTGGAAGATACTGTCCGCATTGCGTGCGTCCAGGTTACCGGTCGGTTCATCCGCCAGCACCAGGCGCGGATTATTGACCAGCGCGCGGGCAATCGCCACGCGCTGGCGCTCGCCGCCGGACAGCTCCGACGGGCGGTGATTTCCCCGGTGGCCCAGTCCTACCGCTTTCAGCATGTCGCTGGCGCGGGCGTTAATCTCTGCCGGTTTCTTTTTGCCAATCAGCAGCGGCATCGCCACGTTTTCCAGCGCCGTGAAATCCGGCAGCAGGTGGTGGAACTGGTAGATAAAGCCGAGCTCGCGGTTGCGCAGCTCGGCCTTCGCCGCCGAGGACATTTTGCTCATCGGCTGGCCGGAGAAGATCACGTCGCCGTTGGTTGGCGTGTCCAGCCCGCCCAGCAGGTGCAGCAGAGTACTTTTGCCCGAGCCGGAGCTGCCGACAATCGCCATCATCTCGCCCTCGCCCACGCTGAAGCTCACATTGTGCAGCACGTCAGTCTGCACAGTGCCTTCCTGATAGCGTTTGGACAGGTTGTCGCATTGCAACAGGATCTTATTCATAACGTAAAGCCTCAGCGGGTTGAGTGGCGGCAGCGCGCCAGGAAGGATAAAGCGTAGAAAGCAGCGCAATGGCCATCGCGGCCAGCGCAATTCCGACCACCTGCAGCGGCTCGATAGCCACCGGCAGCGCCGCGCCGTCAAGGAGCGCGCCGATGATCGGCATTAAGTTATTAAGCTGGCTGGCAAGCAGTGCGCCGAGCACGGCGCCCAACAGCGCGCCGATAATGCCTGCACTGGCCCCCTGCACCATAAAGACCGCCATGATCTGGCGCGGCGTCAAACCCTGGGTTTGCAGGATGGCGACTTCGCCCTGCTTCTCCATCACCATCAGGCCCAGCGAGGTGATGATGTTAAATGCAGCCACGGCGACGATCAGGCTCAGCAGCAGCCCCATCATGTTTTTTTCCATGCGCACGGCCTGGAACAGCTCGCCTTTACGCTCGCGCCAGTCCTGCCATTTGGTGCCGTCCGGCAGTTTTTGCTGGCTGAGGGTATCGACCTTCAGCGGCTGATCGAGCCACAGGCGCCAGCCGGTGATATTTCCCGCCGGGTAGCGCATCAGGCGTGACGCATCCTGAATGTTCACCAGCATCTGATAGCCGTCAACTTCGCTGTTGGCGGCAAAAGTACCAATCACGTTAAACAGGCGCTGGCTCGGCAGGCGACCCATTGGCGTAAACTGGCTGGCGGACGGCACCATCACGCGCAGCTGATCGCCGCGGTTGACGCCAAGCTGCCCGGCAAGCTGCTCACCCAGAATCACGTTGTATTTTCCGGCTTCCAGATCGGTTTGCTTCACGTTAACCAGGAACGGCGTCAGCGGGTCTTTTTGCGCCGGGTCAATCCCCAGCATCACGCCGACCGCCACGCTGCGGGCGCTTTGCAGCACCACATCGCCAGTGGTTAAGGGCGCAACGCGCGTGACGCCCTGTAACTTCGCCGCGCTTTCCGGCAGCTGTTGCGGGTTAACGGAACCGTTATTCGATGAGAGAACGGCCTGCGGCATCAGCCCCAGGATGTTGTTTTGCAGCTCGCGCTCGAAGCCATTCATGACGGAAAGCACCGTCACCAGAGCCATCACGCCGAGCGTAATGCCAATAGTCGAAAGCCAGGAGACAAAGCGACCGAAGCGGTCCGCGGCGCGCCCACGCATGTAACGTAAGCCTATGAAGAGTGCGACAGGTTGATACATGAAGTCCGTCTGTTTGCTGATAGCAGACCCACGAGTATATAAGCGAATCCGTTAAGGGTAAATGACTGAAACCGTAAGCTTTGGTAATCATTTTTCCGAAAAATTCAGATAAATCAGGGTACTAATGTCTGAAACCGCGCCTCGCAACCTCCACCTTTTCCGAAAAACCTCCTGATACAGACTGTTACCCATTACATCACGGTTTCGTTTAACAACAATTGCTCGTTCGTCTATGGCAATAAGGTAGTTGCGAACAATGAAGCAAAAAGCATTATGGATAAACCAGATAAAAGGGCTGTGCATCTGTCTGGTGGTGATTTACCACTCGGTTATCACCTTTTATCCTCATCTCAGCGGGCTACAGCATCCGCTCTCCGGTCTCCTCGCCAAATGCTGGGTCTATTTTAACCTCTATCTCGCCCCGTTCCGGATGCCGGTTTTCTTCTTTATCTCCGGCTATCTGATCCGTCGTTATATTGATGAGGTAGACTGGCGCACCAGCCTCGACAAGCGGATCTGGAGCATTGTCTGGGTTCTGGCGCTGTGGGGGATCCTGCAATGGCAGGCGCTGACCCACCTGAACGCCTGGCTGGCGCCCGATCGCGAGCTTGCCACCTCGTCGAACGCGGCCTACGCCGATTCTCTGGCAGGATTTGTGCGGGGCATGCTCACCGCCAGCACCAGCCTGTGGTATCTGTATGCTCTGGTGGTCTACTTCACGCTGTGTAAACTGCTGAGCCGCTGGAAGCTGCCGGTACTCGGACTTCTTGCGCTGGCGAGCATCGCGATCAACTTCCTGCCGCTGCCGTGGTGGGGAATGAACAGCGTGGTACGCAACATGATCTACTACAGCCTGGGGGCGTGGTATGGCGCCGAGCTGATGGCGTGGATGAAAAGCTTCAACCTGCGCCGCACCTGGCTGGCTACTGGCGCTTTCGCGGCCGTCTCCGTGGTGCTGTGGTTTGCTAACGTTCCTCTCCTGCTTTCTCTGCTGTCGATCGTGTTGATCATGAAGCTGTTCTACAGCCTTGAGCAGCGTTATGCCGTACATCCCAACAACCTGCTGAACGTGATTGGCTCAAACACCATTGCGATCTATACCACCCACCGCATCTTAATTGAGGCCTTCAGCCTGATCCTGATCGGCGAGATGAATGCCGCCCTGTGGCCGGTCTGGGCAGAACTGTGCTTAATACTGGTCTACCCGATTGCCAGCCTGCTGATCTGTACCCTTGCCGGGCTCGGGGTGCGTAAAATTTCCACCGCGCTGTTCGGGGACCTTTTCTTCTCTCCTCCGTCTACGCGGAGCCTGTCACCTGCCACCCGCTAACGCCCTCTCCGCCCCGGTTTTGGGGGCGTTTAGCCCTGCCGTGCGGTTACAATTTGCTTATGTAAAACGATCGAGGATAATAAAGACATTGCGTATCAGTGATATGCCCCAATACTGTTGGTATATCCATAAGAGACTCTGACATAGCCATGCCTGAACACTATCGTTATTCCTTGCCCGTCAAAGCGGGCGACCAGCGCCAGCTGGGTGAACTCACGGGCGCGGCGTGCGCCACGCTGGTGGCAGAAATCGCTGAGCGGCACCCTGGCCCGGTGGTGCTGGTTGCCCCGGATATGCAAAACGCCCTGCGCCTGCACGATGAAATCCGCCAGTTCACCGATAGCCTGGTGTTCAGCCTGGCCGACTGGGAAACGCTGCCGTATGACAGTTTCTCCCCGCATCAGGAGATCATCTCCTCGCGCCTGTCGACGCTATATCAACTCCCGACCATGCAGCGCGGCGTGCTGATTGTGCCGGTGAATACCCTGATGCAGCGCGTCTGCCCGCATAGCTATCTGCACGGCCACGCGCTGGTGATGAAAAAAGGCCAGCGCCTGTCTCGCGACACCCTGCGAGACCAGCTTGACGGTGCCGGATATCGCCATGTCGATCAGGTCATGGAGCACGGGGAATATGCCACCCGCGGCGCGCTGCTCGACCTTTACCCGATGGGCAGCGACCAGCCGTATCGTCTGGATTTCTTTGATGATGAAATCGACAGCCTGCGCGTGTTCGATGCCGACACCCAGCGCACGCTGGAAGAGGTGGAATCCATCAATTTACTGCCTGCCCACGAGTTCCCGACGGACAAAACCGCCATCGAGCTGTTCCGCAGCCAGTGGCGCGACAGGTTCGACGTAAAGCGTGATGCAGAACATATCTATCAGCAGGTCAGCAAAGGTACGCTCCCGGCCGGAATCGAATACTGGCAGCCGCTGTTCTTCAGCGAGCCGCTGCCCGCCCTGTTCAGCTACTTCCCGGCGAATACGCTGATTGTGAACACCGGCGATATCGACGCCAGCGCCAGCCGCTTTGAAAGCGAAACCCGCGCGCGCTTCGAAAACCGGGGCGTTGACCCGATGCGTCCGCTTCTGCCGCCGGAAGCGCTGTGGCTGCGCACCGACGAACTCAACGCCGAGCTGAAGCGCTGGCCGCGCATGCAGCTGAAAACCGATTCGCTTGCCGATAAGGCCGCCAACACCAACCTCGCCTTCCGCACGCTGCCGGAGCTGGCCGTTCAGGCTCAGCAGAAATCGCCGCTGGATAATCTGCGCAAGTTCCTGGAATCCTTTACCGGGCCGGTGGTGTTCTCCGTTGAGAGTGAAGGCCGCCGCGAGGCGCTCGGTGAGCTGCTGGGACGCATTAAGGTGGCGCCGAAGCGCATCCTGCGTCTGAGCGAAGCGACCGGAAACGGTCGTTATCTGATGATCGGTGCCGCCGAGCACGGGTTCATCGACACGCTCAACAACCTGGCGCTGATTTGCGAAAGCGACCTGCTGGGCGAGCGCGTCGCGCGCCGCCGTCAGGACAGCCGTCGGACCATCAACCCGGACACGCTGATCCGCAACCTGGCCGAGCTGCATCCAGGCCAGCCGATTGTTCACCTGGAGCACGGCGTTGGCCGCTATCAGGGGATGACCACGCTGGAAGCAGGCGGTATCAAAGGTGAATACCTGATGCTGACCTACGCCAACGACGCCAAACTCTATGTGCCGGTCTCGTCGCTGCACCTGATCAGCCGCTATGCGGGCGGCGCGGAGGAAAATGCGCCGCTGCACAAGCTGGGCGGCGACGCCTGGGCGCGTGCACGCCAGAAAGCGGCGGAAAAAGTGCGCGACGTGGCGGCCGAACTGCTGGATATCTACGCCCAGCGCGCGGCCAAAGAGGGCTTCGCCTTTAAGCACGACAAAGAACAGTACCAGCTGTTCTGCGACAGCTTCCCGTTTGAAACCACGCCGGATCAGGCCCAGGCGATCAATGCCGTGCTGAGCGACATGTGCCAGCCGCTGGCAATGGACCGCTTAGTCTGCGGCGACGTCGGCTTCGGTAAAACCGAAGTGGCGATGCGCGCCGCCTTCCTTGCGGTTGAAAACAACAAGCAGGTGGCAGTGCTGGTGCCGACCACCCTGCTCGCCCAGCAGCACTTCGACAACTTCCGGGACCGTTTCGCCAACTGGCCGGTACGCATCGAGATGCTGTCGCGTTTTCGCAGCACCAAAGAGCAGACGCAGATCCTGGAGCAGGCCAGCGAAGGCAAAATTGACATTCTGATCGGTACCCACAAGCTGCTGCAAAGCGATGTGAAGTGGAAAGATCTGGGGCTGCTGATCGTCGACGAAGAGCACCGCTTCGGGGTGCGTCATAAAGAGCGCATCAAAGCGATGCGCGCCGACGTCGATATCCTGACCCTGACCGCGACGCCGATCCCGCGAACCCTGAACATGGCGATGAGCGGCATGCGCGATCTGTCGATTATCGCCACGCCGCCGGCGCGCCGTCTGGCGGTGAAAACCTTTGTCCGCGAGTACGACAATCTGGTGGTGCGTGAGGCCATTCTGCGTGAAGTGCTGCGCGGGGGTCAGGTCTATTACCTGTATAACGACGTGGAAAACATCCAGAAAGCCGCCGACAGGCTGGCGGAACTGGTACCGGAAGCGCGTGTTGCCATCGGTCACGGACAGATGCGCGAACGCGAGCTGGAGCGGGTGATGAACGACTTCCACCACCAGCGCTTTAACGTGCTGGTGTGTACCACCATCATCGAAACCGGGATCGACATTCCAACGGCGAACACGATTATCATCGAACGCGCGGATCACTTCGGCCTGGCCCAGCTTCACCAGCTGCGCGGCCGAGTCGGGCGTTCGCACCATCAGGCCTACGCCTGGCTACTGACGCCGCATCCGAAAGCGATGACCACCGACGCGCAAAAGCGCCTGGAAGCCATCGCCTCGCTGGAAGACCTCGGCGCAGGCTTCGCGCTGGCCACGCACGACCTGGAGATCCGAGGCGCGGGTGAACTGCTGGGTGAGGACCAGAGCGGCTCCATGGAGACCATCGGCTTCTCGCTCTATATGGAGCTGCTGGAAAACGCGGTTGATGCCCTGAAGGCCGGGCGCGAGCCGTCGCTGGAAGATTTGACCAGCCAGCAGACCGAGGTCGAGCTGCGAATGCCTTCCCTGCTGCCGGATGATTTCATTCCGGACGTGAATACCCGACTGTCGTTCTACAAGCGCATCGCCAGCGCGAAGACGGAAAACGAGCTGGAAGAAATTAAGGTTGAGCTGATCGACCGCTTCGGCCTGCTGCCAGATGCTGCGCGTAATCTGCTGGATATCGCGCGCCTGCGCCAGCAGGCGCAGAAGCTGGGCATTCGCAAGCTTGAGGGCAACGAAAAAGGCGGCGTCATTGAATTTGCCGAGAAGAACCACGTCAACCCGATGTGGCTGATCGGCCTGCTGCAAAAACAGCCGCAGCACTTCCGTCTTGATGGCCCGACGCGACTGAAATTTACCCAGGAGCTGACGGAGCGCAAAACGCGCATGGACTGGGTGCGTAACTTTATGCGTCAACTGGAAGAGAACGCGATCGCCTGACCTCCCTTCCCCCCGTTAGCGCAGTGCTGGCGGGGGGACAATTTACAAACTCTTTGCACTTCACCCGATCTTCCCGACACACCCATTCGCCATAATTATCTTTAACCCCTTATAAAACAATAACCTTATCATTTATACGGATTATGGTGATGATGACCTCTTCGCGTTTTACCCGCTGGATAACCCTGTTTGCGCTGGCAGCCACCGTCGCGGTTGCGCTTCCTGCGCGGGCAAACACCTGGCCCCTTCCCCCGCCCGGCAGCAAGGTGGTGGGCGAAAACCGTTTTCATGTGGTTGAAAACAATGGTGGCTCACTGGAAGCGATAGCCAAAAAATATAACGTCGGTTTTCTGGCCCTGCTGCAGGCGAACCCCGGCGTCGATCCGTACGTCCCGCGCGCGGGCAGCGTACTGACGATTCCGTTACAGACTATCCTGCCGGATGCCCCGCGCGAGGGGATCGTGATCAACCTGGCGGAGTTGCGTTTGTACTATTACCCGCCGGGTAAAAATGAGGTTACCGTCTACCCTATCGGTATTGGTCAACTGGGCGGCGATACGCTGACGCCGACGATGGTCACCACCGTCTCGGATAAACGCGCCAACCCAACCTGGACGCCGACGGCCAACATTCGCGCCCGCTATAAGGCCCAGGGTATCGATCTTCCTGCCGTGGTTCCGGCAGGCCCGGATAACCCGATGGGTCATCACGCGATCCGCCTTGCCGCATACGGCGGCGTGTACCTGCTGCACGGTACAAACGCGGATTTTGGCATCGGCATGCGCGTCAGCTCCGGCTGCATTCGTCTGCGCGATGACGATATCAAAACGCTGTTTAACGTCGTTACGCCGGGAACGAAGGTGAATATTATCAATACGCCGATTAAGGTCTCTGAAGAGCCAGGCGGCGTGCGGCTGGTTGAGATTCACCAGCCGCTTTCAAAAAATATCGGCGACGATCCCCAGACGTTACCCATTAACCTGAATGCCGCGATGGTGAGCTTCAAAACGAATGCGAATACCGATAGCCTGGTGATGGAGCGCGCGATGGAAGCGCGGTCAGGCATGCCGACCGATGTCACCCGGCATCACGATGTTATCCAGCAATCGATGTAAATTGGAAAGAAAAACGCCCTGCACGTCTGCTTTACTTAAGGCTCGCTTGACTTAAACCTGAACGGATATTTAGATGACACATAAAGCACTGAACGATCGTATCGTCGGTGCTTTTTTTCTGGCAGGAAATCCTGGATACATAATCAACATCATTAAAAAACCTTATAGCCTGTGAAAATTCTCAGCGGCACACAAATATAGCATTCCTGTCGGGAAGGGATACGTATCGGCATATATAAGTGGTAGATTCCTGGAGAGTCCTTCAATGATTTTAATTTATTATATGCACCCCAGTGCTTTTTGTTCCTGTAATCAAAAGACAAATCAATATCCACCACCATTAACGCAAGCATTACACCGAGGGCCAAATCATCATAATAAAATACAGATTTATGAGGTAAAATAAGATCGATTAGTTCATTCATCAATACAGCCCCATGTGCTGGTAAGCTTTATCACTCTGTAGCCAGGTAATAAATACCCCTGCAGCCGTAAACAATCCAGTAAATATTACAAACAGAATAACCAAGAACCCGCCAGAAATATCTTCCCCCTCGTTAACGCTGAAACCAAACATAGTTAATATAACAGCGAAAAATAACATCATTCCGGATAGTCCGGCGGAAGACCACGGTGGAGTGTACATTTTTTCCGCCGGATAATCGGGCTGATGGGTTAATCTGGATGATACCGCCGTAATAGAAAACTTTTTCTGTTCGGATGCCGCCACAAACTGGTCGCCCTGTGCATACGTTACTGCATCTGATGCCAGCGCCAGTGCCAGCCACGGATACCCTGCAGAATGCTCACCGAGCGACATTTCAAGCTCCAGCCGATCCGGTACGACTTTTTTTTCGTCCAGCACTTCCAGCAGCGGATACTTTTCTGTGCGCGTTAAACCTGTATACCAGATCTGTTTGGGTTTACTGACAGCCTCCGCACGCAGATAAACAGGTACTGCACTTTCTACGTCAATAACCCCCGTCATCGGTTGATAAAGATAAACAGGTTTTTCTCCTTCCGTTTTAACGTAGTAATTCGTCAGGAGAAGCGCGGTAGCATTCTCCATCCACTTGCATTCCCCTTCTTCAGAATGCAAATCTACACAGATAAGCAGGCGTTCAACGACGTAGCCGTTCGTCTGTTTTATCCACTCTGTGACTAACGTATAGTCCGGGCATTCAGGCAAAAATGTGATTTTTTTGGTTGAAATCCCGGAGCGTTCAAGCACACGCCGGAGTTCATCACTACAGGATTCATCCCCACCTCGCACCCATACAAGCGCTTCAATCTGCCTGTACCGGGAGAGTTTTTCCATCATCGGCTCCAGGAGGTGGATAATTGCCTGCCCGGCTCGCGTGAAATCGAATGATTTATCCAGGTCAATTTTCAACGGCATTTTAGCGGCCAGCGGAAACTCCCCCTCCAGTTTCAACATGTTCAGCGCCAGCTCCTTGGTTGCCTTTGGCGGGGTCAGTATCGACCAGCCAGCCAGGATGATGTTACGCCTGGCATAGCTGACAACCTTGTATTCCTGCCGTGCCGCAATCAATAACCGCGTTTCTATGTAGTGTCTGTGCGCGTTATACGCAATACAGAACGCCTGTACTAAAAAGGTTACTGCAGCGACAGGTATTACCACGGCATCAATAAGAAAACCTGAATCAACATGTTTATTACCCGGCCAGGTGACAGCCCGGATACCAGTACAAACAATCACCACGAGCACATAGACAACACACACACCAATAGTGGGAAAATCATGCTTAAATTCGTTCTGCTTAGGGTAAAGCCACCAGTTCATCACACAGCCCCCGCAGTGGGCAGTGTGGTGCGAATGGCACAGCCGCACGCCGCTTTACAGCCATCCACGACCACGCCCCGGCCGTTCATCGTCCATGTCGGATGGCTCTCTTTAATGGGGAACGTCCCCTTGTGTTCGGGACACATCACCTCATCCCCTTTCAGCGCGACAGGCATGCCCATAAACTGCGCGCCTGACGCCTTAATTACCTTCCCGCCGCTCACCAGCGGGTCATTCAGTCGAATTACGCCGTTCATCAGTATCCTTTCCTTCCTGCGTCCATATCGCAGCGCATATGGTCCCAGCCGGTATAATCTTTCACTTCCGGTACTTTATTGGGTAAGCCCTGATAGTTAGCCTTAAACTGCGCTGTATCTTCTTTCAGACCTTGTTTGGTGATGTAATCCAGCCCCCAAGCTGGGCCAGCATTACTTGGCTCCAGTTTTCCATTTACCTTACCTCCCATTCCGTCATCCACGGTGTATTCAATCCCAGGACCACCGGGCTGAATGCGCGGGTCATCAAACGGTTTGGACGACATATACAGTCGATGTTTGGTCTGCAAAAAACCCTGATCGTTGACCACTGTGAAGGAAAGAACATCTTCCTGCTGTGGGGCATTCATTCCATTAAGATCATTTTCACCAGGGGAAAACTGTGCAATTTGCCAGGTCTGCCCATAATCTTTCGAAACCCTAAATCCACCAACACCCCAACCAGTTATTGCAATATATTTCTCAGATGGATGGACATATTTTTTGGTAAATATCCGGTAAAACTGGCTGACAGGCTCCGTGTGGATACCCCGCAGTGTATCCGTATACCAGAGCTCGCCCTCACAGTCCCAGCCCTTCAGCTCCAGATAACGGTGATCGTCAAACCGATAAACCACCTGCGTCGGCGGCTCTGAAGCCTTGCAACCGGCCACCAGCAGCAGCGCGGTCAGCACTGAAAAAAGTCCTTTCATGGCTATCTCCCTGCATCCATATTGCATTGCATATGGTCCCAGCCGGTATAATCTTTCACTTCCGGTACTTTATCGGGTAAGCCCTGATAGTTAGCCTTAAACTGCGCTGTATCTTCTTTCAGACCTTGTTTGGTGATGTAATCCAGCCCCCAGGCTGGGCCAGCATTGCTTGGCTCCAGTTTTCCATTTACCTTACCTCCCATACCGTCATCCACGGTGTATTCAATTCCAGGACCACCGGGCTGAATGCGCGGGTCATCAAACGGTTTGGACGACATATACAGTCGATGTTTGGTCTGCAAAAAACCCTGATCGTTCACAACAGTAAAGGAAATAACATCGTCATAATAAGGGGCATTACTTCCATCAGGCTCATTGCCTCCCGGCGACATTGATGCACCACCTTTTTCCCATGTTTTTCCATAGTCTTTTGATACTGAAAAACCACCAGTTATATTTCCCCACCACGGAATGGCAATATAACGTTCTGAAGGGTGGACGAACTTTTTAGTGAAAATTCGATAAAACTGACTGGCTATTTGCGAATGAATGCCTTTTTGCGTATCCGTAAACCAGAGCTCTCCTTCGCAGTCCCACCCCTTCAGCTCCAGATAACGATGATCATCAAAACGGTACACTACCTGTGTTGGCGGCTCTGAAGCCTTGCAACCTGCGGCCACCAGCAGCAGCGCGGTCAGCAATGAATAAAGTCCTTTCATCTTTTAACGCCCCGCATCCATATCACAGCGCATATGGTCCCAGCCGGTGTATCCCTTCACTTCCGGAACCTTATCGGGTTGATTCTGCCAATTGGTTTTAAGTTGCTCAGTAGAGCCTTCTAAACCTTGTTTGGTCATATACACCATTCCCCAAGGCCAGCCAGGTGAACGAGGTTCCACTTTCCCGCTTACCTTTTGCCCAGTTCCGTCGTCAACGGTATATTCAATCCCAGGACCACCAGCGGCAAGGCGCGGGTCGTCAAACGGTTTGGACGACATATACAGTCGATGTTTGGTCTGCAAAAAACCCTGATCGTTGACGACCGTGAAGGAAAGAACATCTTCCTGCTGTGGGGCATTCATTCCATTAAGATCATTTTCACCAGGGGAAAACTGTGCAATTTGCCAGGTCTGCCCATAATCTTTCGAAACCCTAAATCCACCAACACCCCAACCAGTTATTGCAATATATTTCTCAGATGGATGGACATATTTTTTGGTAAATATCCGGTAAAACTGGCTGACAGGCTCCGTGTGGATACCCCGCAGTGTATCCGTGTACCAGAGTTCACCCTCGCAGTCCCAGCCCTTCAGCTCCAGATAACGATGGTCATCGAACCGGTACACTACCTGCGTTGGCGGCTCTGAAGCCTTGCAACCTGCGGCCACCAGCACTGACACCAGGGCAATACCTGCTGTACGTTCTATCTTCATGCTTGTCTCCCTGTCACGATTCCCACCACGATTTTTGTTTCGCTATTCCCAGGTCGCTGTCAGATTTTGGCTTAGGCATATCCCATTGTAGATTTGCCACTTCCTGATTCCCTGTTGCCAGATCACGGGATGGCTTAACCGACGTGGCATTGTTAAACTGGTTTTCCACGCCGAACTCACCTTTAGGCAGAACATCTTCAGGTTTATTCATAAACCATTTTGTTGTTTCATCATTCAACTTTCCGGTTCTGTAATAATCTACAGCTGACTTGAACCCATTCTGCGGGTCTCGCCAGTCTGCGCGGTGTAACAAGCCTTCCCAGAACTTACCCGCCTGATAGTCAAAGGACTTGCACTGACCGATAGCCAGGTCGAACGCCATCGCGTGCGACGGTGCAAATTCACTGGCGACGATAGAAGAGTGCTGGCTGTAGCCTACCGGATCGGTGTTCTGCCACTCCTTTTCAAGTTCGTCACGGGATTTAAGCCAGGTCAGCGTCAGCTGAGAAAAATCTCTCGTTCCCGTCACTTCACCGCGAATAACTTCATGCCCCCGGTCAAAACTTTCCACCTGCAGCTCATTCGGCGTTAATACATGACCCGGTTGCCAGCTGATACGCTGATAGTTATCAAGCGCATAGGTAGCCGATGCCGTGCGCGAAATGGCACTGGCTTTAGCTGAATAGGAAATGTAGGCATCCGGGCTGTCCGGGTCGATATACGCGGTGTACGGTTTATCACTGGTTTTCGGATCGTTATCCGGATGGTTATCCTGCCCCATGAGTTTAAAAATAAATGGCTCCGGCAGCTCTTCGCCGTTAATCACCACATCGCTGTACGAATATCCCGCATTCATCACCGGCGTGGTACTGAAATCCCCCTTTCGCTCCGGTGCCATCTTAAACGGCTCCGTCTCCAGTCGCCCTACCCAGCGGTGCTGGCAGAACACACGCTGACGCAGGTTAGGAATGCCAGCAGCTAACTTATCGGGAATACCCCGCCAGCCAAATCCCTGGATGTTTTGCAGGGAGACGGTACCGTCCTGCGGACACCAGTAGTTATAAACCTTACCGTTATTGTCACGACGATACTTAGCATCCTTCCTCAATGGGTTATCGGAAGGCTTGCGTGATGCGCAGCTGGCTTCCATCGCCAGCATATCCGCGTCTGACAGATCACCGCCTTTGTACTGAATGCCCATCAATGCACAAAAATGTTTAAACGTTTCCTGACGGGCAAACGCCGTCTGGTGATGACCGGGCTGGGCGTCTTCACTGAGACGTCCTTCCAGCGAATACGGTGAGTGGTTCAGAATGGTGCAATTAACCGGATCAAAACTCTCCTGTTTGACCAGCATATTTGCCAGCATGGTGATAATCGTGCCCTGGCTGTGCGCCACTACATTAATAACATCCTTCCCGGTCACTGGATTTCGGCGGATAGTCAGGATCAAATCCGCCAGACGCTGCGCGGCAAAGAATTGATAGATGCGGTGCGGGTTCGGAAAGATGGGGTGCGTGTAATCGCCGCCATTCATGTGCAATGTGGCAAACCCTGCGGCGGCCAGCGCCGCGCCACCAGCTCCCGGTCCTAACATATCGGGGATGTTGGTTGTCGCATTGGCAAACGTCCCTCCACCTTTGGCAAAATTCGTATCGAGGGCGTTTTTGAAATTATCGTTCTGGTACTTAAACGCACCTTTGCCGTCGTTACCCAGCGCCGCTTTATTCTCCTCGTTATCCTCCTGATAAGCATCAAACGGCAGGTGCGCATTGTCTCCCTGCCTGTAAACCTCTTCCCTGTAGCGTTGCTGGTCTGCAACGTAATCCTCATGCGTTACCGGCTTGTATCCCCAGTAAAACGGGATAACCGGTGAACGGCCGGGGTGCGCAATTCTATATTCCCCCCATTCATGCGCGTAAAAATCCTGACGATTAAGACGCTTACTCAGGCCCGCAAGAATGCCTTTCTCCTGATTCTGATACGCTTCGCCCACGTCATTCACCCCGTGGACCAGAATTACAATTCCCGGCATCGGACGCGGCACGCCAACACGACGGGTCTGGGCCACCTCCCCCAAATCTTTGTGTATCGGGATATCCCCTTCTGATATGACCCGTGGGGCATACGGGCTTTGTCTGGCTTCCGTCATTCCATTAACTCCATTTTGTAGGTGTCAAGGTCATCGGCATCGAGCAACGATGAATGGCCGTTGCTGTCCGTTATGCCTTCCACCACTTTTCCGGCCGAGCTGGTCAGCCTGAATTTTTTGTTCGCGAGAATTTGCTCCGGGTCATCTCCGGCGTGCAGCTGGTAGCGGAGCTTAAATGCGCCCTTATTGAACGACGGGACCGTGACCTGCGCGCTTTCCGGGCCGTCGTACTTCAGACTGGGTCCTTTCAGTTCGATTCCTGTTGGCGAGAATATGGTGACCAGTCCGTTCGGACTGACGCGTATTCCGCCACCGCCACAGACCAGCTGTATGCCCTGTCTGGCGCTGCCGTTCAGTTGCCCGGCGGTGCTCGCCATCGTGAAATCATTCTGCGAGAGCATATGCATGGCACCGCGCTGGGCCTGCGTCGTGATATCCCCGGCACCGGCAATCATCTGAATGCCGAGCTTGCGGGCAAACAGCGAGAGTTTTTCCCCCACGGCCAGAGAGAATTTTTTCACCACGTTTACGCTGGTATCCTGGCCCGCAGTCACAATCACATCTTTCCCGGCAGACAGTTGCAGACTGTCCGGCGTGACGTGTGCCTGCCCTTTGTCGGCATAGGTAAGCAGACCCGGCCCTGCCAGATTACTCAGCACTTGGTTCAGCTGGTTTTGCTGATCGGTTTCCACATTACTGGCCCCGGCCGTCAGTGCGCTTTGTTGCAGCGTCATTGCCAGCGACAACGCTTTCTCCAGAAGCGCAATGGCGGCCGTCATATCCAGTTGCTTACCCGCAGCACGCGGTTGCGCCTCCGTGGTGATCATCACCCCTTTGGCCGCACGGAGCGCCATGTGATTGTCAGTACGCGCTTCCACACCTTCACCGCGCTGTTTTCCCTCCGCGTCAACGAGGTGGCCAGCGCTGACCTGACTCTTGCCGTACTCCGTGGAAATCTTGATGTGTTCCTGACCGCGGCGGTCCTCCAGGCGGATTTTGTTTGAAGCAGCAGTGCGGATCACGTTGCGGGTGTCGTTGCGGTTTGTAACCAGATCAGGGTGCGCGCCGTCATGCATGACATGCGCAATAAAGGGCCGGTCCGGATCGCCGCCTTCAAAGGCTACAGCCACTTCTGTGCCGTCCAGCAGCGGGAAATGAAAACCAAACACATCCCCGCCGTACGGTCTGCCCAGACGCATCAGCGCACTTTCAAAACCGTCACGTTTCTCGTCGAGGTCAAAATCAAACTTCACGCGGTATCGGCCCCGGGCATCGACTCCGGCATAAGTGCGATCCCGATTGATGGCCGCCACGCGACCGGGTACCGTACCGGCAATCATCGGTCGCGGCAGATATTCCGGACGATAGCTGTAGCCGTTCAGATAAGGGATCCCCTTCAGGATGGCGCGGTAGTGCTGTGCTCGACTGCCGGAAAGCGTCATTGTGGTGACAAGAAAACCGTGCTTAAACCCGTCAGGAATATCCCCTGTCGGGTGGAACATCACACCCGGCAACAGTGCCGGGTCACTGGTTGTTCCACCCAGCACACTCTGTTTGTTCAGCAGGCGCTCATAGCGCAGGCGCGCGTAGAACGTGGCTGTTTCCGCCTCTTCACCGTAAAAATCGCCGTTCTCCAGATAATGATCGGCATAGTGATACTGTTTGCCGCTAGTTATCCCGTCGGGAATATCATTATCGAAAATGGTTTTATCCGCCTGTGGCGAAAATGGATTACGGTAGTTATACGTACGCACCAGCACGCTTTCGGGAATGAGTTCGTATTGTTCTTCGAGCTCGGTAATGTATTCTTCATGACTGGTCATGCCGGAATGGCGGACGTACGGCAGCGGCTTATCGCTGAAGACATAGCGGCGGCCACCGTCACCAAAGATAACCACCGTTTCGCCCTGCACCTTGTCGTGGTTTTCAAAGCGGAACCAGATCCCTACCTCGGCCAGCAGACGGCGGATAAACTGGAGATTGGTTTCCTTCCACTGAATGACCATTTCCCTTCGGGGATAGCTGCGACTCAGCTGGTCAAAATCAATGTTGTAGCCTTCAAACAGACTGCTTTCCTTCATCAGCTGAGTGACGAGTTCGGGTACGGTTACATCCATGTACACGGCCGAGCGGTAATTTCGGTCCAGCAGCGCCAGCTCATGCTCCAGCACACACTCGTACAGGGCTTCATCGGCAGATGACTTCAGACGGGAAAACGACGTGATCACCCCGTTAATCTGGCGCACCGGCAGCCAGGGCTCCTGATCGTACCAGCCTGCTTTCGGATTCGGGGCACGCAGAATAAATTCCGCGCTCTGATTGAGGACTTCGTTGACTGCAATGTTTGATGTTGGGCTGGTAAAGCGGATGGTGTAGCGGTAGGGCTTACTGAGTTCTTCTTCCCCGGTAAAAGAGTGAACATCCGGTAAAACAGATTTGCCTCGTGTAAAATACAGTAAATAACGGTTTAACGTATCCTGTTGCTGAACAATGCCAGATGGTCCTTCCATCGCCAAATATCCCTGTTAAAAATGACTATTTATTAAAAATACAATACGCCCACAGTCCATTTAATAAAACGCCATTCCGTAACACATCACAGAATGTTACAAAATACATGTCATTCAGTTTAAACATAAATAAGACAAAAACATTCACGCCACAAATAAAAAAAGACCAAAAATAACGCCTTGGCCATATATAATAATTCAGCCGGTAACAACAATATGGACGACGCATTTTTCTTGTGAACGCATCATCAGATATTCAGGAACCGCTGCCAAAGGATAATTCAGACCTTTTTCCTGATATAAATCACTCTTCCCTGGCGAACAGCAATAAATATTAAACCGCTTCGCCGCAGGATAAGAATATACGGCAGTTTCCGTAAGCGGGATTTTATCTGCCATCAGTCTGTGAGGATAAAGTCCGTCCCGGTATCCCGGGTTCGCAGGAGGCGGCAACGAGGTGCTGTTTAAACTCAGGAGAATACTCAGGGCAGCCTTTTCGCCTACCGGGAGTCACATTTTTCCGTATATCTGACACGTTGATACCCACCACTTATTTGGTGGACACCACGTTGTTGGATGCATCAGATTATGACCAGACGGCTCTCGCAGGACGCATCCAGAGAGCGGGAAAAAGTATCCAGTCGGACGGGAAAGCATCCGCAACGAAGTCCATATCGAGTTCAGACGTAAAAAATCCGGGCCAGAGGGGCTGAACCCGGATTGTTTCTTACTGGCAGGATCGTTCAAGTGTTCTTAAACGATCGGCATTACTGCACATGTGCAGGGCGTTTTTTATTGCAGTGGCATAAATGAGGGTTTATGCCCGGCTTATTTGTAGATGACAGCGGTGCCGTGCAAGGTGTTAGGACCGGTCACAGAGGTGATGCGGTAAGATTTTGCACCCATTGCTTCCGCTTTTTGTGCCAGCTGATCTTCCAGAGAGCCCAGGTTAGTCCCGGCAGACGCAGAGATCGTCCCGACTTTATGCTGATCGGCTGGAGTGGATTGTACCTGTACAGCAGCAAAGCTTGCGAAAGAGAGTGAACTCAGTACAGCAGCAGCGATGAGGGTTTTGACGTTTTTCATAATGTTTACCTTTGGCAGATGAATTTTTTGGTCGTTAGCTATTTAGTTAACGATCGATAGGTAAATAATAAATGTGATCCAGCTCACGCGTCAACACATTTTTATAACGAGCATTAATTAAATTTTAAAATTGTTATTTTTCATACATATATGATTAATTTATTTTTAAGCATTCTGCACTGGTGATGGGTTGCGTTTATTTTTATAATGGTCATTCAACAAACCAACAGAGGACCAACGGCAAATGACAACCGACGTCACGAGTTGTGTGAAGAAAAGCCGTGGCCGACCAAAAGTGTTTGACAGGGATGCAGCGCTTGATAAGGCCATGACTCTCTTCTGGCAACATGGGTATGAAGCGACCTCGCTTTCCGATCTGGTAGAAGCCACCGGAGCTAAAGCGCCGACGCTTTATGCTGAATTTACCAATAAAGAGGGGCTGTTCAGGGCGGTGCTGGACAGGTACATTTCGCGCTTTGCGGCGAAACACGAAGCCCAGCTCTTTTGTGAAGAGAAAAGCGTTGAACAGGCGCTACGGGATTACTTCACCGCCGTTGCCACCTGCTTCACCAGTAAAGAGACGCCCGCGGGCTGCTTTATGATTAACACCTCTGCCACCCTGGCGGCAGCATCAAAAGAGATCGCCAATACGGTGAAATCGCGTCATGCGATGCAGGAGGAGACGCTCAGCGCATTTCTGGCTCAGCGCCAGCAGCGCGGTGAAATTCCCGCACACTGCCAGCCTCAGATGCTTGCGCAATACCTGAGCTGTATTTTACAGGGAATGTCGATCAGCGCCCGTGAAGGGGCGACGCTGGAAAAACTGCAGAACATTTCCGACACCACGCTGCGCCTGTGGCCTGAACTGCTCAAAATCTGACGCAAAAAAAAGCTCCTCAGCCTGAGCGCTTGAGGAGCTAAGTTCAGAGAACATCTTTTTTACGCTTTGTTATTCAGTACCAGCTGGCCGTTTCCATCCAGTGGAATTTGGGTGCCCGGGTCTTTATCCATGCGGATTTTGCCCTGCTGATCGCCAATTTTGTAGGTCACGTCATAGCCCAGCATTTTTTCCGACTTGTCATAGACGGTTTTACAGCGCTGCTGGGTAGTGGTGTAAGTATCGTTATCCTGCATTGCGCCCTGCACCTGGTTACCGGCATAGCCGCCACCCAGCGCGCCGACCACGGTCGCGACATCTTTACCCCGACCACCGCCAAACTGGTGACCAATCACCCCACCCGCTACCGCACCCAGAACAGAGCCGGCAATACGGTTTTCATCCTGTACCGGACGACGGTGGGTTACGGAGACGTTACGGCACTCCTGACGTGGGGTTTTTACGGTTTCTTTAATAGGCGTTGCTGAAACCACCTGCGCATACTGCGGGCCGCGATCTAAAACGTTGAGACTGGCAACAGCAGCCACACCTAACGCAGCTGCGACGCCGATCCCTATACCCGCCAACATTGATTTATTCACGGGACTTCCTCCTTTGTTGCTATTGGTAACAATTCTGCTATGGAGGCGCGGCTTCGCCAATAAGACAAAGGATCAAAAAGTGGACATCGGGGAGAGATATATCGCGTTTAGGAGAACTCTTAGGCACCTAATCCACGACGAACAGCATGATATGCTAAAAAATCCCTCCGGAGGGCCCGGAGGGAGTGAAAGATTAGTGCAGCTTCAGACGTGGACGAATGACGCGGTTGATTCTGCCCACCAGCATCATCAGGCCCGTTTTAAAGTAGCCGTGCAGCGCGATCTGGTGCATACGGTACAGGGAGATATACACGAAGCGTGCAATGCGCCCTTCCACCATCATCGAGCCACGCATCAGGTTACCCATCAGGCTACCGACGGTAGAGAAGTTTGACAGCGATACCAGAGAACCGTGGTCTTTATAGACATACGCCTTCATTGGCTTGCCTTTGTACTGCGCCAGGATGTTGTGCAGCACCAGGCTTGCCATCTGGTGCGCGGCCTGAGCGCGCGGCGGCACGAAGCCCCCTTCAGGACGCGCGCAGGAAGCACAGTCACCAATAGCGAAGATTTCAGGGTCGCGCGTGGTTTGCAGCGTCGGCTCGGTGACCAGCTGATTAATGCGGTTCGTCTCCAGACCACCGATATCTTTCATAAAGTCAGGCGCTTTGATACCTGCCGCCCAGACCATCAGATCCGCTTTGATGTACTCGCCGTCTTTGGTGTGCAGTCCACCTTCGTCAGCGCTGGTCACCATGGTCTGCGTCAGGACGCGCACGCCCAGTTTCGTCAGTTCATTGTGCGCTGCGCCGGAAATGCGCGGAGGCAGCGCAGGCAGAATACGCTCACCCGCTTCAACCAGCGTCACGTTCAGCGCTTCGTTAGTTAACCCTTTGTAACCGTAGCTGTGCAGCTGTTTAACCGCATTGTGCAGCTCTGCGGACAGCTCAACGCCCGTCGCGCCGCCGCCGACAATGGCAATGTTAACCTTGCCATTCGCACCCAGATTGCTGGTGTACTTCAGGAACAGGTTCAGCATTTCCTGGTGGAAACGACGCGCCTGGTGCGGGTTATCGAGGAAGATACAGTGCTCTTTAACGCCCGGCGTGTTGAAGTCGTTGGAGGTACTGCCGAGCGCCATCACCAGCGTGTCATACGCCAGCTTGCGCTCGGGGACCAGCAGCTCGCCTTTTTCATCACGCAGCTCGGCCAGGGTAATGGTTTTGCTCTCACGGTTGATGTCAACCACCGAGCCCAGCTGGAACTGGAAATGATGGTTGCGCGCGTGCGCCAGATAGCTCAGCGCGTCCACGCCCTCATCCAGTGAGCCGGTCGCCACTTCGTGCAGCAGCGGTTTCCACAGGTGGCTGTGGTTACGATCCACCAGCGTGATTTTGGCTTTTTTACCGCGCCCCAGCTTCTTGCCCAACTGTGTGGCCAGCTCCAGCCCGCCAGCACCACCGCCTACAATCACTATCTTTTTCAATGGCGTAGTCAACGTGACCCCCTCAAATTATTAACCAATTGTTAATTAAAAGTTATGAAAATAACCCTTAATTAACAACAGGTTACAGCACTGAAACCATTCAGGTGCATTGAGAATAACACGTCAGGCGCATTGGTCATACCAAAATTGATATGCATCAAGTTTTGATGGCTTAAAAGTAGACAATTCTGGATAAAAAGAAACCCGGTGCGCGTTCGCGACCGGGTTTCTGAAGTGGCAGGCTGTGGTTTAGCCCAGCGTTTTAAAGGCTTTGATGCGCTGGAGGTGCGGGGAGATGTTCTTGAACTTGTGGGTCTGCTCTTCGTCCCAGACGATCTCGTAATAGTGATGCAGCAGCTCTGCGGCCCGATGGCTGTTCAGTGCTTCATCATTACGCGAGAGGATCACCAGACAGCGATCGCGGTTTTTCTCACGGAAGTTGCTCACGCACTTGGTCGCAATATCGACATACTCTTCCGGGCGGTCAATTTTGCCTTCCATGTTCTCATTCGGGAAAAGGTTAGGATTGAAGACCACCTGGCGGATGTCGCACAGGAAGCCAATCCGCTCCGCCCAGTAGCCGCCCAGCCCCACGCCGCAAATCAACGGGCGATCGTCGACGTTAAGCTGCAGCATCTTGTCCACCTCTTTGAGCAGATGCTGCATATCATGCTTCGGATGGCGCGTGCTGTAGCTAATCAGCCGTACATCGGGATCGATAAACTGCAGCTGTAGCACCTTCTCATGATTACCAGGACTGTTTGAGTCAAAACCGTGTAAATAGATGATCATTGTCTTCTCACCACGCTACGCCTTCCGGGAGGGTTTACAGGCTGGCTTTATGTGCCTGCCAGAGCTCATTCAGGTCTTCAAGCCGGGCGTTGACCGACTTCCAGCGCGCCGAATCCATCAGCTCCTGACGGCTAAATGAACCTTTATGATACAAATGCGTAACACGCTCTGCATTGATCGGTGACAGGTTATCCAACACGCTAACGGCACCTTTACGATTATTGCAGACCAGGATCATATCGCAACCTGCATCCAGCGAGGCCTGACCGCGCTCAGCATAGCTGCCCATGATTGCCGCCCCTTCCATCGACAGATCGTCGGAGAAAATGACGCCGTTGAAACCCAGCTCCTGGCGCAGAACGGTTTTCAGCCAGTGCGGGGAGCCGCTGGCAGGACGCGGATCGACATCGCTGTAAATCACGTGTGCCGGCATAATGGCGTCCAGCTTGTTATCGGTGATAAGCGAGCGGAACACCGACATATCTTTGGCGCGAATTTCCGCTTCCGGACGCGGGTCGCGCGGGGTCTCTTTGTGGGAATCCGCCGTCACCGCCCCGTGGCCCGGGAAGTGTTTCCCGGTGGTTTTCATTCCCGCATCGTGCATCCCGTCGATAAACCGGGTCGCCATTGCCAACGCAATACGCGGATCTTCATGGTAGGAGCGCTCGCCAATCGCGGCGCTGATATGGCCCACGTCCAGCACCGGGGCAAAGCTGATGTCGATATCCATGGCAATCATTTCGCTGGCCATCAGCCAGCCGGCTTCCTGCGCCAGTTTCCCACCCTCTTCCGTGCCGAGCAGCGCGGCGAAAGACTGGGCTGCCGGCAGGCGGGTAAAACCGTCGCGAAAACGCTGCACGCGGCCGCCTTCCTGATCGACGGCCACCACCAGATGATTGCGCGACGCGGCGCGGATCTGGCGCACCAGTTCACGCAGTTGCGCCGGATCGTGATAGTTGCGGGTAAACAGGATCAGGCCGCCCACCAGCGGATGCGCCAGAATTTCACGCTCCTCCGCATCCAGCTCAAACCCTTCTACATCCAACATGACTGGACCCACACTCACCTCTCTTATCCTTTCGTTTGTAACTGGCGCCAGGCATCGTCTGCCAGCGCAATAAAGTGTTTATCTCTGGACTGCTGCAAACGCATCTCAAACCAGCCCGCCATCAGCATGATGACCCAGGGCCGCCAGCGTCTCACCTGCCGTGCCAGCGCATCGGCGTTAAAGTGCGCAACGCTGGCATACTCTCTGATGAGTTTCTGCCGCGCGGCTTCACTTTCCGTCCAGACCGCGGCCAGCTCCAGCGCCACATCGCCGTCTCCGGCATATTCCCAGTCGATAAGCCTGGCGCCCTGTGGCGTATGCACGATGTTCCCGGCGTGCACATCCATATGTAACGGCGAGAGCCGAATCGGTTGCGGCTCGCCCGCTTTACGCAGCCGTTTGAGATGCGCAAGCCACACTGGGGTACGTCTTGCTGGAGAGGCTTGTTGCCAGTAGTTTTCCAGCAGTGGAAGTAAGGCGATTCGCCACCCCAGACGCTGTTGCTGGTGCAGATGATACAGCATCGCCGCAAGCGCTGGGGTGTCCGGCAGCGCGCTTTTCACCTCCCCCTCCAGATAGTCGACGGCCATCCAGCCCTTGCTGAAAAATCGGGGTTCAGGCACGAGATCCGACGGAAGGCGTTTGAGGGCGCGAAACTGACGGCGAAACTGGAAAGCCGGGGCGAAGGGATCGTGGTTCTGCCGCAAGACCAGACGGTGCGCGTCCCGCGCTATAATGCAACTCGCGCCGCTAAGCCCGGAGTAGGCCTGCGGCGCGATAAGGCGGTACTGTGGAAAATAACGCGTCAGAATCTCATCACGCGTGGTGTCATTGTTGCGTAACCGCACCTTTACCTGACCAGATAATTTCGCCTGTCTGAACCAGCATCAGCTGCATCTGCAGGGCTGGGGTATTCACATTACCGGTCGCATTAGAGTACAGCACATACTGGGCGCCAACGTTGCGGGCAATGCCAATCGCCTTGCTGCGGGAGCCGAGGCTATCCTGCGGCGACAGGCCCAGCTGCTGTTTGGCTAACGCGAGCTGCTGAGCAGAGACCAGCGTAAACTTACCGTTGTTTGCCAGCGCATTGCGCAGCGTTTCTGTCGCTTCGCCCGCGTTCAGCGAACCGTTGGTACGGTTGTTCACGCTATCCACCAGCAGCACGCTGCCTGCCGTCACGCCCTGAGCCTGCAGCATTTTACCGACCATCGGCTGCATCGCACCGTTCCAGTCGTAATGGCGCACGCGCGGCGCAGGTTGTGACGTCTGGTCCTGATGTTCAATCGGGCCAGGCTGTGACGGAATAGACGGTACAGACGGCACGGTTGGCTGGGTCTGCGTTGGCGGTGTCGGCTGCTCGGTACCCGGCTTTGCCTCTTCCACAGGTGCTGGCTGTTCTGTACGGGTCACACACCCTGCAAGGAACAGCGCGAATGCGGTCACGAGCGCATAACGGCTCATATTTTTAATCAAGGTTCACCCCTTAGAGATAAAGATAAAGTCTCACCTTATGCGCACCCAGATAGCTGGCGCTGTCATAGAGCGTTACCGACGACCTTGCCGGAAGAGTGACGCTGCGCGGCGCCTCCAGCGGGTGCATCTCAAGACCTCTTACGTCATACCAGAAAAAACGGTAGTGGACCGTCACCGGTTCATTTCTTTCGTTATAGAGCGTAGAGGAGGCAGAAGATTTAATTTCACTGATGGTCATTGCGGGCTGTTGCGCCGTGATGCCCGCAGCCAGCACGGAGGATTCCATCACCAGCGTCTGTTCATCGCTGACGGGGATCGCCGGACGCGTGCTGCACCCCACAACCATCATCGTCATTACCAGCGCTGCAATACGCCCTTTAAACATGTTACAGACCTTTGTGAGCCAGCATCGGTCCCAGCGGACGTCCACCCAGCAGATGCATGTGAATATGATAAACTTCCTGGCCGCCATGACGATTACAGTTCATGATCAGACGATAACCGTCTTCCGCTATGCCTTCCTGCTCGGCAATTTTCGCCGCCACCGTCAGCATACGACCTAACGCCACTTCGTGCTCGGTTTTTACGTCGTTTACGGTCGGAATCAGAATATTAGGAATGATTAGGATGTGTGTCGGTGCCTGAGGGGAAATGTCCCGGAAAGCCGTTACCAGTTCATCCTGATAGACGATATCCGACGGGATTTCGCGGCGAATAATTTTACTGAAAATCGTTTCTTCAGCCATGACCTTTTCCTTTTTTGTTAGGTGCGTCCGCTGTTAACACACTCTCTGGAGGACTGTGTGACACAATTCAAGAGTATGAGCGAGTTTCTCCTGTCCTTTCAACCTTCTCCCCCGAATTCTTTGCTGAATATTCATCAGCTGACTGAAGAGTGACCGCTCGCGTGCCTTAACGGGCTGAAACATTATTTCAGTTACGCACGACACATCTGTTTACAGCATTAATGGCAATGCGTATATTTCGCATTTGCATTTTCATGCGCATTTTTAACATAGAAAACGACGTCAGACCGTATTTGTGGGACTGACGCAAACACTCTTCACCGTTCATAAGGGTTTGATAATGTCTTTCATTGATCACACCAGGGATGGGCAACGTCAGCCTGTCGCAACGCCTTCGTTGCTGGCAGCCTGTATTGCTATGGCATTGACGCCAGCCGCCGCTTTCGCTGCATCAGCAACCGAAGACACCGTCGTCGTGGATGGAGGTTTTGACAATACGCAGGATCCTTCCGCAAGTCAGGACCGGGATTACAGCGTAAAAACCACCACCACCGGCACAAAGCTGTTGCTGGTTCCACGCGATATCCCACAGTCCGTTAGCGTGATTAGCCAGCAGCGTATGGCCGATCAGAACCTGCAGTCCATCGGTCAGGTGTTGACTAACACCACGGGCGTAACGGCGCAGGTGCAGGACAGCGATCGTACCGTCTTTTACTCGCGCGGATTTTTCGTCAGTAACTACGCGTATGACGACCTGCCCACCTCCATCAGCGAAGTGTGGAACTTCGGCGACACCGCCGCCGATACCGCGATTTACGACCGTATCGAAGTGGTTCGCGGCGCGACCGGGCTGATGTCCGGCACCGGTAACCCGGCGGCGTACGTCAATATGGTGCGTAAGCATGCGGACAGCAATGAGTTCAAAGGCAATGTCTCCGCCAGCTACGGCAGCTGGGACAAACAGCGCTACGTGCTGGATCTCCAGGCACCGCTGGTAGAGTCCGGGAAGGTACGGGGACGCCTGATTACGGGCTATCAGGACAACGACAGCTTCGTTGATAACTACCACTACCGGAAGAAGTTCCTCTACGGCGTGGTGGATGCGGACGTCAGCGACAGCACCACCCTCTCTGTAGGGTATGAATATCAGGAAAGCCACACCGCCGATCCGACCTGGGGCGGATTGCCGACCTGGTACAGCGACGGGAGTAAAACCGACTACAATCGCAGCCAGACCGTCGCGCCTGACTGGGCCTACTCGGACAAGGATAGCACCCGCATCTTCGCTAACCTGACCCAGCGTTTCGACAACGGCTGGGAAGCGCACGTCAACGGCATGCACGCGGAGACCAACTTCGACAGCAAGCTGATGTATATGTCCGGCTATCCGGAAAAAGAGACCGGGGCGGGCATGGTTGGCTACGGCGGCTGGAACAGAGGTGAACGCAAACAGGATGCGGTTGATGCCTTCCTGCGCGGCGGCTTCGATCTTTTCGGCCGCCAGCATGAGATGATGTTTGGCGGCAGCTTCAGCCGACAGCGCAACCACTATGACAACAGAATGCCGGATGCGCTGTACGGCATGGTGGACGTGGGGAATTTCAAAAACTGGAACGGAAATATCGCCGATCCGCAGTGGACGCCGTGGAAGCTCTATAGCAAGGACGACATTCGCCAGTCCTCAGCGTACACCTCCGCCCGCTTCTCGCTGGCCGACCCGCTGCACCTGATCCTCGGGGCGCGCTACACCAACTACAACATTCGCTATAACCCGGCGGGCTCTCCTGACACCCGTCTGGAAAGCACTGAAGATGACGTAACGCCTTACGCGGGCCTGGTCTACGATATCAACGAAGACTGGTCGACCTACGTCAGCTATACCTCCATCTTCCAGCCGCAGGACAAGCGCGACGCCAGCGGACGTTATCTCGATCCAACCACGGGCAAAAGCTACGAAGCCGGTGTTAAAGCAGACTGGTTTAATACCCGTCTGACCACCTCGCTGGCGATTTTCCGCATCGAGCAGGATAACGTGGCGAGCAACACCTATACCTACATGCCGAGCGGTGAGTCGATTTATGAATCGCTGGACGGCGTGGTCAGCAAAGGGATTGAGTTCGAGCTGAACGGCGCCCTGACCGATAACTGGCAGCTGACGTTCGGCGCGACCCGCTACATTGCGGAAGATAAGAACGGCAGCGCTGTCAGTTCCGATCAGCCGCGCACGACAATGAAGCTGTTTACCCGTTATCAGCTGCCAATGCTGCCGGCGCTGACGGTGGGCGGTGGCGTAAACTGGCAGAACAAAGTTTGGACGGATGTGGACGGTGGCCCGGCGGGACAATCCCGCGCAGAGCAAGGCAACTACGGACTGGTTAATCTGTTCAGCCGCTATCAGGTCACCAAAGATTTTGCTATTCAGGCGAACGTCAACAACGTGTTCGACAAAGAGTATTACGATTACGTCGGCTCTTACGTGGTTTATGGCGCACCGCTGAACGTTTCAGTGAGCGCAAGCTACGACTTCTGAGTGTTGGCACAACAAACCACAGCAATAAAAAAGGCAGCCATTCGGCTGCCTTAGTCTCCCCAGGTCACAGCTTAGCTGTTGCGGATGTACTCATCCATTTCGGTTTTCAGGTTATCGGATTTAGTACCGAAGATAGCCTGAACGCCCGAACCTGCAACAACCACGCCCGCTGCACCCAGTTTTTTCAGACCCGGCTGGTCCACTTTCGCAACGTCGGCAACGCTCACACGCAGACGAGTGATGCACGCGTCCAGGTTAGTGATGTTCTCTTTACCGCCGAACGCAGCAACCAGTGCCGGAGCCATTTCGCTGGTCGCGCCTGCTTTGCTGTCTTCAGTTGCATCTTCACGACCCGGAGTTTTCAGGTCCAGTGCTTTGATCAGCACGCGGAAGATGGTGTAGTAAACAACGGCGTAGCACGCACCCACGATTGGGAACAGCCACAGCTTGCTGCTGTTACCGGACAGAACGATAAAGTCGATCAGGCCGTGAGAGAAGGACGTACCGTCACGCATACCCAGCAGGATACAGATTGGGAACGCCAGGCCAGCCAGTACAGCGTGGATGATGTACAGGATTGGCGCAACGAACATGAAGGAGAACTCGATCGGCTCGGTGATACCGGTCAGGAACGAGGTCAGCGCTGCAGAGATCATGATACCGCCCACTTTTGCACGGTTTTCTGGCTTAGCAGAGTGCCAGATTGCAATCGCAGCAGCCGGCAGGCCGTACATTTTGAACAGGAAGCCACCAGACAGTTTACCTGCAGTTGGGTCACCCGCCATGTAACGTGGGATATCGCCGTGGAACACCTGACCTGCTGCGTTGGTGAATTCACCAATCTGCATCTGGAATGGAACGTTCCAGATGTGGTGCAGACCGAATGGCACCAGGCAACGCTCGATGAAGCCGTAGATACCGAACGCGACAACCGGGTTCTGGTAAGCAGCCCACTGAGAGAAGGTCTGGATAGCGGAACCGATTGGTGGCCAGATGAAGGACAGGATCACGCCAGTGAAAATCGCTGCCAGACCAGAAATGATCGGAACAAAACGCTTGCCCGCGAAGAAGCCCAGATACTCAGGCAGCTTGATGCGATAGAAGCGGTTGAACATATACGCTGCAATCGCACCGGAGATGATACCGCCCAGAACACCGGTATCTGCCAGGTGTTTCGCGGCAATCTCTTCTGCAGGTAAATGCAGAACCAGCGGCGCAACCACAGCCATGGTTTTCACCATGATGCCGTAAGCAACCACTGCAGCCAGCGCAGAAACGCCGTCGTTATTGGTGAAGCCCAGCGCCACACCGATAGCGAAGATCAGAGGCATGTTAGCAAAGACGGAACCGCCTGCTTCAGCCATCACATGGGAAACTACGGCTGGCAGCCAGCTGAAGTTAGCAGAACCGACACCCAGCAGAATACCTGCGATAGGCAGTACGGATACTGGCAGCATCAGCGATTTACCGACCTTTTGCAGGTTAGCAAATGCATTCTTAAACATAATTGAGAGTGCTCCTGAGTATTTGTGCTTTTTTTACGCTTTCACGCATTGGCCCGGGGGGAGTACCGTGCCGTGGACAGGACATCTAAGCGCCCTTTATTTATTACACAGAGTAAAATAATTCCCTCTGAGTTTGTTTGACGGCTATCACGTTTCAGCTTAAGACGGTCGAAAAACTTTCAGTAATTTACAAAAAGCATGTCTGGATGTTTCTAAGAACACCGTCACCGCCCCAAATGAGGCGGTGAACTTTACTCGTTTTATTTATTAATTACGAGCCTAAAAAAAACAGGCTTATCAGACGGATTGCAGGCGGGCGGGGTCGATATGGAACAGCGCAGAGAAGTTTTGCGTCGTGACGCGGGCCAGCTCTTCGATACTGACGCCTTTAAGCACGGCCATGTACTCTGCGACGTCTCGCGTCATGGCCGGCTGGTTCTCTTTACCGCGATGCGGTACCGGCGCCAGATACGGAGAGTCTGTTTCCACCAGAATGCGATCGAGCGGGACATAGCGCGCAGCATCACGGAGCTGCTCAGCGTTACGGAACGTCACGATCCCGGAAAACGAAATATAAAACCCCAAATCAAGCAGTTTACCCGCCGTTTCTCTGTCTTCTGTGAAACAGTGTAGTACGCCACCGCAATCCGTCACGTTTTCTTCCCGGAGGATCGCCAGCGTATCGGCGCGCGCATCGCGCGTATGTACGATGACCGGTTTATTCAGTTCGCGGCCGATGCGGATATGGTTGCGGAAAGACGCCTGCTGGCGCGCTTTCGTTTCCGGCGTGTAAAAATAGTCCAGCCCGGTTTCACCCATCGCCACGACGCCCGCTTCTGCTGCCAGTCGGCGCAGCTCTTCTACGTCATACTCTTCGTCCTGGTTCAGCGGATGAACGCCGCAGGAGAACACCACGTTATCGCGAACGCCCACCAGCTCACGCATTGAGCGATACCCTGGCAGCGTCGTCGCCACCGCAAGACAAAATTTCACATCGCGGTCAGCGGCTTTCGCCAGCACGTCATCCACGTCGTTGTGCAGGGATTGATAATCCAGGCCATCAAGATGGCAGTGTGAGTCGACTAAAAACATAATGTCTCTCTCAGAGATGGGAAACAGGCGGCGTAACGCCCGGTTGCAGGTAGTGTTCAATACGCAGTAACTGGTCGGTCAGCAAAAGCTCGCGATTAAGACCCGTCACGGTTAAAAGCTGTTCGCGGCTCTCGCAAACATCATGAAGGATAGCGTGCAGAGACGCGCCTGTAAGGCGGCTCGCCAGCATGTTCACCAGGGGCCACGCGTCTGGGTTAGTCAGCAGCGTAGCCCCTTGCTGGATTTTTAGCGCATCGAGCAATAAGGAGGCCAGCCAGTGCAGACGCTCAACGGCCCGATCGCTATTCAGCGCAGGCAGTAAACTCAGCCAGTCCTGGTTGTTAAGTGAAGCCTCAACGGCCCGGCAGAGCGCTTCTCGCTGCGACCAGACGTCAGGCTGTAGTAATGCCAGCGCCTCCGCGGGGGCGCCGCTACTGAGGCGCAGCGCAGACAACGCACTCTCCTGTGACGTTGTCACCTCTCGCTCAAGCCAGCTTAACGCCCACGATTCCTGAGGTACCGCCAGATGATGGAGACGACAACGGCTGCGCAGCGTCGCCAGTAAACGTCCCGGGTCCCGGCAGGAAAGGAAAAACCACGTCTTTTCCGGCGGCTCTTCCAGGGTTTTAAGCAGCGCGTTCGCCGCCGCCTCGGTAAGCAACGCAGCGTCGTTGAGCCAGACCACTTTTGCCCCGCCCAGACGCGCATGTTCGTACAGTTTCTCGCTGACTTCACGCACGGCATCAATGCCAAGCGCGCTTTTGCCCTTCTCAGGCTCAAGCGTGTAGTAGTCAGGATGCGTGCCGGCCTGCATCAGCTGGCAGCCGCGGCATTTACCGCAGCTTTTATGCCCTTCCGGCTGCTGGCACATCAGAAAACGAGTGATGGCGTAGATCAACGCATCATCGCCCATTCCCGGCAACGCCTGAATCAGTAACGCATGATGCCCCCGACCGGCCTGATAGCTGGCGATCAGCTGTTCAAAGTGCGGGCGCAACCATGGATACCATTTCATGCCTGCTGCTCCTGTAGCCACTGCGTAACGGTCTGTTGAATATCGCGCGTGACGTCGTCCAGAGATTGCGTGGCGTCAATGGTACGAATTGCGCTGTCCCGTGCGGCCAGCTCAAGATAGCGTGCGCGCGTGCGGTTAAAGAAATCGAAAGACTCTTGCTCAATGCGGTCCAGTTCGCCGCGCGCGCGGGCGCGCCTGAGGCCCACTTCCGGGGTCACATCCAGGTAGAGGGTCAGGTCCGGGCGAAAATCCCCCAGTACGGCATCGCGAAGGGTTGCCAGCATCGCCTGGTCAATACCGCGGCCGCCGCCCTGATAGGCCTGAGTCGACAGATCGTGACGGTCGCCGATCACCCACTTGCCGTCGGCCAGCGCAGGTTTAATCACGGTCTCAACCAGCTGGACGCGCGCCGCATAGAACATCAGCACTTCGGCTTTGTCAGTAATAACCTCGTCGCCAACGGATTTAATATCCAGCACCAGACTGCGCAGTTTCTCCGCCAGCTGAGTACCGCCCGGCTCGCGGGTAAAGACCATGTCAGCGACGCCAAGCGATTTCAGCGTATCCACTACCACGTTACGGGCGGTGGTTTTACCCGCCCCTTCGAGTCCCTCAATGACAATGTATTTACTGCGCATTTTTTTCCTTAAGTGCCTTCAGATAGTCCTGAACAGAGCGATTATGGCTGGCAAGGTTGGTGTTAAAGGTATGCCCCCCTTTTCCATCAGCCACAAAATAGAGGTAGGGTGTTTTGGCCGGGTGCGCGGCGGCTTTGAGCGAAGCCTCGCTCGGCGTGGCTATCGGGCCCGGCGGCAAGCCGTTAATCACGTAGGTATTATACGCCGTTGGCGTCTCCAGATCTTTTCTGGAGATCTTACCGGCATAGCTCTCGCCCATGCCGTAGATAACGGTCGGGTCGGTTTGCAGACGCATGCCGATGCGCAGGCGGTTGATAAATACCGACGCGACCCGGTCGCGCTCGGCCGCCACGGCCGTCTCTTTCTCAATGATCGAGGCCATTGTCACAAACTGGTTTTGATCTTGATAAGGCAGCCCGTCCATGCGCCCTTCCCAGGCGGAATCAACTGCCTCAACCATCTTTTTGTGTGCCCGTTTAAGAATCGCCACATCGGTCGTGCCCGCCGTATACATCCAGGTGTCTGGCCAAAACCAGCCTTCCACCCACTCAGGATGTTCAAATTTCAGCACCTCGGCGACCGTCTCATAGCGGTCATCTTTGAGCGTGTGCTTGATGTAAGGCGCATCACGCAGCTGCTTGAGGTAATCGCTTAAGCGCATCCCTTCAACAAAGCGCAGCGGGAACTGTGCCTCTTTACCGCTTTCCAGCAGCTGCAGCATCTCTCTGACGGTCATGCCGGGCGTAAAGCGATAGGTACCAGCCTTGAAGTGAGACAGTTCAGGCTCGATACGCAATAACCACTGGAACACGCGTGGACGGTTGATGATTTTATCCCCGTAAAGCTGCTCGCCCAGCGCCATCCGCCCGGTACCGGCTTTCAGGGTAAAAATCGTCTCGTCTTTAATCAGTATTTTACTGTCCGCCAGCTGGCGAACCTTCCATACTCCCGCTCCGCCGGCAATACCCAGCGCAACGAGCAGGAGAAGGACAAAGCGCAACATTTTCTTCATGACTTTTTGATTTGCTCACATATCGGGGCTAAAAACGTAAAGAGCTCTCGCGAAGACCAGCGCTGTTGACCATACGCCCGAACGGGTATAACAGGCATCAGCGCATTGCAGATCACAACTTCATCGGCGGACAGCAGCGCCTCTTCCTTCGCGTTTACTTCGACAACGCGAAAGCCTGCATGTGCCAGCTGTTGCAAACAAAACTGGCGCATGATGCCGTTAACCCCAGCCTGCTCCAGCGAAGGGGTGAAGACCTCACGGCCCTTCCGCCAGAGTAAATTAGCCGCACAGCATTCCGTAATGAACCCTTCGCTGTCAAGGACTAGCGCCTCATCCGCGTCCGTCTGTTCAAGATGAGTACGAATAAGCACCTGTTCAAGGCGGTTGAGATGTTTTATTCCGGCGAGCATAGGGTTTCGCCCCAGCCGTACCGGGCTCAGCGTCAGCGTTACCCCCTCCTCACGCCAGCGCGCATAGTGAGCAGGATACGCTGATACGGAAAGAATACGCGTGGGATGCTGACAGGCGGAACCGCTGTACCCTCGCCCGCCGCTGCCGCGGCTAAGAATAACTTTTAAAACGCCGTTTGTATTACCTGACGCCAGCCGGCGCATCTCGCGCTCGAGAATGTCCCACTGCATGAAGGGAATCAGCAATTTCTCGCAGGCTGTTTGTAAACGACGGATATGGGCGTCAAGCAGGCTCACCTCACCGTCAAGAATACGCGCAGTGGTGAAACAACCATCGCCAAACTGGATTGCCCTGTCGCTTGCCGGCAGCGTTTCTTGCTCAAGGCCATTAATTAAAAACATGGTGGCTCCTTATGCGTGGAGGCTCAGTCTGGCAGGATGTTAAAAGCCGGACAAGGGGATTTTCCCTAATAAAAAAGGCCCGCTAAGCGGACCTTTTTTTATAGCTTTCGGGCAGTCAGGCTCAGACCTTTTTGAAGATCAGAGAACCATTCGTGCCGCCAAAGCCGAAGGAGTTACACAGGGTGTACTCCATACCGCTAACCTGACGCGCTTCGTGCGGAACGAAGTCCAGATCGCAACCTTCATCCGGGTTATCCAGGTTGATGGTTGGCGGCACAGCCTGATCGCGCAGCGCAAGGATAGAGTAGATTGACTCTACTGCACCCGCCGCACCCAGCAGGTGACCGGTCATGGACTTCGTGGAGCTGACCATTACGCGGCTGGCAGCCTCGCCGAAGATAGACTTAACCGCCTGCGCTTCTGCTTTATCGCCTGCAGGCGTAGAAGTGCCGTGTGCGTTAACGTAGCCAATCTGTGCAGGGGTAATACCCGCATCACGGATCGCATTTTCCATCGCCAGCGCAGCACCCGCGCCGTTCTCCGGAGGAGACGTCATGTGATACGCATCGCTGCTCATCCCGAAGCCAACGACTTCAGCATAAATTTTCGCGCCACGTTTTTTCGCATGTTCGTACTCTTCCAGTACGAGCATACCTGCGCCGTCACCCAGCACGAAACCATCGCGGTCTTTATCCCACGGACGGCTCGCCGCCTGAGGGTTATCGTTACGGGTAGAGAGCGCACGCGCTGCGCCGAAACCACCAACACCCAGTGGGGTACTGGCTTTTTCAGCACCGCCCGCAACCATAGCATCTGCATCGCCGTACGCAATGATACGCGCGGCCTGGCCGATGTTATGTACGCCAGACGTACACGCGGTAGCGATAGAGATGCTTGGCCCACGCAGGCCGAACATAATGGTCAGGTGACCTGCCACCATGTTAACAATCGTGGACGGAACGAAGAACGGGCTGATCTTACGCGGTCCGCCATTCATCAGCGATGTATGGTTTTCCTCGATCAGGCCAAGACCACCAATCCCGGAGCCGATAGCGGCGCCGATACGGGTTGCGTTCTCTTCCGTAATCTCAAGGCCAGAATCCTGCATGGCCTGAACGCCAGCGACAATTCCATATTGAATGAAGGCATCCATCTTGCGCTGTTCTTTTCGCGAGATGATCTCTTCACAGTTAAAATCCTTTACTAAGCCAGCAAATTTCGTTGCATAGGCGCTAGTATCGAAATGGTCGATTAGGCTGATGCCGCTCTGACCGGCAAGGAGAGCTTTCCAGGTGGACTCTACGGTATTGCCGACAGGAGACAACATGCCAAGTCCGGTCACAACTACACGACGCTTAGACACGTTTGTCCTCCAGGGAGGGATAAAAAAAGAGATACGTGGGACTAAAAAAGATAAAACTCAGGCGGTCGAATGACCGCCTGGAGATGTTCACTTACGCCTGGTGGCCGTTGATGTAATCAATGGCAGCCTGAACGGTGGTGATTTTCTCAGCTTCTTCGTCCGGAATCTCAGTATCAAACTCTTCTTCCAGAGCCATTACCAGCTCAACGGTGTCAAGAGAATCTGCGCCCAGGTCTTCAACGAAGGAAGCGGAGTTCACAACTTCTTCCTGCTTAACGCCCAGCTGTTCGCCGATAATTTTCTTAACGCGTTCTTCGATAGTGCTCATACTCTTAAATTTCCTATCAAAACTCGCTTTCGCGATGGTTTTCGTAGTGTATAAAATGTTGAAAAATTTGCAACTAAATCCCGGCAGGTCTTACCACGATTTTACGTTATTTTGAGGCCATTTGCCCTAATAACGCAAATATTTTCGATCGTGATTAAACCATGTACATCCCGCCGTTGACGTGGAGGGTCTCACCAGTGATGTAACCCGCTTCGTCAGAGGCTAAAAATGCAACCGCACTGGCGATTTCTTTAGGGTCGCCAAGACGACCCGCCGGAACTGCCGCCAGCGTACCCGCACGCTGATCATCAGTCAGCGCACGCGTCATGTCCGTTTCAATAAAGCCCGGAGCAACAACGTTTACAGTAATCCCGCGGGACGCGACTTCACGCGCCAGCGACTTACTGAAACCGATCAGACCTGCTTTCGCCGCAGCGTAGTTAGCCTGACCAGCATTTCCCATGGTACCAACCACAGAACCAACAGTGATAATACGACCATGACGCTTTTTCATCATAGCGCGCATTACCGCTTTTGACAGACGGAATACAGATGACAGGTTGGTTTCGATAATATCGTTCCACTCATCATCTTTCATTCGCATCAGCAGGTTGTCGCGAGTTATCCCGGCATTATTGACCAGAATATCCACTTCACCAAACTCTGCGCGAATATTTTCCAGAACAGATTCGATAGATGCAGGTTCGGTCACATTCAGTACCAGACCTTTACCGTTCGCACCCAGATACTCGCTGATGGCCTGAGCGCCATTCTCGCTGGTTGCTGTACCAATCACCTTCGCGCCGCGCGCGACCAGTGTTTCAGCAATTGCACGCCCGATACCGCGGCTTGCGCCAGTAACCAGGGCAATTTTTCCTTCAAAACTCATGGTATTCCTCTTTTATTGCGAGAGTGCCGCTGACATCGCTTCCGGCTCGTTAATCGCCGAGGCAGTCAGGGTGTCAACAATACGTTTCGTCAGACCGGTGAGGACTTTACCAGGACCGACTTCATAAAGGTGCTCAACGCCCTGAGAGGCCATAAACTCAACGGTTTTGGTCCACTGTACCGGGCTATAGAGCTGGCGAACCAGTGCGTCACGGATAGCCTCAGGCGCGGTTTCGCATTTCACATCGACGTTGTTCACAACGGAAATCGTCGGTGCGTTAAAGGTAATTTTTTCCAGCTCAGCCGCCAGTTTCTCGGCTGCGGGCTTCATCAGTGCGCAGTGAGACGGTACGCTGACCGGCAGCGGCAGTGCGCGTTTGGCGCCCGCGGCTTTACAGGCAGCACCGGCACGTTCAACGGCCTCTTTATGACCAGCAATAACAACCTGGCCCGGCGAGTTGAAGTTAACCGGAGAAACCACCTGCCCTTCAGCAGATTCTTCACACGCTTTTGCAATCGCGGCATCATCCAGACCAATAATGGCAGACATGCCACCCGTTCCTTCTGGCACCGCTTCCTGCATGAATTTACCGCGCAGTTCTACCAGGCGCACCGCGTCAGCAAACGCAATCACACCGGCGCACACCAGCGCAGAGTATTCACCCAAGCTATGGCCCGCGAGCAGCGCTGGCGCTTTACCGCCCTGCTGCTGCCATACGCGCCACAGCGCAACGGACGCAGTCAGCAACGCTGGCTGAGTTTGCCAGGTTTTGTTCAGCTCTTCGGCCGGACCCTGTTGGGTCAGCGCCCACAGATCATAACCCAGCGCATCAGAAGCTTCACGAAAAGTCTCTTCAATGACCGGGTAGTTTGCTGCCATTTCAGACAACATCCCAACGGTTTGAGAACCCTGGCCCGGGAACACAAAAGCAAATTGCGTCATTTTTTATTCCTTATACTAGAAACGAACCAGCGCGGAACCCCAGGTGAACCCGCCACCGAAGGCTTCAAGCAAGACCAGCTGGCCCCGTTTGATTCGTCCGTCGCGTACCGCTTCATCAAATGCGCACGGTACCGACGCCGCAGAGGTGTTGCCGTGACGATCCAGCGTCACCACAACGTTATCCATCGACATGCCCAGCTTTTTAGCGGTGGCGCTGATGATACGCAGGTTCGCCTGATGCGGCACCAGCCAGTCGAGTGCGGTGCGTTCAAGGTTATTTGCTTCCAGCGTCTCATCGACAATGTGCGCAAGCTCGGTCACCGCCACCTTGAACACCTCGTTACCCGCCATGGTCAGGTAGATGGAGCTGTCCGGATTAACGCGATCGGCGTTAGGCAGCGTTAACAGCTCGCCGTAGCGGCCATCGGCATGCAGATGCGTGGAGATGATACCCGGCTCTTCGGACTGCCCCAGCAGCACCGCACCGGCACCATCACCGAAAATAATGATCGTTCCGCGATCGGTTGGATCGCAGGTACGCGCCAAAACGTCAGCACCGATAACCAGTGCATATTTGACGGAGCCAGATTTAACATACTGATCGGCAATGCTCAGCGCGTAGGTGAAACCTGCGCACGCGGCGGCAACGTCAAACGCCGGGCAGCCTTTAATACCGAGCATGTTCTGCACCTGACACGCCGCGCTTGGGAAAGCATGCGTGGCAGACGTCGTGGCAACCACGATCAAGCCAATCTCTTCTTTATCGATACCCGCCATTTCGATAGCGCGCTGTGCGGCTTCGTAACCCATGGTGGACACGGTTTCGTCTGGCGCGGCGATACGACGTTCACGGATACCTGTGCGCGTGACAATCCACTCGTCAGACGTATCTACCATTTTTTCCAGATCGGCGTTGGTACGCACTTGTTTTGGCAGGTAGCTGCCGGTACCTAAAATCTTCGTATACATGTACGCTCAGTCACTTTTAGCTAATACAGATTCCAGGCGAGCGGCAATCCGCTGAGGGACTTGTCGCTGCACCGCCTGCACTGCCTGTTCAATGGCGACAGAAAATGCTCGCTGATTGGCGGCGCCATGACTCTTAATCACGATGCCGCGCAATCCTAACAGACAGGCGCCATTATACTGGTCGGGGTTGAGGTGACTGAATCGCCGCGTCAGGCTCTTTTGTAACCAACGCTTCAATAAAATCAACCACCAGGCGCTTTTTTTGCCTTCTCCCTGAGATTTCAGCAGAGAAAGGAACATGCGCACGACCCCTTCCATGGTCTTCAACGTTACGTTTCCGGTGAAGCCATCGCACACCAGAACATCCGTTTTTCCCGTCAGCAACTCATTGGCTTCGAGATAACCAATATAGTTGATGGAGGGAACCTGTTTGAGCATTTCAGCAGCGTCGCGAATGCTGTCCAGGCCTTTGGTCTCTTCTTCACCAATATTCAATAACGCAACGCGGGGATTGTTGATCCCGACCACGTCTTCTGCCAGCACCGACCCCATCACGGCGAACTGAGCCAGCATGGTACTATCACAATCCACGTTAGCGCCCAAATCGAGCACCACCGTTTTCCCCTTCTGCTGATGCGGTAACACCGTCACCAGCGCCGGGCGCTCAATGCCCTCAATCGGCTTGAGCAGTAATTTCGACAGCCCCATCAGCGCGCCGGTATTGCCGGCGCTGACGCAAGCCTGCGCTCGCCCTTCTTTTACCAGCTCCAGCGCCATGCGCATAGAGCTGCCACGGCTATTACGAATCGCCTGTGAGGGGCGTGCATCACTGGCAATAACTGACTGCGCAGGAATAATCTGCAGACGCGAACGTTGTTCAAAGTCAGCTTTTGCAAGTAATGGCGTGATTGTGTCGGGATTGCCGACTAAAAGAAGTGTGAGTTGCGAATTAGAATTCAGTGCCTGCAATGCTGCAGGCACTGTCACGGAAGGGCCAAAATCTCCCCCCATGACATCTAACGCCAGGGTTAGACGTGTCAAGGTATCGTCGCAGCCTGGTTCGGTAACTTCCCCGTTTGCACGGGGAAATCCTCACTAAGCCTAATCACGCTTTCGCGCGATTACTTAGTGATAACCTTGCGGCCGCGGTAGAAACCGTCAGCGGTGATGTGGTGACGCAGGTGTTTCTCACCAGAAGTCTTGTCTACAGACAGGCTGGTAACTGCAGTCAGCGCGTCATGGGAACGACGCATGCCACGTTTGGAACGGGTTGGTTTATTCTGTTGTACGGCCATGGACCTTACTCCTCAATTACTTACGCTTTAAGCTGGCTAATACGGCAAATGGGTTTGGTTTTTGCGCTTCATCAGGCAGTTCCCCAAAGACCATGTCCGCCTCGGACACTTCACAGTGTTCAGAATCATGCACCGGAACGACTGGCAAGGAGAGGATGATTTCATCTTCAACCAGAGCCAGAAGATCGATTTCACCGAATTCGTTAACCTCAATCGGCTCATACGCTTCCGGGAGTGCTTCAGCCTGTTCGTCAGAACGAACCGGACTGAAACAATACGTTGTGTGAACATGCTGTACAAACGGTTTCCCGCAACGCTGACACTCGAGCGTTACCGTTACCTTTGCATCACCGGTTAAAACGGCGAGACGCTGGTTGTCGATAGCGAACGACATGGAGCATTCTACATCACTGTCCACACTGACTACAGATTCGGCAATACGCTCGGCCTGATCAGAAGTATAGATACCTTCGTAATCAAGGCGTTTTTGAGCCGTACGAACCGGATCAAGAGTCAGGGGTAATTTTACCTTTTGCATAGGGCGCGCATATTAACTTTGTAACGTCATAGAGTCAAAGAAAAAGGCAACCAGAGCTGCCTTTTGCCAATTATTCGCACACATTGCGGCCTGTAGTTTAAAATGGCTGGCATCGATACGCTATATCTGGTGATAAAAATATGCCAAATCTCGTCCTTGCTTCCACTTCTCCCTACCGTCGAACGCTGCTGGAAAAGCTCGGGATCCCGTTTGAATGCGCCGCGCCAGAAGTAGATGAGACGCCGCAACCGGGCGAATCACCTCGTCATCTGGTAACGCGTCTCGCTAAGGAGAAAGCGCAATCGCTGGCCGCACGTTATCCTGCACATTTGATTATAGGCTCCGATCAGGTTTGCGTGCTGGACGGCGAAATCACCGGCAAGCCTCATACGGAGGAGAATGCCTGCCAGCAGCTTCTGCGTGCGCGGGGCACTATCGTGACCTTTTACACGGGCCTGGCGCTCTATAACTCCGCCTCCGGCCATCTGCAAACCGAATGCGAGCCGTTCGACGTGCACTTCCGCCATCTTAGCGAGCAGGAGATTATGGACTACGTGCGCCGGGAACGTCCGCTGAACTGCGCAGGAAGCTTCAAAAGTGAGGGGCTGGGAATTGCGCTGTTCGACAAGCTGGACGGTCGGGATCCGAACACACTGGTGGGATTGCCGCTGATTGCCTTGTGCCAGATGTTACGGCGAGAAGAGTGTAATCCGCTGATCGTGTAAGTTATGCCCAGCGGCGCTTCGCTTGCACGGGCCTACGGGTTTCGTAGGCCGGGTAAGCGCAGCGCCACCCGGCACATAATCAGCCGCGCAGAACCTTCAGGCAGCGTTTCAACTGCTCGTCCAGCGGCGCTTCAATACGGATAATTTCCCCGGTATTAGGATGGGTAAACTTCAGCGCTGCCGCATGCAGGAACAGACGCGACAGGCCCGTACCCGCCAGCTGTTTATCAAATTCCCGGTCGCCGTAGCGGTCATCAAACGCAATCGGATGGCCCGCAAACTGGGTATGCACGCGAATCTGGTGGGTACGCCCCGTCACCGGGCTGCAACGCACCAGCGTGGCAAACTCATAGCGCTCTTCAACCTTAAAGCGCGTCTCCGACGGTTTCCCTTCCTGGCTCACGCGCACAATGCGCTCGCCGCTTTGCAGAATGTTCTTCAGCAGCGGGGCCTGCACCACCTTCACGTGGGACTGCCACTGACCGCGCACCAGCGCCAGATAATCTTTCTGCATGTCCTTCTCACGCAGCTGCTCGTGCAGGGAACGCAGCGCTGAACGCTTTTTCGCTACCAGCAGCACGCCTGAGGTATCGCGGTCCAGGCGGTGAACCAGTTCGAGGAAACGGGCTTCCGGACGCAGCGCACGTAACCCTTCAATCACGCCGAAGCTCAGACCGCTACCACCGTGGACCGCGGTACCCGATGGCTTATTCAGCACCAGAATATGATCGTCCTCATAAAGGATGACATCGCTCAGGGCCGCGACTTTTTGCAGCTTCGGCGAAACCACCTCTTCTTCACGTTCAGCCACGCGCACCGGTGGAATACGCACTTCATCACCGGCTTCGAGCTTATACTCAGGCTTCACGCGTTTTTTATTCACCCGCACCTCGCCCTTACGCAGGATGCGGTAAATCATACTCTTTGGCACGCCCTTCAGTTGGGTGCGCAAGAAGTTATCGATGCGTTGCCCCGCGTAGTCATCCGCGATAGCAACCATTTTTACGGCTGGAGTCTCTGTTTTCATGGTTGGCGATTCTAAATATCGTCAGCCATTAGCGCCACTCATTTTTCTATGCTTATATTTACTTTTATCCGGCCTGCGCCCCGTTTCACGCAATCGATTTGGTGGTTATTAAACCAATCACCACCTTGAGGTGAAGAAACTGTGAGTAACCGGGTGATAATTGGTAAAAGTCATCTTGCTATAACCCGGCGAGCAGTGGAATAATGGGGCTGTTTTCCGCGTTAAATCCGGGTTTTGTAAGGATGTCGACGGAATGACCAATTTTGTCTGACCGATCATCCACGCAGCAATGGCGTAAGACGTATTGATCTTTCAGGCAGTTAGCGGGCTGCGGGTTGCAGTACTTCCCGGTATAAGGATTGTTCTCTGGAGAGTTCTACCCAGGCAATTCCCCTGATAATTGCGCTGTGTTTCCGTATGAAATACAGGCAACCGACACTCTGCGCCTCTTAAGCGAGCGACAACCGTGAGGTTGGCGACGTGAACAGACACGAGGCCATCGGTTCATACCCCGGAAAGCGTCACCTTGCCCGCAGCTTTGTCGTCAATGTAAGAATAACGAGTAAGTTACGATGAAAAGAATGTTAATCAACGCAACTCAGCAAGAAGAGTTGCGTGTCGCCCTTGTGGATGGGCAGCGCCTGTACGATCTGGATATCGAAAGTCCTGGACACGAACAGAAAAAAGCGAACATTTACAAAGGTAAAATCACCCGCATTGAACCAAGCCTTGAAGCTGCATTTGTCGATTACGGTGCTGAGCGTCATGGTTTCCTCCCTCTGAAAGAAATCGCCCGCGAATATTTCCCTGCAAACTACAACGCCCATGGCCGCCCAAACATCAAAGATGTTCTGCGTGAAGGTCAGGAAGTTATCGTTCAGATCGATAAAGAAGAGCGCGGCAACAAGGGTGCCGCACTGACCACCTTTATCAGCCTGGCGGGGAGCTATCTGGTGCTGATGCCAAACAACCCGCGCGCGGGGGGCATCTCTCGCCGTATCGAAGGTGATGACCGTACCGAACTGAAAGAAGCGCTGGCAAGCCTTGAGCTGCCGGATGGCATGGGGCTTATCGTGCGTACCGCGGGCGTGGGCAAATCTGCCGAAGCGCTGCAGTGGGACCTGAGCTTCCGTCTGAAGCACTGGGAAGCTATCCAGAAAGCCGCAGAAAGCCGCCCTGCTCCGTTCCTGATCCACCAGGAAAGCAACGTTATCGTGCGTGCCTTCCGTGATTACCTGCGTCAGGACATCGGTGAGATTCTGATCGATAACCCGAAAGTGCTTGAGCTGGCTCGCCAGCACATCGCCGCGCTGGGTCGTCCGGATTTCACCAGCAAAATTAAACTGTACACCGGTGAAATCCCGCTGTTCAGCCACTATCAGATCGAATCCCAGATCGAGTCCGCCTTCCAGCGTGAAGTGCGCCTGCCGTCTGGCGGTTCTATCGTTATCGATACCACCGAAGCGCTGACCGCTATCGACATCAACTCCGCGCGTGCAACCCGCGGCGGGGACATCGAAGAGACGGCCTTCAACACCAACCTTGAAGCCGCTGATGAAATCGCCCGCCAGCTCCGCCTGCGCGACCTGGGCGGTCTGATTGTTATCGACTTCATCGACATGACCCCTGTTCGCCACCAGCGCGCGGTTGAAAACCGCCTGCGTGAAGCGGTGCGTCAGGATCGTGCGCGTATCCAGATTAGCCACATCTCGCGCTTCGGCCTGCTGGAGATGTCCCGCCAGCGTCTGAGCCCGTCGCTGGGTGAGTCCAGCCATCACGTCTGCCCGCGCTGCTCCGGCACCGGTACCGTGCGTGATAATGAATCTCTGTCTCTCTCTATCCTGCGTCTGATTGAAGAAGAAGCGCTGAAAGAGAACACCAAAGAGGTTCACGCCATTGTGCCTGTGCCGATTGCCTCCTACCTGCTGAACGAAAAACGTGCAGCGGTCAGCGCAATCGAAGCGCGTCAGGGCGGCGTTCGCTGCATCATCGTTCCAAACGACCAGATGGAAACCCCGCACTATCACGTGCTGCGTGTCCGTAAGGGCGAAGAGACCAGCACCCTCAGCTACCTGCTGCCGAAGCTGCATGAAGAAGAGATGGCGCTGCCTTCCGATGAAGAACCTGCCGAGCGCAAACTCCCAGAGCAGCCTGCGTTAGCGACCTTCATTATGCCTGAAGCACCACCGGAAGCGGCGCTGGAAAAACCTGCAGCCAAACCGGCGGCGCAGAAACCAGAAGCAACGTCAGTGAAAGCCCAGCCGGCGCAACCGGGTCTGCTGAGCCGCTTCTTCGGCGCGCTGAAGAAGATGTTTGCGGGTGAAGAAGTTCAGCCAGAGCAGCCGAAAGAAGAACCTAAAGCAGCCAAACCTGAACGTCAGCAGGACCGTCGCAAGCGTCAGAACAACCGCCGCGATCGTAACGACCGCAGCGACCGTAACGAGCGTCGTGACAGCCGTTCAGACAATAACGAAGGCCGTGAGCAGCGCGAAGACAACCGTCGCAACCGTCGCGAGAAACAGCAGCAGAATGTTGAAGATCGTGAAATTCGCCAGCAGGCGGGCGATGAGTCCGAGAAGAGCAAACAGCGCGACGAGCAGCAGCCACGCCGCGAACGCAACCGTCGTCGTAACGACGAGAAGCGTCAGGCGCAGCAGGAAGTTAAAAGCCTGAACCGCGAAGAGCCCGTTGAGCAGCAGGACGGCGAGCAGGAAGAACGTACTCAGGTGATGCCTCGTCGTAAGCAGCGCCAGCTGTCACAGAAAGTGCGCGTTGGTGCGGCTCCGGTAGAAGAAACCACCGTAGTTGCGGCTGAAGCGGCAGAAACCGCAACAGGCACGCAGGTTGCAAAAGTTGACCTGCCAGCCGTCGTGGACAATAACGTTGAGCAGGATGAAAACGGTGAAAACCGTGACAACGCAGGTATGCCGCGTCGCTCCCGCCGTTCTCCGCGTCATCTGCGCGTGAGTGGCCAGCGTCGTCGTCGCTACCGTGACGAGCGTTATCCGACTCAGTCTCCAATGCCGTTGACCGTGGCGTGCGCGTCACCAGAAATGGCATCCGGCAAAGTCTGGATCCGTTATCCGGTCGCACGCCTGGAGCAGGCTGTTGAAGAGCAGGCTGTGACCGAAGAGGTGATTGCTCCTGTAGCCGCGGTTGAAGATGCTGTGACCGAAGCAGCAACCGTGGTTGAACCTCAGGTTGTTGAAGCAGCAGAACCACACGCAGTGGACGTCGAAACCACCCATCCTGAAGTGATTGCCGCGCCGGTTGATGCCGCACCGCAGATTATCGCCGAAGATGATGTCGTGGTGGCTGAGGAAGTCGCTGAAGAGGCTGAACCTGTAGCCGCAGTGGAAGAAGCCGCTGAAACCGTCGTAGAAACCACCACTGAAGAAATCGTTCAGGACGTTGAGATTCAGGTTGAACCGGTTGTTGAAGAAGCGAAAGCGCCTGAAGTGGAGCCAGAGCCGGTTAAGGTTGTTACCGCTCCTGCGCCTGCTCACGTTGCGACAGCGCCGATGACGCGCGCTCCGGCACCAGAGTATGTGCCTGAAGCACCGCGTCACAGCGACTGGGTTCGCCCGGCGTTCAGCTTTGACGGTAAAGGCGCTGCAGGCGGTCACAGTGCAACGCATCAGGCGACTGCACCAGCGACGCGTCCACAGTCTGTCGAATAACGACGCAGAAAGTAAAAAGCCGACCTTCGGGTCGGCTTTTTTTATGGCTGCTGCACGGGCTTTCTCATCCCGGTGACCTCCGGCATGATCTGCCGCATTAGCTCCAGAAATCGCCGCAAGCGCGCAGGATAATACCGGGACCAGGGGTAAACCAGATGCACCGGTAACGCCGCCGGCTGCCACTCTGGCAGCAAATGTACCAGCCGACCTTCCCGGATATCATCCTGTACCGTCCAGCTGGATACTACCGCCACGCCAAGACCGGTGAGTGCCGTATTGCGTGCGACATACAGACTGTCAGTGCTCAGGCGTGGGGTAATTATCACGCGCGCGGTGGCGGATGATGCCTCGTGAAAAAGCTCCACATGGCGCTGGTAGAAAGAGCTAATGGCAATCCAGGGAAGCTGCTGCAAATCCTCCGGGGCGTTAACCGTCGGAAAGCGGTCCAGCAATGCCGGAGAAGCCACCACCGAGCGCGGCACTTCGGCCAGCAGCACGGACACGGTCGCCGGGTCGACTTCCATTCCCACCCGAATAGCGCAGTCAAGGTTGTCGCCCAGAAAATCTGCCGACCGATCGTTGAGCATCCACTCAATAGAAAGCTGCGGATAACGCTGTAGAAATTCGGTTAGTGGTTTCAGGAGCTGATCCTGACCAAACGCATGCGGCGCCCGCACTCGCAGCACGCCTACAGGTTCATCTTCCGTCTGCCCCACCTCATCTTCCAGCGCCAGCCAGCTGTCAATTACCCGACGGGCATGCTGATAGCAGCGCTCCCCGTCATCCGTCAGCCGCGTCGTGTGGGTGGTGCGCAACATCAGACGCACGCCCAGCATTGTCTCAAGCGACTGCAGCCGCCTGCTCACCGTGGCCTGGGTGGTGTCCAGCTGCCGTGCCGCCGCAGAAAGGGAACCCGCCTCCACAATGCGGACAAACGTCCGCATTAGCTCTACCCTGTCTATACGCTCAGCTCTTTTCATTTACTTTTCATCTATACGTTCAGCGTATAAGCGTTTTACCACCGCGCCCGCTACCGCCGCAAGGCGTACTGATGAAAAATAGCCTCACACGATGAATGAGGAACGTCTTATGAATACAACAACCGCCGCCCATGCCGTAAGCCGCTGGGTAATCTTAATGCTGGCGCTCGGTGCAGGCTTCAGCGTGGCATCCATCTATTATGCCCAGCCTCTGCTGCCTCTGATTGGCGCCGACCTTCACCTGAGTATCGAAGGAATGGGCCTGGTCCCGACCCTCACCCAGGCGGGATATGCCTTAGGGATCCTGTTCCTGCTGCCACTCGGCGATCGCCACGACCGCAGAACGTTAATCCTGATAAAGAGCGCGGCCCTGGCGCTGTTCCTGCTGGGCTGTAGCCTGACCGGACAGATCCACTCCCTGCTGCTGGCAAGCCTGCTCATCGGCATGGCCGCCACCATGGCGCAGGATATTGTCCCGGCTGCGGCGATCCTTGCGCCGGAAGGCAAACAGGGGAAAACCGTGGGTACGGTGATGACCGGTCTGCTGCTGGGCATTTTGCTCTCCCGAACCGTCAGCGGCGTGGTGGGCGAAGCATTTGGCTGGCGCGTGATGTATCAGCTGGCTGCGGGAAGTATTGCGTTTATCGGCGTGGTAATGTGGGCCGTACTCCCTCGTTTCGCCGTTCACTCCACGCTGAGCTATCCCGCTCTGCTGCGCTCGATGGAACATCTGTGGCGTCGCTATCCCGCTCTGCGCCGTGCCGCGCTGGCCCAGGGTTTTCTGTCGATAGCCTTTAGCGCCTTCTGGTCTACGCTTGCGCTCATGCTGCTGGAACGCTATCACCTCGGGAGTGCCGTCGCCGGTGGTTTTGGTATCGCAGGTGCAGCCGGTGCGTTGGCAGCCCCGCTGGCGGGCGGTCTGGCGGATAAACTGGGTGCCGGGAAAGTCACGCAGCTTGGTGCCGTCCTTGTGACCGTCTCGTTTGCCCTGATGTTCCTGATGCCCGCCCTGGGAGTTCACGGACAGCTGATTCTGATTGCCGTCTCTGCTATCGGGTTCGATCTGGGCCTGCAGTCCAGCCTGGTCGCGCACCAGAATCTGGTTTACAGCCTTGAGCCACAGGCGCGGGGTCGTCTGAACGCCCTGCTCTTTACCGTGATCTTTATCGGAATGGCTTTGGGTTCCGCGTTAGGCAGCAATATTTACACGCTGGCTGGCTGGACGGGCGTGGTTGCGCTGGCAACGGTCTGCGGCATCATTGCGCTGGCAATCCGTATGATTGAAAGCGCGCGGGTCGCCTCGGCACCAGCAGAAATGGCATAAAAAAAATGCCCAATCCAGACGGATTGGGCAGTAAAACATGCCCAGTTTCAAGACATGTTCCAAGAGGTCAAGATGTTATTTGTTCAGCTGGAACAGAGACATGCCCTGCATATCGCTAAACGCTTTATAAGAGGCCTGCAGGGCCGCCTGCTGCATGGTGTAAGAGGAGATCGCTTCGTTCCAGTCGACATCAACCAGGTCGCTCATCTGCTTGGTCTGACCCAGCGCGCGGTCATCGCCCAGCGTATCGAGTTTTTCCAGCTCGTTCATCTTCGTTCCCACATCCGCAACAACCGTCAGGACATTGTTCTGAGAGTTTTTGATGCCGATTTGCGCGTTGGAAATCACCTGGCTTTGCGCGGCGGCGGCGGCCGGATCGTTCTCAATCGGCGTTTTCAGCGACGCAATGGCAGAGTCCAGGATTTTAAACATGTTGGTGTCGCCATAGCCCCCGCCCGGCAGCTCTTGCGCATTACTGGTAATGCTCTCGAAGATCTGCTGGCCGGTATGGCTGATTGCCATGTTTCGCGCCGTATCAACCTGCTGCGTAATCGCCTCAGTACCACCATTGTAGGTGCCGGTTGCGGCATCAAACGGCGCGGTCTCGGTTTTGTATCCCGCAAAGATAAAACGACCGTTGCCGTCCGTGGTGTTAGCCAGGTTCATCAGCTGGTCGCGGATCCCCTGGATATCGGTCGCCAGAGAGAGACGGTCGTCATCGCTTAACGTGCCGTTAGACGCATAGACCAGCTTCTCACGCACGCTTGATAACGCAGTATTCACCTGGGCCAGCACGTTATCTTCCAGCGAGACCTTCTGCGTTGCAAAGGTACGCGCTAACGCAAACTGGCTGTTTTGTGACTGAGATTGTGACAGCACAATGGACTGCGAAGCCGCGATAGGATCGTCCGACGGACGGTTGACGCGCTTACCGGTCGACATTTGCTCACCGTAGCTCAGCCATTTGCTCTGGGAATCGGTGATCCCACGCATGTTCTGCTCGTACATCATCTGGGTGCTAATACGCATTTTTCACCTCAGCCTTAACGAATGTTGATAATTGCATCAAAGAGCGTACTGGCAGTCTGAAGCACCTGCGCGTTGGCGAGGTAGTACTGCTGATACCGCTGCAGGTTGCCATACTCTTCGTCGAGGTTGACCCCGGAGATGCTCTGCTGCTGCTTGGTTAACTGCGTTTCCACGTTGGCTTTTGTCTGGCTGCTCACCTTCAGTGAGGCAGTGGTGCTCCCGACGGTGCTGACGAGCGAGGCGTACGCATCGTTGAAAGTTTTGTTTCCGCCAACCACTTTGCTGTTTTGCAGATCGAGCATTTTCTGCCCGTTGCGGTTGTCACTTTCGCCGCCGTCCTGTGCCGCAGCCATGGCCAGTTTGGACTCGTCGCTGATGGACAATTTCATATTCATGATGACATCGGACACGGGCTTCACGGTAAAGCTGTCTTTAGTATTTGCCGAACCGCTGACGTTCACGTTGAGGCCATCAAACGACAGATTACCGCTGGCATCCGGGCTCATTGTAAAGCTGGTCTTGTCCGAGGCACGGGTGATGGTCCAGTCGGTGCCGTTAAACTGCAGCGTATAGTCCGTTGCCTGTACTTTGGTACTGTCCGCAACGGTGGCAGTGACCGCCGCCGTGCCGCTATTCTTGCTGTTGGAAAGCACGGCCGGAGAACCAAAGTCGAACAGCTTACCGCCCGCATCGCCATTGGCATCAAAGCCGGCCTCATGCTGTTTGTTCATCGCATCAGCAAAGGCCAGCGCCATCTGGTTCAGGGTGTTACGGGCCTTATCCAGATCTTCAGCACGGAAGGTCAGCAAACCGCCTAGCGAACCGGTCGTGATCATCTTTTCCGGGATCTCGACATTACCCACCACGTCATCAACGTAGGCAATAGTGGTACGGGACGGATCGGCGCTGGACTTCACGGCCGCCAGCTGGTTAGCTTTGCTGCCCTGCACAAGGCTGTAACCGTTGCCGAAAGAGATGTTATACGTGCCGCTATCCTGCACAGAGACTTCCACGCCCACGATTTTGTTCAGCTCAGTGACGAGCTGATCGCGCTGGTCGAGCAAATCATTCGGGGATGCGCCCGCGCCAACGCCGGTCAGACGGGAGATCTGATCGTTCAGGTTGGCAATCTGTTTGGCGTAGTTGTTGATCTGCGACACGCTGGTTGAAATCGCGGTATTCACCTGCGAATCCTGGTCGCGAAGATACTGATCGTTAGTTTTAAACTGGTTAACCAGACCATCCGCTTTTCCCAGCACTGTCTGGCGCGCGGCCGGATCTTCCGCGTTGCTCACCAGCGTTTGCAGGCTCTTAAAGAAATCCTGCAGGGTGGTGGAAAGCGAGTTGGTGGTATCGGAGAGCACATCGTCAATTTTTGACATCTGCTGATAGCGCGTGGTCAGGCCGCTGCTCTGGGTCTGCGCGGCGCGCAGCTGGTTGGTGATGAAAGCGTCATATTCACGCTGGACACCGGAGACATACACCCCGTTACCCACCCAGCCACCGCCGGTCAGCGTGCTGTTAGATGCACCCAGCACCGTCGTCTGGCGGGTGTAACCTGCCACGTTATAGCTTGAAATATTATTACTGACGGTATTGAGTGCCGACTGCGCGGCACTGAGGCCACTCATGGCGCTGTTAATCAAACTGGACATGGGGGTTCCTTTTATACGTTCAGACACGAGTCCTGATGAAGGTTATCGGCAACCTCCACCGGGACTTGAGAACTTTCAGAACAGATTTTCGATATCTGTGCTATAGGCTTTGCTGACCTTCTCGCCCATCGATTTCAGCTGCTGGATCATGCTGGTGAGCTTGCGCGCGTAGTTCGGGTCGGTTGCGTAGCCCGCGTTTTGCAGGGCCTGAGCGCCCTGCTCCGCCGTTGCCGCCTGCGTAACGGCGGTATAACGCGGATTTCGGCTCAGCAGGCCTACATAGTCAGACAACGCTTCCAGATACGAGCTGTAAACGCGGAATTTGGCTTTCACCTTCACCGCCGCGCCGTTCTCGTATTCCGTAGTCGTGATCTCGGTGGTCGGCCCCTTCCAGCTGGAGGTGGCCTTCACGCCGAAGATGTTGAAGCTCGGGTCGCCGTTTTCCTTGCGGATCTGGCGCTGGCCCCAGCCCGACTCCAGCGCGGCCTGGGCCAGAATCAGGTGGTGAGGCACGCCGCTCTGTTCACTGGCAAGCCGTGCCGGAAGAGAAAGCTGCGCCAGGAAGTCTTTGCTGTCACCGGAGAGCGCCTCGTCGCCGCTGCCCGTTGCCTTCGGTATCGCTTTACGCACCATCTGCGTCAGCGCCTGGTTCTGATAACTGGTCACCGTTTCGAGGTCGAACTTCATCGGCACCTGCGGCGGCTGCTCTTCTGGCTGAACACCCTGTGCGGCGGCGGTCTGTTTGACAATCATGTCAGCCAGACCGAGGCCTTTACCGGCGGTCATCTGCTGCGCAATCTGCTGGTCATACATGCTGGTATAAAGACGCGTTGAATCGCTGCTGAACATCCCGTCTTTCGGCAGGGTTTCGCGCATGCTCTTCAGCATCATCTGTACAAACATCCCTTCCACCTGGCGGGCAACCGGGCGGATATTCGCCGCCGGGTCTTTACCTGCTTTGGCTTTCAGTTCGTTGAGCGACTGGGCGTCCCAGGCGGCACTGGTCAACAGTTTGCTATCGGTCAACATTAGATGATTTCCAGTTTGGCGCGCAGGCAGCCCGCGCTTTGCATCGATTGCAGAATGGACATCAGATCCATCGGCGTCGCGCCCAGGGCGTTCAGGGCACGTACCACGCTGTTCAGGTTGGCGCTGGAGCGCACGCTCTGCAGGGAACCGCCGCTCTGGCGTAAATCAATCTGCGTTTGCGGCGTCACTACCGTCTGGCCGCCACCAAATGGTGTATCCGGCTGGCTGACGTTGGCGGAACGGTTAACCGTCACCGACAGGTTACCCTGCGCCACGGCACAGCTATCCAGCGACACTTCCCGGTTCATCACCACGGAGCCCGTACGGGAGTTGATGATCACTTTGGCATCCTGCACCGGCACGTTCACTTCCAGATTCTGGATATCCGCCAGCATGCGCACCTGGTTGCTGCTGCCGGTGGAGGTGCGGATCTGCACGGTACGCGCATCCAGTGCCGTGGCATTGCCATAGCTGCGGTTGATGGTGTCGGCAATCTGCTGCGCCATCGTGAAGTCTTCATTATTCAGCTGCAGGTTGATGGTGTTGCCCGCGCCAAACTGGGTCGGCAGTTCACGCTCGATGATCGCACCGTTGGTGATGCGCCCGCCGTTCAGCTGGTTCACCTGGACGCTGCTTCCGCCAGCGGATGCGCCTGCCCCGCCGACCAGGATGTTCCCCTGCGCCAGCGCGTAGACCTGGCTGTCGACGCCTTTCAGCGGGGTCATCAGCAGCGTACCGCCGCGCAGGCTTTTGGCGTTACCCATTGAGGAGACCACCACGTCAATGGTCTGCCCCTGGCGCGCAAACGCCGGGTAGGAGGCAGTGACCATAACCGCGGCCACGTTTTTCAGCTGCATGTTGGTTCCCGCCGGCACGGTAATGCCGAGCTGGGAAAGCATGTTGTTTAAGCTTTGGGTGGTAAACGGCGTCTGGGTGGTCTGGTCACCGGTACCGTCCAGCCCCACCACCAGGCCATAGCCAATCAGCGAGTTCCCGCGGACGCCCTGAACGCTGGTGAGATCGCGAATGCGGTCGGCCTGGGCAAACGTTGCGACAAGAACCAGCGCCGCGGCGAAGATCGATTTAAACATGGGTCACCTCGCTTACATCGGCGATAAATTAAGGAAGAAGCGCTGCAGCCAACCCATATTCTGCGCTTCATTAATGTAGCCGTTACCGACGTACTCAATGCGCGCATCCGCCACCTGGGTGGACGGAACGGTGTTGGTGCCGCTGATGGTGCGTGGATTCACCACGCCCGAGAAGCGAATGAATTCAGTGCCCTGGTTAATGGCGATCTGTTTTTCACCCACGACGTGTAAATTGCCGTTAACCAGCACCTGGTCAACCGTGACCGTCAGCGTACCGCTGAAGGTGTTGCTGGCGTTCGCGCCACCTTTACCGTTAAAGGTGTTGCCGCCGGAGGCCTCAACATCCGCACGGGCATTGCCGAACAGGCCCTGCAGATAGCGTGGAACGGTGTCAAAGCCAAAATTGGTTTTGCCATCGCGGCTGGCGTTCGCCGACGAGCTCTTGCTCGCGCTGACGTTTTCCTGCAGCACAATGGTCAATGTATCGCCGACATTACGCGGGCGGCGATCTTCAAACAGCGGCTGATAGCCGTAGTTAATCGGCTGCGCGGTCTGGAAAATGGAGCCGTTTACAACTGGCGCAGGGCCAGGAACGGGTTGGGCAGTCGTCGCACCCTGGACCAATGGTTTAGACGGGATCAAAGCGCACCCGCTGAGGGTGACGGCCAGAACAGTCAGTATCGGATAACGAAACGCCGCGTTTTTTTGCATTGCCTTCATCTTCGAAAACAGGGAGCCGGTGCGGGGTTTACCGCACCGGACTACACCTTAGAGTTGCGTCAGTTTCTGCAGCATCTGATCGGTCGTCGAGACTGCTTTACTGTTAATTTCATACGCGCGCTGGACCTGGATCATATTCACCAGCTCTTCCGCCACGTTCACGTTGGAGGTTTCAACATACCCCTGATACAGCAGACCGGCACCGTTCAGGCCTGGCGTACTTTCATTTGGCGTACCGGAGGATTGCGTTTCGGTGTAGAGGTTCTCACCAATGCTTTCCAGACCGGTATCGTTCATGAAGGTGGTCAGGTTGAGCTGGCCGACCTGGACCGGCGCGGCCTGCCCCTGCTGGGTCACGCTCACGATGCCGTCGCGGCCGATGGTAATGCTCAGGGCGTTCGCCGGAATGGTGATCGCAGGCTGAACCTGGAAACCGCCCGCCGTCACCAGCTGACCGTTCTGATCGACCTGGAAGGAACCGTCACGGGTGTAGGCAGAGGTCCCGTCAGGCAACTGCACCTGGAAGAAGCCCTGGCCTTTGATCGCCACGTCTTTGCTGTTGTTGGTCTGAGACAGGTTGCCCTGGCTGTGCAGACGCTCGGTCGCCACCGGGCGAACGCCGGTACCGATCTGCAGGCCTGACGGCAGCGTCGTCTGTTCAGAAGACTGCGCGCCCGGCTGGCGGATGGTTTGATAAAGCAAATCTTCGAAAACGGCGCGCTGACGCTTGAAACCATTGGTGCTCACGTTTGCCAGGTTGTTGGCAATCACATCCATGTTGGTTTGCTGCGCGTCCAGGCCAGTTTTCGCGATCCATAAAGAACTGATCATAAAGAGTCCTGTTAACTCATCGACAGAAGTTGGTTAGCCTTGCCCGCGTTTTCGTCCACGCTGCTGATAATTTTCATCTGCATTTCAAAACGACGGGCGCTGGCGATCATGTCGCTCATAGCGGCTACCGGCTTAACGTTGCTGCCTTCCAGAACGCCGGACATCACGCGGATGCTCGGATCGGCCTGTAAAGTGGCACCACGGGTAGCCTGAGCTGCCTGGGTCAGACGGAACATGCCGTCGTCGCCGCGCTGCACCTCTTTGCCTTCCGCTTTGACCAGCTTCAGACGCCCGACGGGGGCAACGGTGTTGGCCGGATCGCCCGGGTTCAGCGCCGAGATGGTGCCGTCCGCGGCGATGGTCAGCTCAGAGCCTTCCGGCACGGTCAGCGGGCCCGCTTCACCCATCACCGGATGCCCCTGAATCGTCAGCTGGCCGGTCGCGCTGACCTGGATATTCCCGTTACGGGTATAGCCTTCGCCACCGTCCGCCGTTTGCACCGCCAGCCAGCCGTCCTGCTGCAGAGCAACGTCCAGCGGGCGTGAGGTGTAATCCATCTGCCCTGGCGTCATGTCTGCGCCCGGGGTGGATGCCGCCACCAGCGTACGGGTCGGCAGGGAGAGCCCTTCCACCGGCACCGCGCGCAGCGCATTCAGCTGCGCGCGAAAGCCCGGCGTAGAGGCGTTTGCCAGATTGCTGGCGGTAACGGCCTGCTGGGTGAGCGTCTGACTTGCCGCGCCCATCGCGGTATATATTGCGTGATCCATTGCGCTTTCCTGTTAGCCGCTTAACGCAGGTTAACCAGCGTGTTGAGGATCTGATCCTGGGTCTTGATGGTCTGCGCGTTCGACTGATAGTTACGCTGCGCGACAATCATGTTCACCAGTTCTTTACTCAGGTCCACGTTAGAGGCTTCCAGCGCGCCGTTGGTCAGCGTGCCGAAGTTACCGGAGCCCGCGGTGCCCAGCAGCGCCACGCCGGAGGACTGGGTAGCCGACCAGACGTTATCGCCTTCAGATTTCAGACCTTCGTTGTTGGCGAAGTTTGCCAGCACGATCTGGCCCAGCACCTGAGTCTGCTCGTTGGAGTAGTTCCCGACGACGGTGCCGTCATCGTTAATCTGATAGCTCACCAGGTCGCCCGGCTTGAAGCCGTTCTGGTTGGTCGCCACGATATTGTTCGCACCGGTGTTCTGCTGCATGGAGTTAGCAAAACTCATCGCGAAGGTCGCCGGGTCCGCACCTGGGATAGTCGCGGTAGTGATGTTGATGTTTCCACCCCCGATCAACGTACCGTTATTATCGAAGGTCAAGGTCGTGGCCACTGCCGCCGGGCTGCCTGCCACGCTGCCGTCCTGGGCATACACTTTCCAGGAGTTGGCCGGGGTCGCATCTTTGACGTAAAACAGGTTCATGTTGTGCGCATTACCCTGGCTATCAAAGACGGTTACCGTACCTTTTTTGTTGTAGGTGTCCGGGTTGGCCGGATCGAAGGCGGCGGTTGGTGCGGCATCGGTGGAGTTGAGGTTAATCTGCTGGGAAGCCGTGGTGGTGGACTTCGCGGCCATCAGCGTGGTCGGGATATTAATCGCCTGTGGATTCGCACCGGTCTGAACCGTTGATGGCGTTCCGGCAACCGGATATCCCGTTAATTGCATCCCCTGCATGTTCACCAGGTTACGGTTTTCGTCCAGCTTGAACTGGCCGTTACGGCTGTAGAACACCGAGCCGTTTGCATCGACCATACGGAAGAAACCGTTCTGGCTGATGGCAACGTCCAGGCCACGACCGGTGTTGGTGGTGGTACCGTCGGTAAAGTCCTGAGTGATGCCCGCAACTTTTACGCCCAGACCCACTTTGGAACCGGCAAACATATCTGCAAAAGACGCAGAACCGGATTTGAAACCATAGGTCGCGGAGTTGGCGATGTTGTTGCCAATGACGTCCAGGTTGGTGGCCGCAGCATTCAGGCCGCTGACCGCTTGAGAAAAGGCCATGACTTACTCCTGATAAGTGTTAAGGCTTAGATAATCTGCCGAACTTCGTCGAGTGTGGTGGTACCGGAAGTACCCAAATCCAGTTTGTTGCCGTCGCCCCCTTTAATCACGCCCTGAACCAGCGCGAACTGCAGCGGCTGCGCCACCAGCTGGGTCGTCCCGTTGCTGGCGCTAATCGCGACTTTGTAGGAGCCATTTGGTGCTTTCGTGCCGTCGGTCAGGCTGCCGTCCCAGGTAAAGGTGTGAACGCCCGCTTTCAGCTCGCCGATGTCGATGGTGCGAACCACGGCGCCGGTTGAGTCGGTGATCGTCGCCGTCACTTTGTCAGCCGCCTGCTGCAATTCAACGCCGAACGGCGTAGTGGTGGTGGTCGATGTACCGTCGGTGGTGCTGGTGCCCGCCAGGATCGTGGTCCCCGGGATCATCACACCGTGACCAATCAGGCTTGCCGCCTGCAGGGACTGAGCGCTGTTAATCTGACCGGAGACGGAACCGAGGGTGGTGTTCAGTTTCTCAATGCCGCTCACGGTACTGATCTGCGCAAGCTGCGTGGTCAGTTCGTTGTTCTGCATTGGGTTAGTCGGATCCTGGTTCTTAAGCTGCGCCACCAGCAGCGTCAGAAAACTGCTCTGCAAATCGGAGGCATTGCTTCCCGTCAGGGAGCTGGAGCTTGTCGAACTTTTGGTGTTGTTAACACCCGTGTTCGTCGGATCATTCACATTTACGGCGATGGACATGCATGTCTCCTTTACTGGCCGAGAGTGAGTGTTTTGAGCATCATGCTCTTCACGGTATTAAGCACTTCGACGTTCGCCTGGTAGCTACGGGACGCCGACATGGAGTTCACCATCTCACCCACCACATCCACGTTTGGCATCTTCACGTATCCGTTAGCGTCCGCGAGCGGGTTACCTGGCTCATACACCAGCTTGTCCGGCGCCTGGCTCTCAACCACGTCAGACACCTTCACGCCGCCCGTCGCCGCGCCTGGCGCAGCGTCGACCTGAAACACAACCTGTTTGGCACGATAAGGCTGTCCGTCAGGTCCGGTCACGCTGTCGGCGTTCGCCAGGTTACTGGCGGCCACGTTCAGACGTTTGGACTGGGCGGTTAACGCCGAGCCGGCGATATCAAAAATATTCAGCAAGGCCATTTATCAGTTGCCCCCCTGCAGGACGTTCATCATGCCTTTGATTTGTCCGCCGAGTACGGTCAGGCCCGTCTGGTATTTCAGGCTGTTATCGGCAAACTGCGTACGCTCCCGGTCCATATCCACGGTGTTACCGTCGAGTGAAGGCTGGTCAGGGATGCGATAAAGTAAATCGGTCGCTGGCGCGGTCATCGCCTGAGCGGGAATATGGCGAGAGGATGTCATGGCGAGTGCAACACCGGTTCCTTCGGCACGTCCACGCTCCATCACCTTTTTGAGCTCACTGGAAAAATCAATATCGCGCGCCTGATACCCGGGCGTATCGGCGTTAGCGATGTTGGCGGCTAAAATCTCCTGCCGCTGGGCGCGTAAATTGAGCGCTTCCTGCTGAAAACGTAACGCGGCGTCGAGTTTATCGAGCATGTCTCCTCCGCTGATGGCAAAATTTCAGTTCACAGCTTAAATCTCACCCGGTCTCCCCTATCGACGGAATAAGCACAAAATGCGTCGCTATTTATTCCGTTGATGCAAAACCACTGCAGGTAGAATTCATCCAACTCTGGAAACGGTGGAACTTGCGATGCAAACGTTAAAACGTGGCCTGATGGCAACCTTCTTGCTGTTTAGCCCTCTGGTGAATGCCGAGGATTTACAGGATGCGCTGACGAATTTTTTTGCCCAGAAGCTGGCGGGCTTTAGCGATGACGTTAACGTGACCATCCGCACGCCGCCGAATCTGTATCCGACCTGCGAGCAACCGTCGTTCAGCGTGACGGGGACCACGAAGCTGTGGGGCAATGTGAACGTCCTGGCACGCTGCGCCAACGAAAAACGCTATTTACAGGTTGCAGTTCAGGCGACGGGCAATTATGTTGTCGCCGCCGTACCCATTGTGCGTGGCAGCGCCCTGCAGGCAAACAGCGTGACGTTAAAGCGCGGGCGTCTGGATCAGCTCCCGCCGCGGACAATGCTGGACATTAACCAGGCACAGGACGCCGTCAGCCTGCGCGATGTCGCGCCGGGCCAGCCGATTCAGCTCTCCATGCTGCGCCAGGCGTGGCGTGTCAAAGCGGGACAGCAGGTGATGGTCGTTGCCAACGGAGACGGCTTTAGCATCAACAGTGAAGGGAAAGCGTTGAACAATGCCGCGGTAGCGCAAAACGCCCGCGTCAGAATGTCCTCAGGCCAGGTGGTGAGCGGAACCGTCGATTCTGATGGGAATATTCTGATTAACCTATAATCTTTTTAAAGATTTCGCGGCGCGTGCCGATAAATATTCCACTAATGATGATGTCAGGCGCAAACGCCGCGAACCCTCGATGAGGACAACACTATGAGCATTGATCGTACATCAGCCCTGAAGCCGGTAAGCGCTGTACAGCCTCGCGAAACGAACGACGCTACCCCTCAGAAAACGCGTCTGGAAAAACCGTCAACGTCTAACAGCACCAGCGTGACCCTGAGCGATGCCCAGGCAAAACTGATGCAGCCAGGCAGCAACGATATCAATATGGAACGTGTTGAAGCGCTGAAAACGGCTATTCGCAACGGTGAGCTGAAAATGGACACCAGCAAAATCGCTGATGCCCTGATTCAGGAAGCACAGAGTTTCTTACAGAGTAACTAACCGTATGAGTCGACTGTCAGAAATACTGGATCAAATGACGGTTGTCCTGAACGACCTGAAAACGGTAATGGATGCTGAACAACAGCATCTCTCTTCCGGTCACATTAACGGCAGCGCGCTGCAGCGTATTACTGAAGATAAGAGTTCGCTGCTGGCCACGCTGGATTATCTGGAGCAGCAGCGCCGCGCCGAGCAGGACTCGAAGCGCAGCGCCAATGACGATATTGCCGAGCGCTGGCAGACCATTACCGAAAAAACCCAGCATCTGCGCGATCTCAACCAGCATAACGGCTGGCTGCTTGAAGGCCAGATAGAGCGTAATCAGCAGGCGCTTGAGGTGCTGAAGCCGCATAAAGAAACCGGACTGTACGGCGCGGATGGTCAGACGGCGACGGCACGTATTGCGGGTGTAAAAAAGATTTCGATTTGACGCGTAAGCGACAAATCATGCAATGGGGAGCACCCTGAGGTGAACTCCCCTTTTGGCGTTTATGCCGTCCGGCGGGTAAACTCTTTCACTTTGAAGCCCAGCACGGCGAGCGTGGCAAAATACGCTACCACCCCAACGCCCACCACGGCCATCAGCCGCATCAGACGATAAGGCATCGTACCCAGAGACCACTCCGGCATGACGTACATCATCCCGAAGAGTGCCGCAGACATCACCAGCACCGCCACGACCAAACGCACGAGGAAACTTGCCCACCCCGGCTGCGGCGTAAAGATATCCTGCTTGCGCAGCTGCCAGTAAAGCAGCCCGGCATTCAGACAGGCCGCCAGACCAATAGACAGCGACAAGCCGGCATGCTTCAGCGGGCCGATAAATGCCAGGTTCATCAGCTGCGTCATAATCAGCGTCACAATGGCAATTTTCACCGGCGTTTTAATGTCTTGACGCGAATAGAACCCCGGCGCCAGCACTTTGACGACAATCAGCCCCATCAATCCCACCGAGTAAGCGACCAGCGCTCGCTGGGTCATCGCGGCGTCAAACGCGGTGAATTTCCCGTACTGGAACAGCGACACCGTCAGCGGCTTGGCGAGGATCCCCAGCGCTACCGCGCTTGGCAGGGCCAGCAGGAAGCAGAGACGCAGGCCCCAGTCCATCAGGCGGCAGTATTCGTCATGGTTGCCGCTGGCAAAGCTTTTCGACAGCGACGGCAGCAGGATGGTCCCCAGCGCCACGCCCAGCACGCCGGACGGGAACTCCATCAGGCGGTCAGCGTAGTACATCCACGAGACGGAACCCGACACCAAGAAAGAGGCAAAAATGGTGTTGATAATCAGCGAGATCTGGCTGACGGAGACGCCAAGAATGGCGGGCCCCATCTGCTTGATAACGCGCATCGCCCCGGCATCTTTCAGGTTGATGCGCGGCAGCACCAGCATGCCGATTTTCTTCAGATGCGGCAGTTGATAAGCCAGCTGCAGCACGCCGCCCACGGTGACCGCCCAGGCCAGGGCCAGCACCGGCGGGTTGAAGTGCGGCGCGGCGAACAGCGCAAAACCGATCATGCTGACGTTGAGAAACGTCGGCGCAAACGCCGGAACGGAGAAGCGGTTCCAGGTGTTCAGGATCGCCCCCACCAGCGAGGCCAGCGAGATCAGCAGAATATAGGGGAAGGTAATGCGCAGAAGCTGCGAGGTCAGGGCAAATTTATCCGCCGTGTCGGCAAAGCCGGGCGCGGTCACCATAATGACCCAGGGCGCGGCCAGCATACCGACTACCGTCACCACGGCCAGCGCCAGCGTCAGCAACCCGGAGACATAAGAGACAAACACGCGCGTCGCGTCTTCACCCTGCTTGCTTTTATATTCCGCCAGAATGGGCACAAACGCCTGGGAGAACGCCCCTTCAGCAAAAATGCGACGCAGCAGGTTCGGCAGCTTGAACGCCACGAAAAAGGCGTCCGTTGCCATCCCTGCACCAAAGACCCTTGCCACAATGGCATCGCGCGCAAAACCGAGAACGCGAGAGAACATGGTCATCGAGCTGACGGCCGCCAGCGATTTTAATAAGTTCATTAACGTGAATTTCCAGAACCATACGGATTTATAGACCGGGAACGCACAAGCGCCACCCGGCAAAGCCAACAAGCGGCGCTTAGTCTAACCGGATTTCAACGAATTACTATCCGCAGATGTTACAGCGAGTTATTCACTCATGGCCTCGCGCCAGAGCCGTTCCACAATGCGCTGAGCCAGAATGGCCTGCTCGCCGGACGTTTCAGGAACCGTCTGATTTTGCACGCAGGTGATAAAGTGGCGGGCACATCCTGCGAAACCTCGTTGCTCCAGAGTGCTTTGCCAGCCGGGGACCGGCTGCATCACCACGCCGCCGCCCTTCTCTTCCCGCCATTCACGCATGTCGGTAACGTCGTACAGCGCGCCGTCGGTTACCGCCTGCACGGATTCCCGCTGGCTGCCCGCGCGGCGGTGCATGCTGGTGGTGACCTGAAGATGCTCAACGGCAAAATGGTGTTCCGCATACACCATCTGCCCCTGTTCGTTGGTGACAAGAGTGCCGCTTTTCAGCAACGCTTCGCCGTTAGTCAGCCACAGCGCGGTGTCCACCACGTGGAGGTAGTCATCGAGAAGGGTAAAGCGCAGATCGTTTGGTCCCACGCTGTCGGTGCGGTGCTTATCCATGCGCAGCGAGGCCATATTGCCGGACTGCGCCTTCAGCTGCTGGTAAAGCGGCGCGAAGCGGCGGTTGAAACCGACCATCAGCGTTAGTTTTTTACGTGCCGCCAGCTCAATCAGCCGTTCGGCGTCCTGAACATTTTCCGCCAGCGGTTTATCCACGCAGACGTGAACCCCCGCATTGAGCAACTCGCTCACCACCTGATAGTGGGTTGCCGTTGAGGTATGCACAAAGACCGCATCGCACTCGCGGGCCAGATCCTGGAGCGATGCCGCATACGGGATACGCCAGGTTTCACAGATACGTTCTGCCTTTTCTCGGGTGGGTGACCATGCCCCTTGCAGCGTCCAGTCAGACGCAGCGCCCAATACGGGCAGCCAGGCTTTCTGCGCAATACCGCCCAGCCCCACCACGCCAATGCGTAATTTTTTCACCGTTAGTCTCCCAAATGTGCCAGCAGTGCATCCAGACGCTGTTTCAGCCCGGCCACCTCGTCTTCCAGCGCCTCTACGCGCGCGGCAAGGTCGTCACGGGTTGCAGGGCTCGATTCCGTCGCCGCGCTTGCGGCGTCAACGTCGCCGCTGAAGAGATGCATGTAGCGGCTCTCACGTTTACCCGGCTCGCGCGCCAGGCGCACCACGAAAGGGCCATCCTCACGCGCGGCCAGCCCTTCCAGGGTCTGCTCGACTTCCTGCATGTCGCTGAACTCATGCATTCGGGATGCGCGCGTTCGCAGTTCCCCCGGCGTTTGCGCCCCGCGCAGCAGCAGCGTGGTAATAACCGCCACTTCCGCGCTGTTTAGCTTCAGATCGCCAAATTCGGAATTACAGAAGCGCTGCTCGTATTTGGTCACGCGGTTGCCGAAGCCGCTGACGGTGCGCAGATAGTGGCGCTTCACCAGCGCATCCAACACGTCCTGAACCTCATGCTCGCTGAGATTCATCACCGGCTCGCGGTTGGTCTTCTGGTTGCAGGCCATGGTCACGGCGTTAACAGAGAGCGGATACTGCTCCGGCGTGGTGACCTGTTTTTCGAGTAAGCACCCAATCACGCGCGCTTCCGTACCGTTTAGCTGATACTTCATCTTTTCTCCTTAACGACCTGCGGTCCAGTCACGGGTGGTTAATGCCGTCAGAACGTGGTCGCGCCACTCTCCGTCTATCAGCAGATAGTCTTTGGCATAACCCTCTTTCTCAAACCCTAAACGCGCCAGCAAATTCCCGCTGCGCTGATTATGCGGCATGTAGTTCGCCATAATGCGATGGATATGCTGCGTGCGTTGCATATAGCGGATGGCTACCGTTAACGCCTCGTACATCAGCCCCTGCCCCTGCCATTTCTGGCCGATGGAATAGCCAAGGTAGCAGGCGTGAAACGATCCCCGCACCACGTTTGAAAAATTGGCGATCCCGATAATCTCTTTCTCTTCTGGATCCAGCAGCGCGAAATAAAACGCGCTGCCCTGCTTATGAAATTCAGCGATCATGCTGAGGCGTGCCTGCCAGCCGGAGGGGTAACAATGGCTCTCATCCCGAACGGGTTCCCAGGGTTTTAAAAACTGGCGATTCTCGGCGTAATAATCCGCCAGACGCCAGGCATCACGCTCATGCACAAGACGAACGACCAGCCTGTCCGTTGTCAGACGCACTTTTGGCACATTACTGCGATAGCCAAACATCAATACCACTCCTTCCCGTCACTTCAGCTTACCCATTAGCTTTACTATACCTGCGCCCGTGCCGTCTGTGAAAACAGTGACATACCATTTTGACCTCTTTTCACATTTTTCGATGAGAACTCTCTATCAAAGCACCGTTTTGATAAAAAAATATTGTCGCGCCCGGGGGTGGGAAAAAACGCGGCGACACCGCAGAATGTTAGCGTGCTCACCTTCTTATTTTCCCTGGAGGGAAAATGTCCCGCGTATCACAGGCCAGGAGCCTGGGTAAATATTTCCTGCTCGTCGATAACATGCTGGTCGTGCTCGGCTTTTTTGTCGTGTTCCCCCTCATCTCGATCCGCTTTGTCGATCAAATGGGCTGGGCGGCATTAATGGTTGGGATTGCCCTGGGGCTACGCCAGTTTGTCCAGCAGGGGCTGGGCGTCTTTGGCGGCGCGATCGCTGACCGCTTCGGCGCTAAACCGATGATCGTTACCGGGATGCTGCTCCGCGCGGCAGGCTTTGCCACGATGGCGATCGCCCACGAGCCCTGGCTGCTGTGGTTTTCCTGCTTTCTCTCCGGTATCGGTGGCACCCTGTTTGACCCGCCGCGCACCGCGCTGGTGGTAAAGCTGATTCGTCCTCAGCACCGCGGCCGTTTCTTCTCCATTCTGATGATGCAGGACAGCGCCGGGGCGGTTGTTGGCGCCCTGCTGGGCAGCTGGCTGCTGCAGTACGATTTCCGTCTGGTTTGCGCGGCCGGGGCGGTGCTGTTTATTCTGTGCGCCCTGTTTAACGGCCTCTACCTTCCGGCCTGGAAGCTGTCGACGGTAAAAGCCCCGGTGCGCGAGGGGCTAGGACGCGTCCTGCGCGACAGGCGTTTTGTCACCTACGTGTTGACCCTGACCGGCTATTACATGCTCGCCGTACAGGTGATGCTGATGCTGCCAATCATGGTGAACGATATTGCGGGCACGCCTGCTGCCGTAAAATGGATGTACGCCATTGAAGCCTGTCTGTCATTAACGCTGCTCTACCCGATTGCCCGCTGGAGTGAACGGCGTTTTCGCCTGGAGCATCGCCTGATGGCAGGCCTGTTTCTGATGACGCTGAGCATGATGCCGATCGGTCTGGTAAACACGCTTCAGCAGCTTTTTACGCTGATCTGCACCTTCTATATCGGCTCCATCATCGCCGAGCCCGCCCGCGAAACGCTGAGCGCCTCGCTTGCGGATGCGCGTGCGCGCGGCAGCTATATGGGCTTCAGCCGCCTGGGTCTGGCCTTTGGCGGTGCGCTGGGTTACGCCGGCGGCGGCTGGCTGTTCGATGCCGGCAAAGCGCTGAACCAGCCGGAACTCCCCTGGATGATGCTCGGCGTGGTAGGCATCATGACGCTTCTCGCCCTGTGGTGGCAGTTCAGCCAGAAGCGCAGCGCGAGCGGCATGCTCGAGCCTGGCGCGTAGCCTTTCCCTCGGGCGGGAGCCTCTCCCGCCCCACTTCTCAGTTTTTTCTGCTGGTTTCTGCCCATTCACGCTGACATACTGGCGTAACAGGACAGAAGCGCCGATTTTTCGTTGAGGAGCACTATGAAGAAAATTGTCTTAGCCGCGGCATTCGTTGTCAGCGGTCTGCTGGTGGGCTGTAACCAGCTTACGCAATATACCGTCAGTGAGCAGGAAATTAATCAGGCGCTGGAAAAACATAACAATTTCTCTAAAGACATTGGCGTGCCGGGGCTGGCCGATGCCCACATCGTTCTCACCAATCTCACCAGCCAGATTGGTCGCGAAGAGCCGAATAAAGTCACTCTCGCAGGCGATGCCGCGCTTGATATGACGTCTCTTTTTGGCAATCAGAAAGCCAACATCAAGCTCAAGCTGAAGGCGCTCCCCGTTTTCAACAAAGAGAAAGGGGCGATATTCCTGCAGGAGATGGAAGTGGTCGATGCGCAGGTTTCGCCGGACAAAATGGCGCCGGTACTGCAAACCCTGATGCCCTATCTGAACCAGTCGCTGCGAAACTACTTTAACCAGCAGCCGGCGTACGTCTTAAGCGAAGACAACAGCAAGGGTGAAGCCCTCGCGAAGAAATACGCAAAAGGGATAGAGGTGAAACCGGGAGAGATCGTTATTCCTTTCACCGATTAACCTGAAGGGCGCTGCGGCGCCCTTTTTTTTACGGAAAAGTGTGCAAACGAAAACGTTTCCGCTTATGATTTGTGTCCGGCAAAAACAGCCATCCTTATGACTGATTCCTGACAAGCCGGAGCTTCCATGACTGCACAACCCCAGGTTCTTAAAATCCGCCGCCCAGACGACTGGCATATCCATCTGCGCGATGGCGATATGCTGAAAACCGTCGTGCCCTATACCAGTGAAATTTATGGCCGCGCGATTGTCATGCCAAACCTGGTTCCGCCAGTCACCACCGTCGATGCCGCCATTGCCTACCGTCAGCGCATTCTGGATGCCGTTCCGGCGGGACATGATTTCACCCCGTTGATGACCTGCTACCTGACCGATTCACTGGATCCGAACGAAGTGGAACGCGGGTTTAACGAAGGCGTATTTACGGCGGCGAAACTCTACCCGGCGAACGCCACCACCAACTCCAGTCACGGCGTCACCAGTATTGATGCCATCATGCCGGTGCTGGAGCGCATGCAGAAACTGGGCATGCCGCTGCTGGTACACGGTGAAGTAACGCATGCGGAGATTGACATCTTCGACCGTGAAGCCCGTTTTATCGAAACCGTGATGGAGCCCCTGCGCCAGCGCCTGCCGGCGCTTAAGGTGGTCTTTGAGCATATCACCACCAAAGACGCGGCAGAGTATGTTCGCGACGGTAACGAGCTGATCGCTGCGACCATCACCCCACAGCATCTGATGTTTAACCGTAACCATATGCTGGTGGGCGGAGTGCGCCCTCACCTTTACTGCCTGCCGATCCTCAAGCGCAACGTTCACCAGCAGGCGCTGCGCGAGCTGGTCGCCAGCGGATTCACGCGTGCGTTCCTGGGCACGGACTCCGCGCCTCACGCCCGCCATCGCAAAGAGGCAAGCTGCGGCTGCGCGGGCTGTTTCAACGCCCCAACGGCGCTTGCCAGCTACGCAACCGTATTTGAAGAGATAAACGCGCTGGAACATTTCGAAGCGTTCTGCTCCCTCAACGGCCCGCGCTTCTACGGCCTGCCGGTCAATGACACTTTTATTGAGCTGGAGCGCAAAGCGAGCCAGGTTGAGAAGTCTATCGCGCTGACGGATGACACGCTGATCCCCTTCCTGGCAGGTGAAACCGTAAGCTGGACGGTAAAACGCTAAAAAATCAACGCCCCTTGTTGTCAAACCGACAATATGCCTGTATAAATAAACAGTATATTACACAGGGGGCATTTATGCGTATTGAAGTCACCATAGCCAAAACTACCGTTCTGCCTGCCGGCGCGCTTGACGCTCTGGCAGGCGAATTATCCCGTCGTATTAACAACACCTTTCCCGACAACGCGGGCGCCGTAACGGTGCGTTACGCCGCAGCGAACAACCTCTCCGTCATGGGTGCCGCAAAAGAAGATAAAGATCGCATCAGCGAAATCCTGCAGGAGACGTGGGAAAGCGCAGACGACTGGTTCATTACCGATTAACACTGCTCCCTCATTGTGTTTTTTGCCGGGTCGCCCCGGCTTTTTTTTGCCTCTAATTTCGAAAGTTCAAATTAATTCAGCGTGTTCTTAAAAAATCGTGAACGAGATGGTGTTTTATTGTTCGAACAATCCTAAAAAGCAGAAAAATGTGTTGCTACCTGTTTATTTTTCCCTTTGGAACCCTTATTACTTGGTATACTGAAGAAGCTTTCAGAAAAACATGCATTGAACCTCAGAGCCGTTGTCTTCTAACACGCATTAAGGGGGTTATAATGGAAAAGAATAACGAAGTCATCCAGACCCATCCGCTTGTAGGCTGGGATATCAGTACCGTAGATAGCTACGATGCACTGATGCTGCGTTTGCACTACCAGACCCCAAATCAACTCAACCGTGACGAAGCGGAAGTGGGACAGACGCTGTGGCTAACAACAGACGTCGCCCGTCAGTTTATTTCTATTTTAGAGGCAGGCATTGCAAAAATAGAATCTGGCGACTATCAGGAAAATGAGTATAAACGGCACTAACCTTATGCCCACTTTTCACTCAACAGGCACCCTCGCGGTGCCTTATTTATTTCCCGCTTGTTTACGCCCGCGTTGTTAATTACTCTGCTAACAAACCGTAAGTTTACGAGATGCATATGAGATACGACTTAATCATTATTGGTAGCGGCTCCGTTGGATCGGCCGCCGGTTATTACGCAACGCAGGCAGGGCTAAACGTCCTGATGATTGACGCCCACCTGCCGCCGCATAGCGAAGGTAGCCATCATGGCGACACCCGTCTCATTCGCCATGCCTATGGCGAGGGGGAGCGCTACGTTCCGCTGGTGCTTCGCGCCCAGACGCTGTGGGACGAGCTGGCAAAACAGACTGAAGAGCGCATTTTCGAACGTACCGGCGTTATCAATCTGGGCCCGGCCCACTCTGAATTTCTCGCAGGCGTCGAACGCAGCGCGAAAGCCTACAATCTGGACGTTGAAAAGCTGGACGCGACGGGCATTAGCGCGCGTTGGCCCGAAATTACCGTCCCTGAGGATTATATTGGCCTCTTTGAAGCCAACTCCGGTGTGCTGCACTGTGAAACGGCGATCAAAACCTGGGTCGATCTTGCCGCCAAAGCGGGCTGTGCGCAGCTGTTCAATTGCCCCGTAGAGGCCATCACGCATGATGCAAACGGCGTTACGGTGAAAACCGTAGACGGGGAATATTCGGCTTCCCGCCTGCTAATTAGCGCAGGAACCTGGGTTACCCGCCTGCTCCCGGACCTGCCGATCCAGCCGGTACGCAAGGTCTTCTCCTGGTTCCAGTCGGACGGGCGTTACAGCGCGCAAAATAAATTCCCGGCGTTTACCGGCGAGTTACCCAACGGCGATCAGTTCTACGGTTTCCCTTCCGAGAAGGACGCTCTCAAGATTGGAAAACACAACGGCGGGCAGGTCATCTCCTCACCTGAGGAGCGCAAGCCGTTTGGCGCCTGCCCGCAGGACGGCTCAGAAGCCTTCTCGTTCCTGCGCAATATTCTCCCGGGCGTCGGCGGCCTGCTTTATGGCGCGGCCTGCACCTATGACAACACGCCGGATGAAGACTTTATCATTGATACGCTGCCGGGACATGACAACACCCTGCTGATTACCGGGCTGAGTGGCCACGGCTTTAAGTTCGCTTCGGTGTTGGGTGAAATCGCCGCGCAGTTTGCCCAGGGTATCACGCCACAGTTTGATCTGACGCCGTTCTCACTCTCGCGTTTTAACGGATAATCGGCCACGGGCTCCGGCGGTATCGGGGCCCGTTTTCTTCGTACTCAATTGTGGGGCGTTATGCGCAGGATAGTGGATTTCCTCATCAATAACATTCGCGAACACTTTATGCTCTATATCTTATTGTGGGCGCTGCTCGCTATCGTTGATGTTATATACATTGTGTTTTATTGAAAGTGACAATTGACGTTAACTGACGTTACTTTATGTTTATTTAAGATTTTTTCTTCTGCTAAATACGTCTTGCACGAAGCCATTGAATTAATCTCGCCGTTTCTTTTCAAAATCGCTGAAATAAATAAAATAAAAATCAATAGTCAATTATTTCAGTTGCAATATCGCGTCTTCCCGTTCATTTTTACCTTTCGGTTAATTTGAAAATGGACATTCTGATGCAATTGCGTAACTCCTCCCGGCGCTACGGAATAATATCCATAAGTTTGCACTGGATATTTGCCATTGCCGTCTACGGTATGTTCGGACTTGGACTCTGGATGGTCACGCTCAGCTATTACGATGGCTGGTATCATCAGGCACCCGAGCTGCATAAAAGCATCGGGGTTCTGCTGATGCTGGGGCTGGTATTTCGCGCCATCTGGCGACATATTTCCCCACCGCCCGCGCCACTAAAGACATACGGAAAAATAACCCGCGTCAGCGCCGTTGCCGCGCATATTGCGCTTTACGCACTGCTCTTCGCCATTCTGATCAGCGGCTATCTCATTTCAACGGCAGACGGCAAACCAATTAGCGTTTTTGGCCTGTTCGAGGTTCCGGCAACGCTCAGCGATGCCGGGGCTCAGGCCGATACGGCAGGCGTCGTTCACCTCTGGCTTGCCTGGAGCGTGGTGATCCTGTCCGTACTGCACGGGCTCGCCGCCCTTAAACACCATTTTATTGATAAAGACGATACGCTCAAGCGCATGCTTGGCCGCTCGTCAGTTGACTCTGGAGCATAAAATGAAAAAACACCTGCTGGGTATTGCCCTCGGTTCTCTGTTATTTACCACCGGTTCTGCCGTAGCGGCTGACTATAAAATTGATAAAGAGGGCCAGCACGCTTTCGTCAATTTCCGCATTCAGCACCTGGGATACAGCTGGCTGTACGGCACCTTTAAAGATTTCGACGGCACATTTACTTTTGACGAGAAAAATCCTGCGGCAGATAAAGTCAATGTGACCATTAATACGAACAGCGTCGACACGAACCATGCTGAGCGCGATAAACACCTGCGCAGCGCAGAGTTCCTCAACGTCACAAAATTCCCACAGGCCACCTTCACCTCCACGGAAGTTAAGAAAGACGGTGATAAATTGGCTATTACCGGGAATCTGACGCTGAATGGCGTAACCAAACCCGTTACTCTGGATGCGAAATTGGTCGGTCAGGGCGACGATCCGTGGGGCGGAAAACGCGCAGGTTTTGAAGCGGCGGGTAAAATTCACCTGAAAGATTTTAATATCACAACGGATTTAGGCCCGGCGTCGCAGGACGTTGAGCTGGTTATTTCCGTTGAAGGTGTGCAGCAGAAGTCGTAATAGATTCGCCCGGCAGGCTTTCGCCGTGCCGGGCGTTATTATCATTCCGGGTCAGGAATACCCAGTTTGGTATTCAGACGGCCGCGTGATTTATTAAAAATCTTATTACCGTTTTCACGCCCCGCGCGACGACGACGCTGCTCTTCTTCCGGCAGGACGCTCTCTTCGCTGCACAGCTCGCTACAGCAGCCGTTAAACTTCTCGGCACAGGCCGGGCACTGAATAAACAGCAGATGACACCCGTCGTTTTTGCAGTTGGTGTGGGTATCGCACGGCGCGCCGCACTGGTGGCACTGGGCAATCACATCTTCTGAAATGCGCTCGCCCATGCGCTCGTCAAAGACGAAGTTTTTACCGATAAAGCGTACCGGTAAGCCCTGCTCACGGGCGCGGCGGGCGTACTCAATAATACCGCCTTCAATGTGCCAGACCTTGTTGAACCCATTGTGCTTCATCCACGCGCTGGCCTTCTCGCAGCGGATACCGCCGGTGCAGTACATAACGATTTTTTTATCCTTATGCTCCTGCATCATCTCCACCGCTTTAGGCAGCTGCTCGCGGAAGGTATCGGCCGGAATCTCCATCGCGTTTTCGAAATGCCCCACTTCGTACTCGTAGTGGTTACGCATATCAATGAACACGGCATCCGGATCGTCCAGCATCGCATTCACTTCCGCGGCCTTCAGATATTCGCCGACGTCCGCCGGGTTAAACTCAGGATCGTCAATACCGTCCGCCACGATGCGTTCACGCACCTTCATGCGCAGCACCCAGAACGATTTTCCATCGTCATCCAGGGCAATGTTCAGGCGTAAGCCGTTGAGGGCCGGATCGAAGCTATAAAGCGCGTCGCGGAACGCATTCACTTTGCTTTCCGGCACGCTAATCTGCGCGTTAATGCCTTCGCGGGCAAGGTAGACGCGCCCGAAAACGTTCAGCGCCGTGAAGGCCTGATAAAGCGCATCGCGGGTCGCCTGCGGATCGTCGATGGTGAAGTATTTGTAGAAGGAGATGGTCGTGCGCGGTTCGGTTTCAGCCAACATGCGCGCCTTTAACATCTCATTCGAAACGCGGTTGTGTAACACTGGCATGGTGTACAAGTCCTGCAATCGTCAGAGAGAATCAAAATCGGTCGGCATCATATAGCAAACAAAACCAATTTACATCCACACAATTTACGCTACATTTCACACACCCTGATGAATCAGGCTTAACAATTGCCGTCGTCGTGCAGGTTTCGACGGCAGATATTTTGGCTACGTCTCAAAAAATGCGACAATAGCGAAACAGGACGTTTGAACACAGGAAAGACATGACCCAGTTACCAAAATTTACCGTCGCCCTTTTGCACCCCCGCTATTGGATGACCTGGCTTGGCATTGGCTTTTTATGGCTACTGGTACAGCTTCCCTACCCTGTTATCTTCCGGTTAGGTACATCATTAGGCCGACTCGCGCAAACGCTTATGAAGCGCCGCGCCCGCATCGCGTATCGTAACCTTGAGCTGTGCTTTCCGCAGATGAGCGAGGCAGAGCGCCATGATATGGTCTCGAAGAATTTCGAATCCGTCGGCATGGGTCTCATGGAGACCGGAATGGCGTGGTTCTGGTCGGACAAACGTATGGCCCGCTGGAGCAAGGTTACAGGCACCGGCATGGAGCCGGTGCATACGCTTCAGGCCAATCAGACCGGCGTGCTGCTGATCGGCGTCCATTTCCTGACGCTCGAAATCGGGGCGCGTATGTTTGGCATGCAGGCGCCCGGCATCGGGGTTTATCGTCCTAACGACAACCCGGTTATCGACCTCATCCAGACCAACGGCCGCATGCGCTCCAACAAAAGCATGATCGACCGTAAGGATCTGAAGGGCATGATCCGCGCGCTGAAGTCCGGTGAAGTGGTCTGGTATGCTCCCGATCACGACTATGGCCCCCAGGCCAGCGTCTTTGTCCCCTTCTTCGCCGTTGATGAGGCCGCCACCACGACCGGCACCTGGATGCTGGCGCGGATGTCCAAAGCCGCCATCGTTCCCTTTGTTCCCCGCCGTATGCCGGATGGCTCAGGCTACGAGCTGATGATGCTTGAGCCGGAACTCGCGCCGCCGCTGGAAGATGCGGAAACCACCGCACGCTGGATGAACGGCGTTGTGGAGAAGTGCATCATGCTGGCACCCGAGCAGTACATGTGGCTGCATCGACGCTTTAAAACGCGGCCAGAAGGCACGCCTTCCCGCTATTGATCATCATGCGGCCCTCAGGGCCGCATGCTATTTTAGCTTTAAAAGCTCCCCCTCATTGCGGCAATCATAACCCAGGCGCATAATTAGCAGGCTTATTACTTCATGCCTCAGGTGCTCTGCACCTCACTATGCGGATTGTTATGACACCCTCAGATGCCCCCATAAACTGGAAGCGTAACCTCACGGTTGCGTGGCTTGGCTGTTTTCTTACCGGCGCGGCGTTTAGCCTGGTCATGCCTTTCCTGCCGCTCTACGTCGAACAGCTGGGCGTGACGGGCCATAGCGCACTCAACATGTGGTCTGGCCTGGTATTCAGCATCACGTTTCTCTTTTCCGCCATTGCCTCGCCCTTCTGGGGCGGCCTTGCCGACCGCAAGGGACGTAAAATCATGCTGCTGCGTTCGGCGCTGGGGATGGCGATAATCATGGCGCTGATGGGCGTGGCGCAGAACGTCTGGCAGTTCCTGATATTGCGCGCATTACTGGGCTTGTTGGGCGGATTTATTCCCAACGCGAACGCCCTGATCGCTACGCAAATTCCTCGCCATAAGAGCGGCTGGGCGCTTGGCACGCTCTCAACCGGTGGCGTGAGCGGCGCCCTGCTTGGGCCGCTGGCGGGGGGATTACTGGCGGATAACTACGGCCTGCGCCCGGTCTTTTTCATCACCGCCAGCGTGTTGTTCCTGTGCTTTATCGTCACCCTGGTCTGCATCCGTGAAAAATTTACGCCCGTCGCCAAAAAAGAGATGCTTCACGCCAGAGACGTGCTGACCTCGCTTAAAAATCCCAGACTGGTGCTGAGCCTGTTCGTAACGACATTGATCATTCAGGTGGCAACCGGATCGATCGCTCCTATTCTCACCCTATACGTTCGCGACCTGGCGGGTACCGTCAGCAATATTGCATTTATCAGCGGACTGATTGCTTCTGTGCCCGGCGTGGCGGCGCTGGTTAGCGCACCGAGACTGGGGAAATTGGGTGACCGGGTCGGCCCGGAAAAGATCCTGATCTGGGCACTGATCATTTCCGTCCTGCTGCTTATCCCCATGTCGATGGTGCACTCTCCGTGGCAGCTGGGCGTGCTTCGCTTTTTGCTGGGTGCCGCCGACGGGGCGTTGCTGCCCGCCGTACAGACCCTGCTGGTCTACAACTCCACGAATCAGATTGCCGGGCGTATCTTTAGCTATAACCAGTCGTTTCGCGATATCGGTAACGTCACCGGGCCGCTTCTCGGGGCGGGTATTTCCGCCAGCTTCGGTTTTCGCGCCGTCTTTATCGTGACGGCAGGCGTGGTGCTGTTCAACGCGATTTACTCGTGGTTCAGTTTATCCCGCGCGTTACGGCCGGTGACGGAATAAGAAGAACGCCTGACGGCTTATTTTCGCATTCATACTTGCAGAATCTGATATTCAGCTATTCTTTCCCTGAAACCTTCTGGAAAACAGGGAGACACCAATGACCATGTACGCCACGCTGGAAGAAGCTATTGATGCCGCTCGTGAAGAGTTCCTTGCCGATAATCCCGGCGTTGAGGAAGAAGATGCTGACGTGCAACAACTTAATATCCAAAAATATGTTCTGCAGGATGGGGATATTATGTGGCAGGCCGAATTCTTTGCCGACGAAGGTGAAGAAGGGGAATGTTTGCCGGTCCTGAGCGGTGCAGGTGCGCAGGCCGTGTTTGATGGCGACTATGATGAAATCGAGTTACGCCAGGAATGGCTGGAGGAGAATACGCTGCACGAGTGGGATGAGGGCGAATTTCAGCTCGAGCCACCGCTGGATACGGAAGAAGGTCAAACCGCAGCCGATGAATGGGACGAGCGTTAATTTACGCTACTCGTACGGGCCGTGGCTGGCATCGATGGGCAGCAACAGCGTGTCGAAAATCAGCGAGAACGGCAGATCGAGCACCGTCAGGTAGCGCCATGCGGAATCACGGACATCCCATTTTACGCCCGGGTAGTACTGGTTGCCATGGCCCTGACCTGGAATAGTGCGGCTGATGATGCTGCCGCAGCCGCTCAGCAGGCATGCCATCATGACGACGATGATTATTTTCATCAGTAACCTCTAAAAAAATACCGGCCTCACAGCCGGTATTTTATCTGGCGGGTGGCGCTTTGCTTACCCGCCTTGCTTAACCGCTTACTTCGCCTTCAGCGCCAGCGGGTTCAGCTTCAGCTCTTTGTAGTAGTTCACCCACGAAGAGTACTTCTCCGGAGCGGACCATACGCGATAGTGAAGTCTTGCCATCGTGACCGGATCGCTCAGCAGCACCAGACGACGGTCGCGATTGAGTTTTTCCGGGGTCTCGTTAAGCGCCTGCTCAACGTGACGATCGCGGGCAATCTCCAGTACCTGGCTTGCGCGGTGGCGCGCAGTGGCCATTGCCGTCGCCAGAGCGTTGAATGACGGATTAAACACGGCGTGCATAAAGCCATCGTCCAGCGTGCGGTTACGGTTCTGCTCCAGATAGGTATCGGTATCCACCAGCACCTGCGGCGGGGAATACTCTTCCGGGATCAGGAACAGTTTCCAGCGTTTGGTACGCAGCCCTACCGTTGAACGGCTGGAGATCACGGACACAAACGGCGACAGGATCAGCGAGAAGACAATCGGCGCCAGCCAGAACAGGAAGCGCAGATCCAGCCAGGCCATTCCGGCCGCCCACACCAGGCCCAGCAGCAGCTGAGACCCGTGACGCATGAAGGCTTCACTCCACGGCGTGGAGTCGTCATCACGCTGCGGTGAGTTCCAGACCACTTCCCAGCCCAGGAAGGCACTGACCACAAACACGGTGTGGAACAGCATACGCACCGGCGCCAGCAGCACGGAGAACAGCACTTCCAGCAGCAGCGAAAGGGTGACGCGGAAGAATCCGCCGTACTCTTTCGAGCCTTTGCACCAGATCAGGATGATACTGAGCAGCTTAGGCAGGAACAGCAGCACCATGGTGGAAGCAAACAGCGCAATCGCCAGCTCCGGACGCCACTGCGGCCACACCGGGAACAGCTGGCGCGGTTGCAGGAAGTATTGCGGCTCCGTCAGGGCATGGACGACCTGCAGCGCAGTGGAGAGCGCGAGGAACATAAACCACAGCGGTGCGGAGAGATAAGACATTACGCCCGTCAGGAACACCGCACGGTGAACCGGGTGCATCCCTTTTACGAGGAACAGGCGGAAGTTCATCAGGTTACCGTGACACCAGCGGCGGTCGCGCTTGAGCTCGTCCAGCAGGTTCGGCGGCAGCTCTTCGTACGATCCCGGCAGGTCGTAGGCAATCCAGACGCCCCAGCCAGCACGACGCATCAGCGCCGCTTCCACGAAGTCATGCGACAGAATCGAACCGGCAAACGAACCCTCGCCCGGCAGCGGCGCCAGCGCACAGTGTTCGATGAACGGCTTCACGCGGATAATGGCGTTGTGGCCCCAGTAGTGCGACTCACCCAACTGCCAGAAGTGCAGACCGGCGGTAAACAGCGGGCCGTAAACACGGGTGGCGAACTGCTGGCAGCGCGCGTACAGGGTGTCCATGCCGGATGCTTTTGGCGAAGACTGAATGATCCCCGCGTTCGGGTTGGCTTCCATCAGACGCACCAGACCGCTCAGGCAGTCACCGCTCATGACGGAGTCAGCATCCAGCACGACCATGTAGCTGTACTGGTTACCCCAGCGGCGGCAGAAGTCATCGATGTTGCCGCTTTTACGCTTCACGCGACGGCGGCGGCGGCGGTAGAAGATCTGTCCTTCGCCCTGCACTTCTGCAATCAGCTCCATCCAGGCTTTTTGTTCTGCAACGCAGATATCTGGGTTGTAACTGTCACTCAGGATGTAAACGTCAAAATGCGCCGCATTACCGGTTGCCTTTACGGACTCCCAGGTTGCACGCAGCCCCGCAAATACGCGGTCAACGTCTTCGTTACAGATAGGCATAATCAGTGCGGTACGGTGCTCGGGATTGAGGGGTTCATCCCCGACCGTTGACGCCGAAATGCTGTACTTGTCCCGTCCCATCAGCAGCTGCAGGAAGCCCATCAGCGCGGTCCAGAAACCGGCCGAGACCCAGCAGAAGAGGACCGCGAACAGCAGGAGAATGCCGCTCTGCAGGATATACGGCAGCAGCTGCATGAAGGAGACCCAGAGATCCTGGCCCATCATGTCCGTCGGGTTGATAAACGCCCAGCCCTGGTAAGGCAGAATGGTTTTCATATACCAGGTCGCGACAACCGTCTGCGCCAGCGTCAGAAGCAGCAGGATATAACGGCGAATTGTCCCCACGGTACGCCATTTCTGTTCGGAGGCCTGCTCTTCTTTCGTCAGGCGCGACAGATAGCGCGGCGTGACGTCACGCCCGCGCAAGCGATCCCAGAAGCGGCCAACCGGGTTGGTGCGCCATGGATCGGGGAACATTGAGGAACGCGTCGCTTTCGGCATCGCCTGAAGCTGATCGCGTTCTTCGTCGTCTTTAATCAACTGCCCTTCTGCCAGCGAGTCCGGCCAGGCCTGCTCCAGACGCGCCTTGACTGACCCCAGCGGCGTATCATCATCACGGGAAAACTGACGATGTTCGCCATCCAGCGCGGTATGAACCGCGCGGATGTCGCTCTTAGGCAGCGCCGCTTTTTCGATATCCGTCAGCGGCATGGCATCAATATATTCAGATGTATTATTCATTGGCAGGTAGCTGGTAGCTCCAGGTTTCACTCAGCGGCTGATCTTCACTGACCAGCGCAGCACGCATTTCAGTGGTCTGTTTCGGATCTTTCACTTTCACGCGCAGGGTCAGACGCCAGCCTTTGGTTACCGGGTTGTAACGCACGGTGTTCTCTACGATTTCACCGTTGTCACCGATGCTGGCCTGGGCCGACACCGCAGTATCAGGAGACAGTTTCTTCATATCCTGGCCGGTGAAGTCCACGACAAACGCTACCGTACCGTCAGGCTGACGGATCAGGTTAGACTGCTTCACGTCACCCGTAGAGCGGCGAGTCTGCGTCACATACGCGTTATCCGGCGCATGCAGCTTATCTTCATCGCGGCTGAAGGTAATGGTGTACTTGAAGTTCATCTCTTTACCGGCTTCCGGCAGCTGATCCGGCGTCCAGTATGCGACGATGTTGTCGTTGGTTTCGTCGTTGGTTGGGATTTCAACCAGCTCTACCTTGCCTTTACCCCAGTCGCCTTTCGGCGTAACCCAGGCGCTTGGACGCAGGTCATAGCGGTCGTCGAGATCTTCAAAGCGAGAGAACTGACGGCCACGTTGCAGCAGGCCAAAGCCCTGCGGGTTTTCCATCGCAAAGCTGCTGACCGCCAGATGTTTCGGGTTATTCAGCGGACGCCAGATCCACTCACCGTTACCGGCATGAATAGACAGACCGTTGGAGTCATGCAGTTCCGGGCGGAAGTTGGTTGCCGGTGACGGCTGGTTCGGCCCAAACAGGAACATACTGGTCAGCGGAGCGACGCCCAGTTTGCCCACTTTGTCACGCAGGTAAACCTTAGACTGCACGTCAACGACCGTGTCACGACCTGGCATAATCACAAAGCGATAGGCACCGGTTGCGCGTGGGGAATCCAGCAGCGCATAAATAGTCAGACGTTTGTCCGTTGGTTTTGGACGCTCAATCCAGAACTCGCGGAAACGCGGGAACTCTTCACCTGATGGCAGCGCGGTATCAATAGCCAGACCGCGCGCAGAAAGCCCGTACACCTGCCCCGCGCCAATCACGCGGAAGTAGCTGGCGCCAAGCATGCTAACGATTTCGTCGTTTTTATCTTTGCTGTTGATCGGGTAAAGCACCTTGAAGCCTGCGAAGCCCAGGTCTTTCACCGTATCTTTGTCGTGCTGCACATTGCCAAAATTGAAGTAATCCGGGCTGTACTTGATCTTACGTACCGCGGTCGCCGTCACTTCATTGATGGCAACAGGAGTGTCGAAGTACATACCCTGATGATAAAATTCAAGCTTGAACGGGGTTTTAACGTTGTTCCAGTACGCTTTATCGTGGTTGAACTGGATCTGCTGATAGTCCGCATACTTCATGTCGCGGAAAACGGAGGGCAGGTTACTTTTCGGCGCTTCGTAGCTCTTGCCTGCCATCGATTTTGCCTGTTTTGCGACATCGTCGATGTTAAAGGCCAGTGCCGATGAGGTATACAGTGATAACACCACCGCAACACCCAACCAACGCATTTTCATCATCTGTGGTTTATGTTTCATAATAAGTAAGCACTTCCCCCTTTGTGTGCTTATATCGATCCGATCCATTTTAATGGAAACTCAGGCAATCCGACAACATAATCACTGCTTTGTTCAGCTGCTGGCTCATGGATTAAGCAAATGAAAGAACCCGTTATTCACTTTGCGTGCTTATCCTGGAGACAGTGTGTCGGTCTTGGTGTAGGGTTGGCGTCGAATGTAACCATTATGAGCCTTAGGGATAAGGCGAAAAGTCTGAGAATGCGCAACGTTATATGAGCACAACACCGACACAACGGGAATATTTCCTCGACTCGATCCGGGCATGGCTGATGCTATTGGGGATCCCCTTTCATATTTCACTGATTTACTCCAGCCACACGTGGCATGTTAATAGCCAGATGCCCTCCTGGTGGCTGACGCTGTTTAATGACTTTATTCACGCCTTCCGCATGCAGGTGTTTTTTGTCATCTCCGGCTATTTCTCGTACATGCTTTTTTTACGCTATCCGCTTAAGCGCTGGTGGAAAGTGCGCGTAGAGCGCGTAGGTATTCCCATGTTAACCGCCATACCACTGCTGACGCTGCCGCAGTTCATTATGCTGCAATACGTTAAAGGCAAGGCGGAGAACTGGCCGAATCTCTCGCTGTATGAAAAGTACAACACGCTGGTCTGGGAGCTGGTGTCTCACCTCTGGTTCCTGCTGGTTCTGGTGGTGCTGACCACGGTCAGTCTGGTGATTTTCAGCCGCCTGCGCCGTCATCTCAGCACGACAGCAGACTCTTTCTTCGCTAACGTCACGCTGGGCAAACTGTCGGTGCTCTTCTTACTGTTGGGGATCGCCTATGCCGCGGTGAGACGCACGCTGTTTATTGTCTATCCACCGATACTAAGCGACGGCCTGTTCAATTTTGTGGTGATGCAGTCGCTGTTCTACATTCCGTTCTTTTTGATTGGCGCGCTGGCCTTTATTCATCCGAGGCTTAAAGCGCTATTTACCACCCCGTCACCGTGGTGCGCGGTAGGTGCGGCCATTGCCTTCGTGGCCTACCTGCTGAACCAGCGCTACGGGAGCGGCGACGCCTGGATGTATGAAACGGAAAGCGTGATCACCATGCTGTTGGGCTTATGGATGGTGAACGTGGTGTTCGCGCTCGGCCACCGTTTGCTGAATTTTAAGTCCAGCCGCGTGACCTACTTCGTCAATGCCTCACTGTTTATCTATCTGGTGCACCACCCGTTGACGCTGTTCTTCGGGGCATACATCACGCCGCATATCGCATCCAACACGCTGGGCTTCTTTACCGGGCTGGTGTTTGTGGTGGGGATTGCCGTCGTACTCTACGAGATCCATCTGCGGATCCCTCTTCTGCGCTTCCTGTTTTCAGGAAAACCTCAGCCGAAAGCCGCCTGAGCAGCGCGGCGCACTCACGGTGCGCCGCCTTCGCTTCAACTCTCCAGCTCCTGTCTGCGCTGAGTCAGAAGCCGCTGATAAAGATGCGTGGTGTCTTCATCGAAGCAGACAAAAATCACCTTCTCTGGCAGCGGTTTAAGCGACAAATATCGGTAAACCGTTTCGACGGCGATGGTCGCCGCTGCCGCCTTAGGATATCCATACACGCCGGTGCTGATGGCCGGGAACGCCATCGTTTTATAGCCGTTGTCGGCGGCAAGCCGCAGACAGTTTCGGTATGCCTCCTCCAGAAGGCTCGCTTCATGCTGGTCTCCGCCGTGCCACACGGGCCCGACAGCATGAATCACCGCTTTGGCAGGAAGGTTGCCCGCCAGCGTAATCACCGCATGGCCCGGTGGGCATTCACCCTGTTGCTGACGCACCATTTTACAGGCTTCCAGTAACTGCGGTCCGGCAGCCCGGTGAATAGCGCCGTCTACGCCTCCTCCCCCCATCAGGGAAGGATTGGCCGCATTGACGATGACGTCGACATGAACTGTCGTAATATCGCCATGAATAACTTCAATTTGCGGTTTCATAAAGCCCCTCTGCTGCCCGCCTTTTTTATAAGTGTATCGCAGAGGGTTTATTGAGAAAAACGATAGGCGTAAAACCGCGTCCGCCGACGGGCACGCACGGGTATTAACGGTACTGGATCTGAACAACCGCGAGCGTTTTTTCAGGATTCAGGTACGTCATATTCACTGTCGCCAGGCCGGAAGCCGTCGCCTTGCCGTTCAGCGCGTCGCCGTAACTCACCATACGCGTTTGCATACGATTTTTTTCCGGACACGACACCGCCAGCTGCCGCTGCTGCTGTGTAACTTCGCAAGGGTCAGCAACGATTGCGCCGCGAAAGTGAATAACGCCGCCCTGCGCGAGCGTGGCCGAATAAGCTGGAGCGATAAATGCCGAAACAAGCAGGCCCAGACCTGAAATAAGATGTGCAAAAGAGTGGGTCACGATATGTACTCCTCAATGAAAATCGTCCATGAGGGGCAAACGCGCTTCATTATGCAAACGAAGGCTGACGTTACGGAACCTAACAACGCAGTTCCTGATAACAGCTTAGTTCAACGGCAAATATTCACAATGCATTGATTTCATGAATATTTACAGCGCACCCCCGGCTGACGACCACTGCTGTGATAAATGAAGCGCTTTTCCATCCGTGACGGTGACAACGATTTTTATCGTGTCTTCCGCAGAAATAGTTAAACTCAACCGCGTTAAATCAATCGGCTGATTAGCGGGAATAAAAAGGGTATTTTGCTGTCGCGAAGCACTTTGCCCACTCTGCCCTTCCTTCAAAGAGAGGATCTGAACCTGACAATCACACGGTTCCGTCAAAATGACCTGCGGAATAATGGTCGTCATATTTCCCTGCTGTGACGTTTGAAAGGTTATCTGCCCGGAAAGCGCGGCAAGGAGAATGATGGTATTCATGAAGAACTCCCGAAAAAAAACAGGGCATCGGCCCTGTTTTTTTGTAGTACAGATTTCAGTATCAGTACTGATGCGCTGTCGCGTGGTTACCAAAGCCGATCTGGGTAACGTTGACGGTGGAGTTAGACGCCGTCTGGTCTACGAGCGCACCGTTAAGGCCGCCGTACTGGCTAACATTCATAACGGATTTTTTGCTGTTCCACTGATCGAGTGTCGCACTGTTGCCAAAGCCGTTCTGGGTCAGGTTGATTTTGCTGTCGTCAGAACCCTGACCGACATCAGCCCCGTTACCGCCACCGGTCTGGCTAATATTAAGAACGGAATTTCTGGCATCTGTCTGCAACGCCAGCGCGGAGTTACCGCCACCGTTCTGATAAATATTCAGGGTTGAATTTGGACCACTGTTTCCGCCATGACCGTGTCCATGACCCCATCCGCCCTGATTAATCATACCAGCCATAGCACTACCAGAAACGACGATTGCTGCAAGTGCTGCCACTTTGATAAATTTCATGGTAAACCCCCATCGGATTGATTAATGTCGTCGCGAAATAGCTAGCGCTGAATAACGCGAATTGCCATCTGCGACTGTTTCTGCACTACAACTGCGGTTTTCTGCGTACCGTACTGCGTAATATTTGCTCTATTACCCGACCCTTTCTGGATAATTTTCGCACTATTACCATATCCATCCTGCGTAATACCTGCATCGTTCCCGTTACCGCTCTGATCGATCCAGGCAATATTGTAAGTCCCTGATTGATCAACTCTCGCTCTGTTGCCTGCCCCATCCTGAGAAATGACGGACAAGAGTTTCGATCCTTCCTGGCGAAGCTGAGCGTCATTAAATACGCCCTGTTGACCAATAATGGCTGCCTGATTTAATGATGAATAACTTAATTCATTAACCGCAAAATTATATTCAGCGTTTGCTAAATCTGAATTCGCGGCGGTTACAAATCCAGGCGCACCCAGTAATGTAAACATCAAAAATAACGATGTGTTTTTCATGTTGTCACCCTGGACCCGGCTACCTGAAAACACCCTGATCGTATTTCGTATTAAACGACTCGTTTTTGTTAACGCGTCGTTACGGTGAAGAGTATGTCCGCTGAAACATTTTAAATATCTCACCCGCGCGGCTTATTTTTATTTTTCAGGTCACAACAAAGTTGTAATTTGCACCATAAAAGGCATGACACAGGCCGTTTTTATTTTTTATGAAATATTTATGCGCGACAAGTTGTACAACGGTGAGACAGCCGTCCATGCCCCTTCCCGCGTTGTTTAAGCGTAACGCCAGGATGACATTTTCTTCAGGGCGTGACACAAGGCGAGTTTTCTTAAGCCAAAAAAACCAGAGCGGCATGACTTAGAAAGTATCAGTTACTCATACCTGGGTACAAACTAAAGAAAATAATAAATACTTATAAATATTAACTGGTTAATTATATTTGTATGATTTTTAAAATCTATGCACAACTATTTCCATGTACAACTTTCATATCAAATAGCAACATTCAAAATCTGCAATTTTCACAAATTAATATTGATTTTTACATCTTGTTACATGATTAACGCTTGCTTTAAAATTCGTAAAAGCTAGATTGAAATTAGATGTACGAAATTGGTTTTATATTTACCTCCCTGTGGAGGTTATGTTCTGATTCTACACACAGCAGTGCAACATCTGTCAGTACTTCTGGTGCCCTTTTCTTTACAGAGAGGGCGGCTGTCAGGTGCCAAAAATAAGTGGGGTTTCATCATGTATAATGAAGTCCATAGTTTACATGGTCATACATTACTGTTGATCACAAAACCTTCTCTGCAAGCGACAGCTTTATTACAACATTTAAAGCAATCTCTATCACTGAACGGGAAATTGCATAATATTCAACGTTCTTTTGATGATATTGCGCCTGGCAGCATCATTCTGTTTGATATGATGGAAGCCGATAAAAAGCTTATCCATTACTGGCAAGATAACTTAAGCAGGAAAAACAATAATATCCGCGTGTTATTATTGAATACGCCTGATGAATATCCTTTCAGAGATATTGAAAGCTGGCCGCATATCAATGGCGTGTTCTACGTCACTGAAGAAGAGGTTCGGGTGGTAGATGGTCTGCAAGGCATATTGCGCGGCGAATGCTATTTCTCGCAAAAGCTGGCCAGCTACCTCATCACGCACTCCGGAAATTACCGCTATAACAGTTCGGAATCAGCGCTGCTCACCCACCGTGAGAAAGAGATCCTGAACAAATTACGCATTGGTGCTTCAAATATTGAAATCGCCCGTTCGTTATTTATCAGCGAAAATACGGTAAAGACGCACCTTTATAATCTTTTCAAGAAGATAGCTGTTAAAAACCGAACTCAGGCGGTTTCATGGGCAAACGATAACCTCAGGCGTTAATCACATGAAGCGCACGTTGAGTTGGATCGCCGCAGCGAGTCTCCTGCTCGCTGCAGGGAACCTGCAGGCCGTTGAGGTCGAAGTTCCCGGATTGTTAACTGACCACACTGTTTCATCGATCGGGCACAGTTTTTACCGGGCCTTCAGCGATAAATGGGACAGTCCCTACACGGGTAATTTAACAATCAACGAGCGGCCCAGTGCACGATGGGGAAGCTGGATAACCATAACGGCCAATCAGGACGTTATTTATCAAACGTTTTTATTCCCCTCGAAAACAGACTTCGATAAAAACGTAGCCTTAGCACTGGCTCAAACTGAAGACGCTATTAATCGCCTGCAAATAGATAAAGCCCTATTAAGCACCAGCGATTTAGCAAAAGATGAGTTCTAGCGAACCGATATGCGGAGGCTGTCATGCGTATTGCATATGCAGTTGTTTCGATCATGCTTATTGCTCCCCTGAGCTGGGCCGGAAATATGACCTTCCAGTTCCGTAACCCTAACTTTGGCGGTAACCCCAACAACGGTGCCTTTCTGCTGAATCAAGCTCAGGCACAAAACTCCTATAAAGATCCGAGCTTTCAGGATTTTACCGTTGATACCCCTTCCGCACTGGATAACTTCACCCAGGCTATCCAGTCGCAGATTTTAGGGGGATTGCTGACCAACATTAATACCGGCAAACCCGGCCGAATGATGACCAACGACTTTATCGTCGACATCGCCAACAGGGACGGACAGCTCCAGTTGAATGTGACCGATCGTAAAACCGGAAAAACTTCCACCATAGAGGTTTCCGGCCTGCAAAATAATTCAACTGACTTTTAAACAATAGCTAAATAAGGACAACGACCATGCAGCGCTTCCTGATATTTGTTGCAGTGTGCTTATTGAGCGGTTGTTTAACTGCTCCGCCTAAAGAAGCTGCAAAACCCACATTAATGCCGCGGGCCCAGAGTTACCGTGATTTAACCCATTTGCCTTCACCTACGGGCAAGATATTTGTCTCGGTATACAACATTCAGGATGAAACCGGACAATTTAAGCCTTATCCGGCAAGTAACTTCTCCACCGCGGTGCCGCAAAGCGCCACCGCCATGCTGGTGACTGCACTTAAAGATTCGCACTGGTTTATTCCGCTGGAACGCCAGGGGCTTCAGAATCTGTTAAATGAACGAAAAATCATTCGTGCCGCGCAGGAGAATGGCACCGTTGCGGACAATAACCGGATGCCTCTGCAGTCTCTGGCCGCCGCAAACGTGATGATTGAAGGGTCGATTATCGGTTACGAGAGCAATGTGAAATCGGGTGGCGTGGGCGCGCGCTACTTCGGTATCGGCGCAGATACCCAGTACCAGCTCGACCAAATTGCGGTTAACCTGCGCGTCGTGAACGTCAGTACCGGTGAAGTGCTCTCTTCGGTCAACACCAGCAAAACGATTTTGTCTTATGAAGTTCAGGCTGGGGTATTCCGCTTTATTGATTACCAGCGCCTGCTGGAGGGAGAAATTGGCTACACCTCTAACGAACCGGTCATGATGTGTCTTATGTCAGCCATTGAAACCGGCGTGATCTTCTTAATCAACGATGGTATCGATCGCGGGCTGTGGGATCTGCAAAACAAAGCGGACGTGCAGAACCCGATCCTGGTGAAATACCGTGATATGTCGGTGCCTCCGGAATCCTGACGGGCAGCGCATAAAAAAAGGCGAGATGATTATCTCGCCTTTTTTTTATTCACTCATCGCGGTGATGTTTTGCGTTTTTTCCCGTCGCGCCGCCAGCCAAAGACCGCTGTTCTTCATGGCGTAGCCAAACAGCAGCCCCAGCGCCAGGGAAGGAACCACCAGCTTCCAGTCCCCCTGCCCGGCAAAGGTTGCGCAGGCCCCCATAAAGGTTCCCGGCACAAACGACAGCAGCAGATGCTTCGCCTGGATGCACATCAGGAAGGCGACGACACCCGTCATGACGTACCCCAGCATCTCCAGATGCGGCGCCAGCGCGCTGCCTTTCATGATGACCAGCGCCCAGATAACGCCGCTCATCAGCGTGCAGCCTGAGATAAAGAGCCCTTTCAGCCCCCCCTGAGGACAGGCGAAATAGGCCGTGCAGCCCAGGAAGCCAGCCCAGCTTAACAGACCGAGAGACACCGCTACCCATCCCCAAATACCGGAGAGGATGCCCGTCGTGATTGCAATACAAAGTAATATGTTCATGGCGCGCATCTTAGCAGAAGCGCGCCATAGAAATGAGATCAGAAGCACATTACGTGCAAGTTGAAATGTATCGTTGCAGGATTTTTGTGATTTACATCACTCTTCGCTCTCTTCTTCCAGCTCGTCCCACATTGCTGCAATGGCGTCACGCGTCAGCGGGGCCAGCGTTCGCCAGAACGGAGAGGTGGCATGGGCTTCCACTTTTCCCAGGAAGGTCCCCACCCACGGCAGCAGATACGTTTCGAAGAGGATCCCGATGGCTTCATTTTCATCGTCGCCAGCGTTGTCTTCGATCCAGGACGCGGCCAGCAGCAGCGTACCGATATGATCGGCTGGGGTATCGCTCAGCGGCATCCCGCGTTCTGAAAGGAATGCCCGCACTTCCGCTTCGGTCGCGCCTTCCTGCCAGGCGGAACGATACGGCGACACGCGGCACTCTTCGCCCACGAACAGAGCATTGTAGTCCGTTGAGATCTGCTGCATATCGCAGTTTTTCTGCAGGCGCTCCAGTAACTCATCCTGTTCCAGCGGCCAGTTCTGCGCCAGTTTACCTTCGCGAATCAGCGTAAACAGCGGCACCAGCAGCGGGTCCTGCGGCTGGCGGTAATACAGGGAGCCCAGCACGCGGCAAAGGATGGAAAATTCATTCATTGTTTTATTCCGTTATTCAATTAAAGATCGGCAAATTCATCAATCGGCGCCATGCCGCGCGACTCGAGGAAATCAAGCATACGACGCGGCGTGACGTTCAGGATGCGCTCTTCCGGGAAATCCACATCCTGCAATATTTTCAGGCACTCGCTAAAATCCCCCAGCGTGAAGGCCGTGTGCGAATCAGAGCCCAGCGCCACCATGCCACCCGCATCACGCACGGCGGCAGCCACTTCGCGACAGTTGGCTTCACTGCCTTTACGCGAGTGCACGAACGAGGAGTTATTAATCTCCAGCGCCACGCGGTGTTTCGCCGCGGCCTGCGCCACGGCCGGAATATCAATCGGGTATTTCGGATTGCCCGGATGGCTGATGATGTGCACATTGCCGCTGGCAATAGTGGCAATCATCGCCGCGGTATTGGTCTCTTTATCCTGCGGCGGGAAAACCGGCTCATGGAAGCCGGCAAGGATCAGATCTAAGGAGGTCAGCATCGGGCCGGTACAGTCAATTTCACCGTCGGTGTTTTTGATGTTCGCCTCAATGCCGCGCAGTATCCCAATGCCGTCCACCAGACGTGGCCAGATACGCATATTCACAAAATGCCAGTAGTGCGGCGCATCCGCCATATCCGGGCCGTGATCGGTTATCGCGAACAGCTTGATGCCCTTAAGCTTCGCCTGGGCAATATAATCATGGAGGTTGCTATACGCGTGGGTGCTGGCGACGGTGTGCATATGCAGGTCAACGGGATACATCTTTCTCTCCTCTGCGTTTTTTCCAAAGGATAGCAGTTATCAGCGGCGAATATTAGCAAAAACCCGGCGAACGCCGGGTTTCTCTCAGTAGCCGCGCTGTCGGTCGACCTGTCCGGTGACCGGGTTACCCTTCTCTATTTCACCGATCGTGTGCGAGATATAGGCCACCGCCTCGGCAGGTCGCGTCACGGCGGCAACGTGCGGAGTCATTGCCACGCGCGGGTGTCGCCACAGCGGGCTTTCCTCCGGTAGCGGCTCACGGCTGTAGACATCCAGCATGGCGCCTTTAAGCTTCCCGCTGTCCAGCGCCTTCAGCAGATCTGGCTCGACCAGATGCACGCCGCGCGCCAGATTCATCAGGTAGCTCTGGTCGTCCAGCTGGTTGAGCAGGCCATCATTGATAATTCCCACCGTTTCCGCCGTATTGGGCAGCAGGTTAATCAGCACACGCGTGCCGTTCAGGAAGGCCGGAAGCTCATCCGTTCCGGCAAAGCTCTCAACGCCCGGATAGTCTTTACGGCTGCGGCTCCAGCAGCGCAGCGGGAAACCCCACGGCGCGAGCGCTTCAGCCACTTTCGAACCCAGCACGCCCGCGCCGAGGATACCAACGGTAAACGCTTCGCGCGGATATTCAGGCAGCGGCTCCCAGCGGGATTGCTGCTTAAGCGCCTGATAGTCATCAAAGCGGCGGAACCAGTGCAGCACCTGGCTGACGGCATATTCCTGCATTTGCTGGCCCATACCGGTATCTTCCAGGCGGAACAGAGGAATATCTTCCGGCAGCATTTCAGGGTGTGCTTTCAGCTTGCTCAGAATGGAATCCACGCCGGCTCCAAGCGCGAACACGGCCTTCAGCTTACGGCCCTGGAGCATTTCTACCGGCGGATGCCAGACCAGCGCGTAGTCAGCATGTTCGTTATCGCCCCGCTTCCACTCACGAACGCGAGCGCCCGGCAGTGCCGCAGAAAGTGCCTTAATCCAGTAAGCCGTATCAAAAGTGGGGTGATAGAAGAGTATATCCATAGTCAATCCTGCCTTTTATTGCGCTGATTTATTTTGCTTTTTAACTGGACGGTCAGCATAGCAAATTTATTGCGTGACCGTGTTGTTGATAAAAAAGACGCTTTCAGCACATTTAAGAATCATGTTGCCTGAAGTTTGTCTAAACGCGCTAAATTACTGAAAAAGTGGGTTGACGGCAGTTCGGCTTTTCCTTACATTAGCGCCCGTCCCAGCAACAACGGGATGACAATATGGTGAGGTGTCCGAGTGGCTGAAGGAGCACGCCTGGAAAGTGTGTATACGGCAACGTATCGGGGGTTCGAATCCCCCCCTCACCGCCATATTTTAAGAAGAGCTCGCATGAAAATGCGGGCTTTTTTTTCGCATGTTGCACGCCTGCGGGGGGATGAGAACCCCCGACCGGGGTTCGACAACTGGCGCAGCCAGTTGGACAGACTGTGAGCAAAGCGAACAGGCTGCCCGCAGGGCGAGCGAAGCGAGTCAATCCCCCCCGGTGCTATATTCAGCTCGGTGCAGCCTGAGCGCCTCACCCTAACCCTCTCCCCAAAAGGGCGAGGGGATCGTTACTCCTCCACCATCCGCGCATACTCTTCAGTAAGAAAATCCACCAGCGTTCTGACGGACGGCAGCAAACCTCGCCTGGAAGGATAAACAGCGTGAATCACTTCCCGTCGGGGTTCCCATGCGTCCAGCACCCTTACCAGTTCCCCGGATGCCAGCTGATCCTTGACCATCAAAATCGGCAGCTGCACCACGCCCACCCCCGCCATCGCCGCTTCACGCAGCGCCAGCATGTCGGTGGTAATAAAGCGCGGCGTGTAATGAATCGCGGCTTTCGCTCCTTCCGGCCCGCTCAGCTCCCATCTGTGCAGCTGCTTTCCCACCCCCATGCTCAAACCCGGCCACTCGCTCAGCTCAGAGGGCACGGCAGGGTGACCCATCCGCGCAATCAGCGCAGGGCTCGCCACCAGGCAGTGTCCCCTGTCTGCCAGCACTCTTAACACCAGGTCGCTGTCATCAAACGGACGTGGACGAACGCGGATCGCCACGTCGATGCCCTCGCCCACCAGATCGACCCGTCGGTTCGTGGCCTCAAGCTGAAGATTGATCCCCGGATAGCGCGCCATAAACCGCGCCAGCATGGGCCCCACGTGCACGTGCAGCAAGGTGACCGGACAGGTGATCCTGACCACGCCGCGTGGCTCGGCCTGCAACGCCGCCACCGCCTCCTCCGCAGCTTCGGCCTCTACCAGCATGGCTTTACAGTGCTGATAGAACGTCTGCCCCACTTCCGTCACCGTAAACTGCCGGGTGGTACGCTGGATCAAACGAACGCCAAGGCGCTCTTCCAGCTGGGCAATTCGCCGGCTCAGTTTTGACTTGGGCTGATCGAGCGCCCGACCCGCCGCCGCAAATCCACCATGGTCCACCACCTTCACAAACCACGCGAAATCATTGAGATCCTGCATACGCCCTCATCGTTCCATATTCAGAACAGTGAATGTCATTTTCACTATCTACCGGGATATTAACCCTGAATATAAGCTAATTACATCAACAGAACATCAGGAGTTCATCATGAAAAACGTAACAGGCGTTTATACCGCACCTCGTCCGCACTGGGTCGGTGACGGTTTCCCGGTTCGTTCAATGTTTTCTTACCAGACGCACGGCGAGCCGCTGAGCCCGTTTCTGCTGCTGGACTATGCCGGACCGTACACCTTCCCGGCGGACGGCGCGAAACGCGGCGTGGGCGAGCATCCTCATCGCGGCTTTGAAACGGTGACCATCGTTTACGCCGGCGAAGTGGAGCATCGCGACTCCACCGGCAGAGGCGGCATTATTGGCCCCGGCGACGTGCAGTGGATGACGGCGGGCGCAGGCATCCTGCACGAGGAGTTCCACTCCAGCGCCTTCGCGCAGAAAGGCGGTGAACTAAAAATGATGCAGTTGTGGGTCAACCTGCCCGCCAAAGACAAAATGGCGACGCCCGGCTACCAGAGCATCACCAAAGCGGATATCCCGGTGGTCACGCTGCCGGATAACAGCGGCACGCTGCGGGTCATCGCCGGTCGCCTTGAGGACGTGACGGGCCCGGCCCATACCTTCTCACCGCTGAACGTCTGGGACATCGCGCTTAACCAGGGCAGCCATCTGACGCTCAACCAGCCCGAAGGCTGGAGCACGGCGCTGGTGGTACTTGAGGGCAGCGTAACGGTGAACGGCACCACGCCAGCGGGTGAAGCGCAGCTGGTTGTGCTAAGTCAGAGCGGTGAAAAGCTGCATCTGGAAGCGAACAGCGACGCGAAATTGCTGCTGATGGCCGGTGAGCCGCTGAATGAACCGATTGTGGGCTACGGCCCGTTTGTGATGAACAGTAAAACCGAGATCGCGGAAGCCATTCGTGATTTCAACTCCGGCCGCTTTGGCCAGATCTGAACGTAATTAAGGAGCGCAATATGTCTACCCCTGCAAACTTCAACGGTGCACGTCCCGTCATTGACGTAAATGATGCCGTCATGCTGCTTATCGACCACCAGAGCGGGCTGTTCCAGACCGTCGGCGACATGCCCATGCCGGAGCTGCGCGCCCGTGCGGCGGCGCTGGCAAAGATCGCCACGCTGGCGAAGATCCCGGTGATCACCACCGCCTCCGTTCCACAGGGACCGAACGGCCCGCTTATCCCGGAGATCCACGCCAACGCGCCGCATGCGCAGTATGTGGCCCGCAAAGGTGAGATCAACGCCTGGGATAACCCGGAATTCGTGGCGGCGGTAAAAGCTACCGGTCGCAAGACGTTAATTATTGCAGGCACGATCACCAGCGTCTGCATGGCCTTCCCGTCCATCAGCGCGGTGGCGGACGGATATAAAGTGTTTGCGGTGATTGATGCCTCCGGCACCTACAGCAAAATGGCGCAGGAGATCACCCTGGCCCGCGTGGTCCAGGCAGGCGTGGTGCCGATGGATACCGCCGCTGTGGCCTCTGAGATCCAGCGAACCTGGAACCGTGAAGATGCGGCTGAATGGGCTGAGGTATACACCCACATCTTCCCGGCCTACCAGCTGCTGATCGAAAGCTACGGCAAAGCGCAGGAGGTGGTGAAAAACAGCGAAGTGCTCGATTCGCAGCGTTAATCCTGCGCTGTACGACATAAGCTGATTAAGGCTTAACCGAACAAGCACGAATGCAGAAAATCTGCTTGACCGCTTTCGCGCAACTCCCTATAGTAGCGCCCCGTTGCCCCCCAAGCGGTCAGGCAGCAAAACAATATGGTGAGGTGTCCGAGTGGCTGAAGGAGCACGCCTGGAAAGTGTGTATACGGCAACGTATCGGGGGTTCGAATCCCCCCCTCACCGCCATATTTTAAGAAGAGCTCGCATGAAAATGCGGGCTTTTTTTTCGCATATTGCACGCCTGTGGGGGGATGAGAACCCCCGACCGGGGTTCGACAACTGGCGCAGCCAGTTGGACAGACTGTGAGCAAAGCGAACAGGCTGCCCGCAGGGCGAGCGAAGCGAGTCAATCCCCCCCGGTGCTACATTCAGCTAGGTGCGGCCTGAGACCCTCACCCTAACCCTCTCCCCAGGGGAGAGGGAATAAAATGCACATAAAACAAAGCCCGGTTTCCCGGGCCTTGAACACAACAGCAAACTCAGTAATACGCTTGCAGCGTGCGCTGACAGAGTGCCGAGCGCACGCAGTCCTCTTTGGTGAAGCGTACCACCCCAATCATCTCATCTTCCTCAAAACGTGACATGGCGTCGCTGAGGCCGGACTTCACGCCCGACGGCAGGTCACACTGGGTAATATCGCCGTTGACGATAACCGTCACGTTCTCCCCGAGGCGCGTTAAAAACATCTTCATTTGCGCAGCGGTCACGTTCTGAGCCTCGTCGAGAATAACGACCGCATTTTCAAATGTACGTCCGCGCATATAGGCGAACGGCGCGATTTCCACCTTGCCAATCTCTGGTCGCAGGCAGTACTGCATAAAGGATGCACCCAGCCGCTTCACCAGCACGTCATAGACGGGCCTGAAGTACGGAGCAAACTTCTCCGAAATATCGCCGGGCAGGAAGCCGAGATCTTCATCAGCTTGCAGTACAGGACGGGTAACAATAATGCGCTCCACGTCCTTATGGATCAGCGCTTCCGCCGCTTTGGCTGCACTGATCCAGGTTTTTCCGCATCCGGCTTCACCGGTTGCAAAGATGAGCTGTTTACTCTCGATAGCATTCAGGTAGTGCGCCTGAGCCTCATTGCGCGCCACAATTGGAGAATTATCACGGCTGTCTCTGGCCATGCCAATTGCTTCTACGCCACTCATCTGCACAAGCGAGGTGACCGATTCTTCTTCACGCTGTTTATGGCTACGTGAGTCCCGTCTCAGCACACGTTTTGCTTCGCGACGAGCTTTGATCACTGCTTTTTGTCTTCCCATGGATAGCACCTTGAGTTGTTGGTATTCATCACACGCGCCAGCTTCGGCACGATTATGCGCACGAACATCAGAGGGTTGGCTTCCTTGTAAGCCATTGCTTGCTTTATCAGATGACGATACAGAACGGCTACGCGCACCGGTCTGCACGTCGGTCGAATCAGGTTCTTGAGATGTGGGGGAGAATTTAGTGGTGAGGAAATCGCTGCCGGAGTCTGAGCCTCCGCGCCGGGTGCTGCGGTTGTTATGTTTACCTTGTCCAGTACAGGACGCAACCATTCGCGATCTCCATAGTGATTCAGCATCACTGCCGGGAACTACCGCTGTCTTATCTTAAGTACATCAGGAGTTATCATAAATGCAACATTTATTTTACCTGAATGCAACTTTTAAGACTGTTCCTGCAGCGGAATCAGTCTTATATATGAATATTACAGAAATATAACAATAAGATAGTCATATGAAAAAATAATGTCCCCGCGAACTATCGCAGGGACGATTATCAGGCTTCCATCAGACCTTGTGCGAGATACGCGCCAGCATCGCGCGCGCCGGGCAGGGCAAAGAAATAGCCGCCGCCGATGGGCTTAATGTACTCTTCCAGCGCTTCGCCGTTTAACCGCTTCTGCACGGTCAGGAAGCCTTTCTCCAGATCGTGCTGATAGCAGACGAACAGTAGCCCCATATCAAGCTGGCCGGAATTGGTCACGCCCAGCGAATAGCTGTAGCCACGGCGCATCATCAGGCTGGACTGCGTCTCTTTGGTGCGGGGGTTGGCAAGGCGAATATGGCTGTCGAGCGCGATAATGTCGCCATCCGGGTCGTTCGCGTAGTCCGGCACATCATGCTCGTGCTTCATGCCCAGCGGCGCCCCGCTCTGCTTGTCACGGCCAAAAATCGTCTGCTGCTCTTTCAACGGCGTGCGGTCCCAGAACTCCACGTGGAACTGAATAATGCGCACAGCCTGGTAGCTGCCGCCCACCGCCCATGCGGGTTCCCCCTGATCTGCCGTCACCCACACCACGTCTTTCATCAGCGCCGCATCGCTGCTGTCCGGGTTGGCCGTGCCGTCCTTAAAGCCCAGCAGGTTAACCGGCGTCTCTTTGCCTTTGCTGCGGGCGGCGTGGTCAGAGATAAACCCTTCCCGCTTCCAGCGCACGCTCAGCAGATCCGGCGTGTGCTTGATGATATCGCGCAGGGCGTGGATCACCGTGTCCTGGGTATTGGCACAAATCTGCAGGAGCAGATCGCCGTGGCATAGCGCCGCGTCGAGGGAGTCATTCGGGAAGCGCGTCATCTTCTGCAGCGCGTTCGGCTTCTGTTTTGCCAGGCCGTAGCGGCCATCAAACAGCGACTCCCCTACCGACACGGTAATGGTCAGGTTATCCGGCGCGATAAACGCCCCGAGGATACCGGAATCCATCGGCGGCAAGCGCGGGTTCGGCGTATCCGGTGCCGGCCCGCCCGCGGTAAGAAACGCGATGCGCGCCGTCAGCAGGCGGAACAGACGCTCCAGATCCGCCTTATCGCTGGCCAGCGAATCAAAGGCCACCAGCATCATGGAAGCCTGCTGCGGCGTGAGAATACCCGCCTGGTGCGCGCCATAAAACGGCTGGGTCTCCATGCGGGCATCCGGCGAGAGCGTACCGGGCGCGCTCTGCGATTTCGTCGCATGCGCCACCGGGCAACCTCCCGCCAGGGCAAACGCGCCGCCCAGCGCCCCTACCCCTTTTAACAAACGACGTCGGGAAGGTTCCGCCACGTCGAATTCTTCGTGCTTGTGCATCGTGCTTAGTCCAGACCCAGTACGCCGCGCAGCAGGGAGAGATCTTCCGCCAGCGTCGTAATCGGGCCTTTCAGCGCGTTACGGTCGGCGTCGGTCAGCTTGTCGTAGGTTTCGAACCCGTCTTTGGTACGGTACTTCGCCAGGATGGTATCGACCTTTTTGAAGTTGGCATCTACTTTCGCCAGCAGTTCGCCGCTCTCTTTCTGCAGCTGAGGACGCAGCAGCTCGACAATCTTCTGCGCACCGTCGACGTTGGCCTGGAAGTCCCACAGGTCGGTGTGGCTGTAGCGTTCTTCTTCACCGCTGATTTTGCTCGCGGCCACTTCTTCAATCAGACCGGCCGCGCCGCCCACCACCTTCGACGGCGGGAAGGCAAGCTCGCTGATGCGCTTTTGCAGCTCCAGCACGTCGGTGTTCAGCTGCCCGGCGTATTTCTCCATTCCTTTGGTGGAGTTATCGCCAAACAGGGCTTTTTCCAGACGGTGGAAGCCGGTGAATTTCGGATCGGCGGCCTTCTGCTCGTAGTCATCTTCGCGGGCATCAATGCTGCTGTCGAGGTCAGAGAACAGCTCGGCAATCGGCTCGATGCGCTCGTAGTGCTGACGGGTTGGCGCGTACAGGGATTTCGCTTTTTCGATATCGCCCGCTTTCACGGCGTCGGTGAAGGCTTTGGTACCCGTGACCAGGTCCGCCGTCTCTTTGGTGACGTAGGCTTTATAGGCGGTGATAGCGTCGCCCAGGCTCAGCAGGGCCGTGCCTTTGGCCGCGTCCGCCGTCGCTGCACCTTTGACGATCAGCTTGCCTTTAGGGTTGGTCAGCAGGCCGCAGGTCATGTCGTATTCACCCGGCTGCAGGTTGGCGGTCATCTTCTGACTGAAGCCTGGCGCGATGTTCTCGCGCTCTTCCACCACCATCACGCCTTTGAGGATCTCCCACTCCAGCGCCTTCTGGCTGTGGTTCTGAATGATAAACTGGGTTTTACCGCTGTTAACCGTGATGGTCATCGGCTCACACTGCTTATCGTTAACGGTGACTTTTACCTGCGGAATATCCGCAGCCTGCGCAGCGAATGCAGAAGCGAACAGCGCGGCAATGCCTGCGCACAATGCACTACGACGAAACTGAATTGCCATGACTCTTCCCTTAAAAAGTATGTTGTAACTAAAACAATAATTACGGCGCAACGCGCGACGCCTGCGAACCGGTACGCGGCGGCATCGCGAACAGCACCAGCGCCGGAACCAGATAGATAAAGTACATCGCCACTTCGCTGACGCTCGGCGTTTCCTGGTAGCCGAAGATGCCTTCGAGCAGGGTGCCGGTCAGTGAATGGGTGGAGAGAACGTTGCTAAGATCGAACGCCACGTCCTGGAAGTGGTTCCACAGGCCCGCCTCGTGGAAGGCGCGGATCGCCCCTGCTGCCAGCCCCGCGGCCACCAGCAGAATGAACAGGCTGGTCCACTTAAAGAAGGCGCCCAGGTTGAGGCGAATGCCGCCCCAGTAGAGCAGAAAGCCCAGCACCACCGCCGTTGCCAGACCGAGCATGGCGCCCAGCGGCGGCCAGATGCCCACGTCCTGCTGGAATGCCGCCAGCAGGAAGAAAACCGATTCCAGACCCTCGCGCGCCACGGCGAAAAAGACCATCATGATCAGCGCCCAGCCGTGGTGATTCCCCTTCTGCAGGGCGTTATCCACCGCCTGCTCCAGCTGCACCTTCACGTTGCGGGAAACTTTGCGCATCCAGAAGACCATCCACGTCAGGATGAACACCGCAATCACGGCGACGATACCTTCAAACAGCTCCTGCTCTTTCTGCGGGAATTCGCCGGTGGTTTCATTGATGAGGATACCTAAGCCCAGGCAGAGCGCCGCGGCAAGGAAGACGCCAACCCACATCACGCCAATCCAGCGCCCACGCTGGGTGCGCTTCAGATAGCTGGCGATAAGGCTGACAATCAGGGCCGCTTCAAGGCCTTCACGTAACATAATGAGAAATGGAACAAACATGCCTACACCTTAAATGTTTATCGCGGTCAACTGATGCAAAGAAAGGTAAATTCTTGTGATAGTGATTATCATTACGGCGGAAGGAAACACAAGCGAAATGTGTGGTGATTTGATGACGAGTTGTAAACTCAAAGCCTGTTAATAGTTGCCACCGTTACCGTTAAGTTTATAAGTTATAATAAAAATGCCCATTTACGGTTAACCAGTGCTGTGGCTAAATATCCGCCTCAAAAACCAACCGAAAATATTCCATGTTTAAGATTGTCCATTTCCTGCTGGCGCTGGTGATTATTCTTGCGCTTGCCTGGCTGGTGAGTTTCGACCGCCGAAAAATTCGCATTCGTTATGTTTTACAGCTGATTGTTATTGAAATTGCCCTGGCGTTCTTTTTCCTGCACGCCGAAAGCGGGCTATTCCTGATTAAATACGTTTCCGGCTTCTTTGAGTCACTGCTTAAATTTGCCTCGGAAGGGACGAATTTCGTCTTTGGCGGAATGGGAGAAAAAGGGCTGGCGTTTATTTTCCTCGGCGTGCTGTGTCCGATTATTTTTATTTCCGCACTGATTGGTATTCTCCAGCACTGGCGGATCCTGCCGATTTTTATTCGAATCATCGGAACGCTGATGTCAAAGCTGAACGGCATGGGCAAGCTGGAATCGTTCAACGCGGTGAGCTCGCTGATCCTCGGCCAGTCGGAAAACTTCATTGCCTATAAAGGCGTGCTGGGGGATCTCTCCTCGCGTCGTCTGTTCACCATGGCGGCCACGGCCATGTCGACGGTCTCCCTGTCGATTGTCGGTGCCTATATGACCATGCTCGACGCCAAATTTGTCGTTGCCGCGCTGATCCTGAACATGTTCAGCACCTTTATTATTCTCTCGGTCATTAACCCGGTGCGTCCGGAAGCCGAGCCGGATATCAAGCTGGAAAAACTGCACGAATCCCAGAGCTTCTTTGAAATGCTGGGCGAGTATATTCTGGCCGGTTTTAAGGTGGCGATGATTATTCTGGCGATGCTGATTGGCTTTATCGCCCTCATCAGCGCCGTTAACGCCCTCTTCTCCAGCGTATTCGGCATGAGCTTCCAGCAGATCCTGGGCTATGTGTTTTATCCGCTGGCGTGGCTTATCGGGATTCCGCTCAGCGATGCGTTAAACGCGGGCAGCATTATGGCAACCAAGCTGGTGGCGAATGAATTTGTAGCGATGATTGAGCTGCAAAAAATTGCTCATGAAATGTCACCGCGCGGGCTGGGTATTTTGTCCGTCTTCCTCGTCTCGTTTGCCAACTTCGCCTCCATCGGCATCGTCGCCGGGGCGATTAAGGGGCTGAACGAGCAGCAGGGCAACGTGGTGTCGCGGTTTGGTCTGCGCCTGGTATACGGTGCGACGCTGGTGAGCCTGCTGTCGGCGAGCTTTGCGGGATTAGTGCTGTAAATAGCTTTGCTACAAAACAACAACGGCGGGTTATCCCGCCGTTTTTTATTAAAACTGTACGCACACCGGCTGGTCGACCCGCATCACCGATTCCTGCGCGAAACGAGACTTATAGATCCCGCGCAACGCTTCGATGTTCTTCTCGCTCTGCGCATCTTTACCGTGGATCAGCATTAACGCTTTGCTGGGTTCACGCGCCACTTTCCCGTCGTTCCCCAGCCACTGCCCGCGCGCATCAAACACCGTTAAGCCATCGCGAAAACGCGGCGTCACGTCCTGGTCAACAAACTGCTGCCACTCGCTGCCGGTAATCTGCGCCCCTGCCGGGCGATTCAAGCCAAAATAGAGCGTGGTCTGCTGCATCTGGTTATCCGCTTTGCAGGTCTCTACCGCCGCATGTTGCGATGACGCGTTGCAGCCCGCCAGCATCAATAATGCCGCCGCCATTACCCCTGTTTTGATGGTCATGTATCGCTATCCTCATTGTTATAAGCACATGGATATCACAGGAAAATACGGATTTTGGCAAGAAAAAAGCCGGGTGGCGCTTGCGCTTACCCGGCCTACGGTACTGCGTGAGAAAATTATTCTGGCTGCAGCTTAGTCGGTGGCGCAGTGTGGTAGTGCGCATCCGCTTCCGCAAAGCGCTTCTGCATAGAGGCAGACGGCGCTTTACCCAGCAGGCTGAACACCACAATACCGATGCTGCCGAAGATGAAGCCCGGAATGATTTCGTACAGGCCCAGCCACGCGAACTGCTTCCAGACGATGACGGTCACCGCACCGATGATCATCCCCGCCAGCGCGCCGTTGCGGGTCATGCGTGACCACATGACGGAGAACAGCACCACCGGCCCAAACGCGGCACCGAAGCCCGCCCACGCGTAGCTCACGAGACCCAGCACGCGGTTTTCCGGGTTGGCTGCCAGCGCAATGGCTACCAGCGCCACCACCAGCACCATAAAGCGCCCTACCCACACCAGCTCTTTCTGGCTCGCATTTTTACGCAGGAAGGCCTTGTAGAGGTCTTCGGTGATTGCACTGGAGCAAACCAGCAGCTGACAGCTCAGGGTGGACATCACCGCCGCCAGGATCGCGGAGAGCAAAATACCGGCAATCCACGGGTTAAACAGAATCTGCGCCAGCTCGATGAACACGCGCTCGGCGTTCTGGTTCACCGCGCCCGCCTGCGCCGGGTTATTGCTGAAGTAGGCGATACCGAAGAAGCCGACCGCACACGCGCCCGCCAGACACAGGATCATCCACGTCATGCTGATGCGACGCGCGTGAACGATGGTGTGGTGAGAATCCGCCGCCATAAAGCGCGCCAGAATGTGCGGCTGACCGAAGTAGCCCAGCCCCCAGCCCATCAGGGAGACGATGGCGACAAAGTTCAGCCCTTTCAGCATATCGACGTTTTCGATGCTCTTCTGCTTGATAACTTCCAGTGAATCGCCAAAGCCGCCAACGGTGAAAATCACAATCACCGGGGTCAGGATCAGGGCGAAGATCATCAGGCTCGCCTGCACGGTGTCGGTCCAGCTGACGGCCAGGAAGCCGCCCACGAAAGTATAGAGGATGGTTGCCGCCGCACCGGCCCACAGGGCGGTTTCGTAGCTCATGCCGAAGGTACTTTCGAACAGACGCGCACCGGCCACGATGCCGGAGGCACAGTAGATGGTGAAGAACACCAGGATCACCACCGCGGAGATAATGCGCAGCACGCGGCTGTTATCCTCAAAGCGTCCGGTGAAGTAATCCGGCAGCGTCAGGGCGTTGTTGTTGGCTTCGGTATGTACGCGCAGACGGCCTGCCACCAGCTTCCAGTTGATCCACGCGCCGACGGTCAGGCCGATGGCGATCCAGCTTTCGGAAATACCAGAGATGAAAATCGCGCCCGGCAGCCCCATCAGCAGCCAGCCGCTCATGTCGGATGCGCCCGCAGAGAGCGCGGTGACCATTGGGCCTAAGCTGCGCCCGCCAAGGATGTAGTCGTCAAAGTTTTTAGTGGAACGCCATGCCAAAAACCCTATCAGGATCATGCCAAAAATATAAACGAGAAATGTCACCAGCATCGGTGTGCTAATAGCCATTCAAATTCTCCAAAATGTCGAGCGACAACCGTCCGGGTTGCCTTGTTATGTCATCACCGGAACGTAGTGATGTGTGTATGTGTTTCCGTTGGGCGCGCTATCCTGCCGTATACGCTTCCCACTGACAAACGATTTAACACTGCATTTACATGAATTTCATCCCTGGTTTTATACGTCTTTCCTATAGGTTGCACTCGCTCACGCTTTTACGGGTTGCACCTTTAAAAAGTGTTAAGCACCGCATAAAAACTGGCTTCGTAAACCGTCGCGCGTTCTTTTTCGCAGCTAACTAATCGTTAACAATCCATTCATTTTCCAGCTTGCAAACCAGGTCACATTTAACACGGTTGCACAAAGTTGCAACATGGTAGATATTTCACGCTATCAACAGAACGCTATTACAGAACAACAGGAGTTTTGGCATGGGGATGACCACCATGGGGGTTAAGCTGGATGACGCGACCCGCGAACGGATTAAGACCGCAGCAACCCGCATTGACCGCACACCGCACTGGTTAATCAAGCAGGCGATTTTTAACTATCTGGAAAGGCTGGAGAGTGAAGATGGCCTGCCTGAGCTGCCTGCCCTGCTGGCGGGCGCAGCGAACGAAAGCGACGACGCCGCGACGGCGGTGGAAGAAAACCACCAGCCGTTCCTCGAATTTGCCGAGCAGATCCTGCCGCAGTCCGTCAGCCGCGCCGCCATTACCGGGGCTTACCGCCGCGCCGAAACCGACGCCGTGCCGATGCTGCTGGAGCAGGCCCGCCTGCCGGAAGCCATTGCCGCCCAGGCGCACAGCCTGGCGTATCAGTTAGCCGACAAGCTGCGCAACCAGAAAACCGCCACCGGCCGCGCCGGGATGGTGCAGGGCCTGTTGCAGGAGTTCTCCCTCTCCTCACAGGAAGGCGTGGCGCTGATGTGCCTGGCTGAAGCGCTGCTGCGTATTCCGGATAAAGCTACCCGCGACGCGCTGATCCGCGACAAGATCAGCAACGGCAACTGGCACTCCCACATTGGCCGCAGCCCGTCGCTGTTCGTCAACGCCGCCACCTGGGGTCTGCTGTTTACCGGCAAGCTGGTCTCCACCCATAACGAAGCCAACCTGTCACGCTCTCTGAACCGCATTATCGGCAAGAGCGGCGAGCCGCTGATCCGCAAAGGCGTGGACATGGCGATGCGCCTGATGGGCGAGCAGTTCGTCACCGGGGAAACCATTGCCGAAGCGCTGGCGAATGCCCGCAAGCTGGAAGACAAAGGTTTCCGCTACTCCTACGACATGCTGGGTGAAGCGGCGCTGACCGCCGCCGACGCGCAGGCCTACATGGTCTCTTACCAGCAGGCGATCCACGCCATCGGTAAAGCGTCCAACGGTCGCGGTATTTATGAAGGTCCGGGCATCTCTATTAAGCTCTCTGCCCTGCACCCGCGCTACAGCCGTGCGCAGTATGACCGGGTGATGGAAGAGCTCTATCCGCGCCTGAAGTCCCTGACCCTGCTGGCGCGCCAGTATGATATCGGCATTAATATCGACGCCGAAGAGGCTGACCGTCTGGAGATCTCCCTCGATCTGCTGGAAAAATTGTGCTTCGAACCGGAGCTGGCAGGCTGGAACGGGATTGGTTTCGTTATTCAGGCCTACCAGAAACGCTGTCCGTTCGTCATTGATTACCTGATTGACCTGGCCAGCCGCAGCCGTCGCCGCCTGATGATCCGCCTGGTGAAAGGCGCCTACTGGGACAGCGAAATCAAACGCGCCCAGATGGAAGGTCTGGAAGGCTATCCGGTCTATACCCGCAAGGTCTACACCGACGTCTCTTACCTCGCGTGCGCGAAAAAACTGCTCGGCGTGCCGAACCTGATTTACCCGCAGTTCGCGACCCACAACGCCCATACCCTGGCGGCGATCTACAGCCTGGCCGGGCAGAACTACTATCCGGGCCAGTACGAGTTCCAGTGCCTGCACGGCATGGGCGAACCGCTATACGAGCAGGTCACCGGTAAAGTGGCGGACGGCAAGCTGAACCGCCCGTGCCGCATCTATGCCCCGGTGGGCACCCACGAAACCCTGCTGGCGTACCTGGTGCGTCGTCTGCTGGAGAACGGGGCGAACACCTCCTTCGTTAACCGCATCGCCGACACCACCCTGCCGCTTGACGAACTGGTGGCCGATCCGGTGCAGGCCGTAGAGAAGCTGGCGGCGCAGGAAGGCCAGATTGGTCTGCCGCATCCGAAAATTGCCCTGCCGCGCGAGCTGTACGGCGCGGGCCGCGTCAACTCGGCGGGCCTGGATCTGGCGAACGAACACCGTCTGGCGTCGCTCTCCTCTGCCCTGCTCAACAGCGCATTGCAGAAGTGGCAGGCCAAACCGATCCTTGAGCAGTCCGTTGAGGACGGTGAAATGCAGCCGGTGATCAACCCGGCAGAGCCGAAGGACATCGTCGGCTACGCGCGTGAAGCAACCGAAGCGGAAGTGGAACAGGCGCTGGAGAGCGCGGTGAATAATGCGCCAATCTGGTTTGCCACCCCGCCGCAGGAGCGTGCCGCCATTCTGGAACGCGCCGCAGTGCTGATGGAAGATCAGATGCAGCAGCTCATCGGCATTCTGGTGCGTGAGGCGGGGAAAACCTTCAGCAACGCCATCGCCGAAGTGCGTGAGGCGGTCGACTTCCTGCACTACTACGCCGGTCAGGTACGCGATGATTTCGACAACGAAACGCACCGTCCGCTCGGTCCGGTGGTCTGTATCAGCCCATGGAACTTCCCGCTGGCGATCTTCACCGGCCAGATTGCCGCCGCCCTTGCCGCAGGCAACAGCGTGCTGGCGAAACCGGCAGAGCAAACCCCGCTGATTGCCGCCCAGGGCATCAACATTCTTCTGGAAGCAGGCGTTCCGGCGGGCGTGGTGCAACTGCTGCCAGGGCGCGGTGAAACGGTGGGCGCCAAACTCACCTCCGATAACCGCGTGCGCGGCGTGATGTTTACCGGTTCGACCGAAGTGGCCTCCCTGCTGCAACGCAACATCGCCACCCGTCTGGATGCGCAGGGTCGTCCTACCCCGCTTATCGCCGAAACCGGCGGCATGAACGCCATGATTGTTGACTCCTCCGCGCTCACCGAGCAGGTGGTGGTTGACGTGCTGGCCTCCGCCTTCGACAGCGCTGGTCAGCGCTGCTCCGCCCTGCGCGTGCTGTGCTTACAGGATGACGTGGCTGACCACACGCTGAAGATGCTGCGCGGCGCGATGGCGGAATGCCGCATGGGCAACCCGGGCCGTCTCACCACCGACATCGGGCCGGTGATCGACGCGGAAGCCAAAGCCAACATTGAAAACCACATTCAGGCCATGCGCGCCAAAGGCCGTCCGGTGTTCCAGGCGGTGCGCGAGAACAGCGAAGATGCCCGCGAGTGGCAGACTGGCACCTTCGTGCCGCCTACGCTGATCGAGCTGGCAAGCTTCGACGAGCTGAAAAAAGAGGTCTTCGGCCCGGTGCTGCACGTGGTGCGTTACAACCGTAACAACCTCAACGCGCTTATCGACCAGATCAACGCCTCCGGCTACGGCCTAACGCTCGGCGTGCATACCCGTATCGACGAGACCATTGCGCAGGTCACCGGCACGGCCAAAGTCGGCAACCTGTACGTCAACCGCAACATGGTTGGCGCGGTCGTGGGCGTGCAGCCGTTCGGCGGCGAAGGCCTCTCCGGTACGGGTCCGAAAGCGGGCGGCCCGCTCTACCTGTATCGTCTGCTGGCGAACCGTCCTGAGAACGCACTGGGAGTCACCCTGGCGCGTCAGGATGCGGAGTATCCGGTGGATGCGCAGCTGAAAACCGTGCTGACGCAACCGCTGGAGGCGCTGATCGCCTGGGCGGAAAAACGTCCTGAGCTGCGTGCGGTTGCCCAGCAGTACGGCGAGCTGGCGCAGGCCGGTACCCAGCGTCTGCTGCCGGGGCCAACCGGCGAGCGCAACACCTGGACGCTGATGCCGCGCGAACGCGTACTGTGCGTGGCGGATAACGAGCAGGACGCGCTGGTACAGCTGGCCGCCGCGATGGCCACCGGGTGTGAAGTGCTGTGGCCGGACGATGCGCTGCATCGCGATCTCGCCAAACAGCTGCCGAAAGCGGTTTCGGCCCGCATTCGCTTTGCGAAGGCCGATGCCCTGCTGACCCAGCCGTTTGACGCGGTGATCTACCACGGTGATTCCGACCAGCTGCGCGAGCTGTGCGAGCAGGTGGCGGCCCGCAGCGGGGCGATTGTTTCCGTGCAGGGCTTCGCCCGCGGGGAAACCAACCTGCTGCTGGAGCGTCTGTACGTGGAGCGCTCGCTCAGCGTCAACACCGCGGCGGCGGGCGGTAACGCCAGCCTGATGACAATCGGCTAACGCTGTGCTAATAAGGCTCCGGAGACGGAGCCTTATTTTATTGGGGAGTATATGAAACGATATCTTATCGCCGGTGCGGCACTGCTGCTGAGCGCCAGCGCGCTGGCCAACGAGTGCGACAACGCCACTACGCAGCTTGAACTGAATACCTGTAGCGCGCAGCAGTACCAGGCAGCCGATAAAAAACTCAACCAGACCTACCAGGCCGCCATCAAACGCGCGGCGGCCCCCCAGCGCGACCTGCTGAAAAAGGCGCAGCAGGCGTGGATTACCCTGCGCGACGCGGACTGCGCGTTTATCGGTTCGGGGACGGAAGGCGGGAGCGTCCAGCCAATGATTGTTAACCAGTGCCTGGCGGAAAAAACCGTGGAGCGCGAGGCGTTTCTGGCCTCGCTGATGCAGTGTGAGGAGGGCGACTTAAGCTGCCCTCTCCCGCCGGGCAATTAACGCACGCGGATCCCTTCGATAATCATCCGCTGCACGTTTTCGAGGGTGCACTGGAAAAACGCCTCGTCCTGGAGCGTTTTACCGGTCACCGCCTCAACCTGGGCCGCAAAGTCAGCGTAGTGCTGGGTAGCGGCCCAGATCATAAAGATCAGGTGCTGCGGGTCGACCGGGGCCAGTTTTCCGCTGGCAACCCATCCGGCGATAATCGCCGACTTATCGTCCACCAGCTGCTTTAAATCCCCCGTCAGCTCCGCCTGCAGCAGCGGCGCGCCCTGCAGCATCTCAAGACAAAACAGCCTTGACGCCTGCGGGTAATCGCGCGACACCTCGAGCTTCAGGCGAATGTACTCCTCGATAGCCACCAGCGGGGCCAGCTCTTCGCGAAATGCCTTGAGCGGCGCCAGCCAGATATCGAGGATCTGCTGCATCACCGCCACATACAGCGCCTCTTTCGACGGGTAATAGTAGAGCAGATTGGTTTTAGACACCCCGGACTGCTCCGCCACCTGCTCCAGGCGGGTGCCGTGAATGCCAAACTGTGAAAAGGTCTCCAGCGCGGCGCTGAGGATCGCCTGCTTCTTGGCGCTCACCGCCTGCGAACGTTTACCTGGTGTTTTCACTGCGCCTTGTGTCATTTCCGCTCTCCATTTTCTTTCCTGCGCTCAGCATAGCAAAACCCCCGCCTCGCCACGACCTTCTGCACTCCCATCGCGCATGAGTGCCTGTTTTCTGTGCAATGTTTTTGACCATTTAGTCCATATTTAGCGGCATCAATCCCTCAACCTTTGATTAACACATTAATAACACAAGCGTTTTCAAAACTGGCATTGCCTTTGCAAAACCACCGTTACACCTGCGACGTAATGAAGAGAGGTTCGTGATGAAAATTGGCGTATTTGTACCCATCGGCAACAACGGCTGGCTTATCTCGACCACTGCACCGCAGTACATGCCGACCTTTGAGCTGAACAAAGCCATCGTGCAGAAAGCGGAGCACTACCATTTCGACTTTGCGCTTTCGATGATCAAGCTGCGCGGCTTTGGCGGCAAAACGGAATTCTGGGATCACAACCTGGAGTCCTTCACACTGATGGCCGGGCTGGCAGCGGTTACCTCGCGGATCCAGATCTACGCCACCGCGGCCTCCCTCACCCTTCCGCCCGCGATCGTGGCACGCATGGCCTCCACCATCGACTCCATCTCCGGCGGGCGCTTTGGCGTTAACCTGGTCACCGGCTGGCAAAAACCGGAGTACGAGCAGATGGGACTCTGGCCGGGCGACGATTACTTCTCCCGTCGCTACGACTACCTGACCGAATACGTGCAGGTGCTGCGCGACCTGTGGGGCACCGGCAAAAGCGACTTCAAAGGCGACTTCTTTACCATGAACGACTGCCGCGTCAGCCCGCAGCCGTCGGTGCCGATGAAGGTGATTTGCGCCGGGCAGAGCGACGCGGGGATGGAATTCTCCGCGAAATACGCCGACTTTAACTTCTGCTTCGGCAAAGGCGTTAACACCCCTGCCGCCTTTGCCCCGACCGCGGCACGCATGAAGGAGGCCGCCGACAAAACCGGGCGCGATGTGGGCTCGTACGTGCTGTTCATGGTCATTGCCGACGAAACCGACGACGCCGCGCGCGCGAAATGGGAGCGCTATAAGGACGGCGCCGACGAGGAGGCCCTGAGCTGGCTTACCGAGCAGAGCCAGAAGGATACCCGCTCCGGCGCAGACACCAACGTGCGTCAGATGGCCGACCCGACCTCCGCCGTCAATATCAACATGGGCACGCTGGTGGGCTCGTATGCCAGCGTCGCCAGGATGCTCGACGAAGTGGCAGCCGTTCCCGGGGCGGAGGGCGTCCTGCTGACCTTCGATGATTTCCTCACCGGCGTGGAAACCTTCGGCGAGCGCATCCAGCCGCTGATGCAGTGCCGCGCCCATATCCCTGCCGTCACGAAGGAGGTGGCGTAATGACGACCTTAAACGCTCGCCCGGAAGCCATTACCTTCGCGCCGCAGCAGAGCGCGCTGATCGTGGTGGACATGCAAAACGCTTATGCCAGCCAGGGCGGTTATCTGGATCTGGCGGGGTTCGACGTCTCCGCCACAAGGCCTGTGATCGAGAACATCAAAACCGCCGTCGCCGCCGCGCGCGCGGCGGGAATGCTCATCATCTGGTTCCAGAACGGCTGGGATGACCAGTACGTCGAGGCCGGCGGCCCCGGCTCGCCCAACTTCCACAAGTCGAACGCCCTGAAAACCATGCGCAAGCGGCCCGAACTGCAGGGCAAGCTGCTGGCCAAAGGCGGCTGGGATTATCAACTGGTGGACGAGCTGGTCCCGCAGGCGGGCGATATCGTCCTGCCGAAACCGCGCTACAGCGGCTTTTTCAACACCCCGCTCGACAGCCTGCTGCGCAGCCGGGGCATTCGCCACCTGGTGTTCACCGGCATTGCCACCAACGTGTGCGTGGAATCGACCCTGCGCGACGGCTTTTTCCTCGAGTATTTCGGCGTGGTGCTGGAAGACGCGACCCATCAGGCCGGGCCGGAATTCGCCCAAAAGGCAGCTTTGTTCAATATCGAAACCTTTTTTGGCTGGGTCAGTAACGTTGCGGATTTCTGCGACGCCCTGAATCCTCCGCTCGCCCGTATCGCCTGAGGAGACACACGATGCCGAAATCCGTAATCATTCCGCCGGGCACCAGCACGCCCATCGCCCCGTTCGTCCCCGGCACCCTCGCCGACGGCGTGGTGTATGTCTCCGGCACGCTGCCGTTTGATAAAGACAACAACGTGGTATTTATCAACGACCCAAAGGCGCAAACCCGCCACGTGCTGGAGACGATCAAAACCGTGATCGAAACGGCGGGTGGCACCATGGAGGACGTGACCTTCAACAGCATCTTTATCACCGACTGGAAAAACTACGCCGCGATTAACGAAATCTACGCCGAGTTCTTCCCCGGCGATAAACCGGCGCGGTTCTGCATTCAGTGCGGGCTGGTAAAACCGGACGCGCTGGTTGAGATCGCCACCGTTGCACACATCGCGAAGTGAGGCAGGCATGAAACTTTCCGTCTCGCCGCCGCCGTACGAGGGTGCGCCCGTGGTGGTCTTTATTTCCGGTCTCGGCGGCAGCGGCAGCTACTGGCTGCCCCAGCAGGCCGCGCTGGAGCCGGAGTATCAGGTGGTGTGCTATGACCAGCGGGGAACGGGCAATAACCCCGACACCCTGCCGGAGGGTTACAGCCTTGCGCAGATGGCAGACGAGCTCGCCCAGGCGCTGGCTGACGCAGGCATTGCGCGCTACAGCGTCGTCGGGCACGCGCTCGGCGCGCTGGTCGGCCTGCAACTGGCCCTCGACAGGCCCGACGCCCTCACCGCGCTGGTGTGCGTCAACGGCTGGCTGACCCTCAATGCCCACACCCGCCGCTGTTTTGACGTTCGCGAGCGGCTGCTGCATTCCGGCGGCGCGCAGGCGTGGGTCGAGGCGCAGCCGCTGTTTCTCTACCCGGCAGACTGGATGGCCGCCCGCGCGCCGCGTCTGGAGGCCGAAGAAGCGCTGGCGCTGGCCCATTTCCAGGGTAAAACCAACCTGCTGCGCAGGCTCAGCACCCTGAAAAAAGCCGACTTCCGCCGCCAGTCCGCACGCATTCGCTGCCCGGTTCACATTATCTGTTCCGCCGACGACGTGCTGGTGCCGTCCGTCTGTTCCGCTGAACTGCACGCCGCCCTCCCGCACGCCCACAAAACGGTCATGCGCCAGGGCGGACATGCCTGCAACGTCACCGAGCCGGACACCTTTAACACCCTGCTGCTGAACGGGCTTGCCAGCCTGCTGCACAGCCCTGAACCCGCTTTATAAGGAGCTTTAATGAGCGAAGCCATTACCCCCGCCGCGCTGGAAACGCTGTTCACCGGTGCCCGCACCCACAACGGCTGGCTGGATATGCCGGTCAGCGACGAGACGCTGCGCGAGATGTATGACCTGATGAAATGGGGCCCAACGTCTGCCAACTGCTCACCGGCGCGCATTGTCTTTGTGCGAAGCGCAGAGGGAAAAGAGAAGCTGCGCCCGGCGCTCTCCAGCGGCAACCTCGAGAAAACGCTTACCGCCCCGGTGACAGCGATTGTTGCCTGGGACGGGGAATTCTACGAGCGCCTGCCCGAGCTTTTCCCGCACGGCGATGCCAGAAGCTGGTTTACCGCAAGCCCCGCGCTGGCGGAAGAGACGGCCTTTCGCAACAGCTCTATGCAGGCCGCGTATCTGATTTTCGCCTGTCGCGCCCTGGGGCTGGACACCGGTCCGATGTCGGGCTTTGACCGACAAAAGGTCGACGAGGCCTTTTTCACCGGCACAACGCTTAAAAGCAACCTGCTGATCAACATTGGCTATGGCGATACGCGCAAACTTTACGGGCGCCTGCCGCGCCTGACCTTCGACGATGCCTGCGGACTGGCGTAAGGAGCGATCGTGATGACACCTGATAAACAAACCTTTCGCGACGCCATGGCCTGTGTCGGCGCGGCGGTCAACATCATCACTACCGACGGCCCGGCGGGGATGGCGGGCTTTACCGCCAGCGCGGTATGCAGCGTCACGGATTCCCCTCCCACCCTGCTGGTGTGCCTGAACCGCGGCGCGTCGGTCTGGCCCACGTTCAGCGAAAACCGCACCCTGTGTGTGAATACCCTGAGCGCCGGACAGGAGCCTTTATCCAATCTGTTTGGCGGCAAAACGCCGATGGCGGAACGCTTTACCGCCGCCCGCTGGCAGACGGGCGACACGGGCTGCCCGCGTCTGGAGGATGCGCTGGCCTCGTTTGACTGCCGCATCAGCCAGGTGGTCAGCGTCGGTACCCACGACATTCTGTTTTGCGACATCGTATCGATTATTCGCCACCCCGCACCGCAAGGTCTGGTGTGGTTTGACCGCAGCTACCACGCGCTTATGCGACCCGCCTGCTAAGGCGCTTTAAGGAGACAGACCATGTTCGGATTTCCCCACTGGCAGTTGAAATCGACCTCCACTGAAGCAGGCGTGGTCGCGCCGGATGAACGCCTCCCGCTCGGGCAAACCATGGTGATGGGCGTCCAGCATGCAGTCGCGATGTTTGGCGCGACGGTATTGATGCCGATGCTGATGGGGCTCGATCCCAACCTGTCTATTCTGATGTCGGGAATCGGCACCCTGCTGTTCTTTTTTGTTACCGGCGGGCGCGTGCCCAGCTACCTGGGCTCCAGCGCCGCCTTTGTCGGCGTGGTGATCGCCACTACCGGTTTTAACGGCCAGGGGATCAACCCCAACCTGAGCGTGGCCCTCGGCGGCATCATCGCCTGCGGGCTGGTCTATACCCTGATTGGTCTCGTTGTGATGAAGATCGGCACGCACTGGATCGAACGGATGATGCCCCCCGTCGTCACCGGCGCGGTGGTGATGGCGATAGGCCTGAACCTCGCGCCGATTGCGGTGAAAAGCGTCTCCGCTTCGCCGTTTGAAAGCTGGATGGCGGTGATCACGGTGCTGTGCATCGGCCTGGTGGCAGTCTTTACGCGCGGGATGATCCAGCGCCTGCTGATCCTGGTCGGGCTGATTGTCGCCTGTCTGATCTACGCCCTGCTGGCGAACGTGTTCGGCATGGGCAAGCCGGTCGATTTTACCCTGCTTCATCAGGCCGCCTGGTTCGGTCTGCCGCAGGTGACCTCGCCCACCTTTAACACGCAGGCGATAATGCTTATCGCCCCGGTGGCGGTGATCCTGGTGGCGGAAAACTTAGGGCACCTGAAGGCGGTCGCGGGAATGACCGGGCGCAGCATGGATCCGTACATGGGCCGCGCGTTCGTCGGCGACGGGCTGGCGACCATGCTCTCAGGCTCCGTGGGCGGCAGCGGCGTGACCACCTACGCGGAAAACATCGGCGTGATGGCGGTGACCAAGGTCTACTCAACGCTGGTCTTCGTGGCGGCGGCGGTAATGGCGATCCTTCTTGGTTTCTCACCGAAGTTCGGCGCGCTGATCCACACCATTCCGTCACCGGTCATCGGCGGCGCGTCGATTGTGGTGTTCGGGCTGATCGCCGTGGCCGGGGCGCGCATCTGGGTGCAGCATCGGGTTGACCTCAGCCAGAACAGCAACCTGATCATGGTGGCCGTCACGCTGGTGCTGGGCGCGGGCGATTTTGCCCTGACGCTGGGCGGGTTTACGATTGGCGGGATTGGTACGGCGACCTTCGGCGCGATCCTGCTTAACGCCCTGCTGAGCCGCCGGGTGGCTGCCGCGCCGCAGGCCGCCGCGGCGCATCAGGATTCGTGAAATCGATATGTCGGGTGACGGCTACGCCTTACCCGACCTGCATGCTCCTTAAGAGCGATCACGCCTGCTCAAACAGTCGTTCGATAGCTTTTGTCGGGAAGAACAAAGAATGGCTGTTTTCGCCTGCCAGCGGGATGAACCCCAGCTTCAGATAAAATCGTTTAGCCTGCTCGCTAAGGGCATCAACAAATATTCCGTTTACTCCCACAGCCTGCGACGCCAGGTAAACCACCCGCATAGCGTGTGCAACAAGCGTTGTTCCCCACTCGTTTCCCTGTAGTTCTTTATGAATAGCCAGACGTCCCAGCGTCACGCTGGGTACGTTGAGATAAGGGATCCGACGCTGCTGAGTCTTAGAAGGAAGCATCGCTCTCTCAAAGCAACTTCCCGATAGCGTGTAATAGCCCAGCACGCGCGGATGGTCGCGCTCTTTAAGCAGGTAGGCTCGTAGAATACGTCCATTGTGCTGGCGTACCAGGTGTTCTCTCAGGAAGGCATTTAGCGAGGGTTCACCACAATCAAAATCCCCGAAATCATAGTCGGTTCCCTCTGAAAACATTTCAATCGTGAGATTTGCCAAGACGCTTCACTCCATGTTTCGAAGACGTTTTGCCGCTCGCTTGAGGCGTTCATTTGGCTCTGGCGGATTGTCGATGGCATCCATCACTGCATTCCAGGAGGCTTCGTTTAACACGAGACGACGGTGCTGCTCGATGACCTCTGCAGCACGCTCTGACGCACTGTTCACCATAAACTGGGTGATCGTTTGATTCGTCATCGCCGCCGCTTCTTCAATCATTGTTTTGTCTTCGTCCGTTAAGCGAAGATCGATACGCTGTTTTTTAAGTGCTGGCATGGTTTACATCACCGTGTACGGTTTTAATCCGTACATATCCTAAGTAACGTTGCGCTTTTTTTCAATCTAAACCTTTTTCAGCAGTCAAATGACTCGCTTCACGCCCCCGCTTTCTGAACTTTAGTTCGCTCACCAGCACCCCGGCGACAATAAACGCCGCGCCCACCAGCGCCAGCAGCGGTAAACGCTCGCCGGCCAGTCGTCCGAAAATCCCCGCCCAGACCGGTTCACCGGTGTAGATCACCGTCGCCCGCGTTGGCGATACGCTGCGCTGCGCCCAGTTCATGGTCACCTGGATAATGGCGCTGAAGATGCCAAGCCCCAGCGCGACCACCACCAGCCCCGTGGACATCGGCGGCACGGATTCCCCGGCTGGCACCATCGTCGCGAAGGCCACCAGCGACGCCGTCGCGAGCTGCACCACCGTCACGCGCTTGACGTCCACTTTCCCAGCCCAGGCGCTGATCAGAATAATTTCCGCCGCGATGGCAATGGCCCCGACGAGGGTAATGATCTCGCCCGGCCCCAGCGCCAGCAGGTTATTTTCCGGCCCGGCTAATAAAATCAGGCCGATAAACGCCAGCACGATGCCAATGCAGGACATCAGCCCCGGTAGCCGCCCGAGGCATAACCATTGCAGCAGCGGCACCAGCGGCACGTACATGGCGGTAATAAAAGCGGATTTGCTGCTGGAGATGGTCTGCAATCCCCACGTCTGCAGGCTGTAGCCCATCGCTATCGCAACCCCAATCGCCACGCCGGCCTTGAGTTCCTTCAGCGTCAGACCCCGCAGCGTTTTAAGGGAGATCAGCCCCACGGCTATCGCCGCCGTCGCAAAGCGCAGGCCGACAAAAAAGAACGGATCGCTGAGGGTCACCGCGTACTGGACGGCAAGAAAGGTCCCGCCCCAGAACATGGTGATGAGAATAAGGATGGCTTCCTGCGGTTTTATGGAGAATTTAAAGCGTGAGACGGACATGCGACACCAACAAGTGAGATCAATTCTGTAGTGTGCGTTTCCTTTGGTTACAGTTCAATGTTGCAGACATAAAAAAACCGCCGGGAAACCCGGCGGCAGGGAGTCAACCCGGCGTACTACTTATTGCTGCCGTGGCTATTTTTACCCCCTTTTTTACCAGCCTCTGATGCGCGCTGAGGGTCGTTCTTGAAGTTACCCCCGCTAGACTGGCCACCTTTACGACCTGCTTCTGATGCTCTTTCACGGTCTTCAGCGAAATTACCTGAACCACCACGATGGTTTGCCATCTCTAACCTCCAGAGTGTGAAACATTAGACATCATATTGCATTCAGTAAAAGAGGATTCTTTCACCTCGCGGCTAAAGGACAGGGCCTTTATCTGTGCCGCGTGAAACTAAGCTTAGTGGACTGAGGCTATCCGGCAAGCCACGGGTAATATTCTGCAACATGATATCCGCCTTTCGGGTCAGATAACGCGACGGAAATCTATAAGCCTTTCTTATCATTTTAAAATTCGACGACCAGAAAGTTGTTTCATTTTGCTACAGCACCTTATTGTAACCATGTTGTTATAAATCAAAGAAATGCCGTTCATTTTTGCAGTCTGGCCGTGATGTCATATCTTTAAATGAACGCAGCGATCCGCTGTCAGAAAAACCAACGAGGAGTGATGCAAAATGGCAAAAGTTCTGGTGCTCTATTATTCCATGTATGGACACATTGAAACCATGGCTCACGCGGTAGCAGAAGGTGCAAACAGAGTGGACGGCGTTGAGGTTGTGGTAAAACGCGTACCGGAAACCATGCAGGCGGAAGCGTTCGCCAAAGCCGGGGGAAAAACACAAAATGCCCCGGTCGCCACTCCGCAGGAGCTGGCGGAGTATGATGCCATTATCTTCGGCACCCCGACCCGCTTCGGCAATATGTCTGGCCAGATGCGTACCTTCCTCGATCAAACCGGCGGGCTCTGGGCATCCGGGGCGCTGTACGGCAAACTCGCCAGCGTATTCAGCTCTACCGGTACCGGCGGCGGCCAGGAGCAGACGATTACCTCAACCTGGACTACCCTTGCTCATCATGGGATGGTGATTGTGCCAATTGGCTACGGCGCGCAGGAGCTGTTTGACGTTTCTCAGGTGCGCGGCGGGACGCCGTACGGCGCAACCACCATTGCCGGTGGGGATGGCTCACGTCAGCCAAGCAATGAAGAACTCTCTATCGCCCGCTATCAGGGTGAATACGTCGCGGGTCTCGCTAAAAAACTGAACGGCTAACCCAACAGGAGGAAAAGTATGCCAACACAGGAATCCAAAGCTCACCACGTGGGCGAATGGGCAAGTTTACGCAACACCTCTCCGGAGATTGCCGAAGCCATCTTTGAAGTCGCGAACTACGACGAAAAGCTGGCCGAGCAGATTTGGGAAGAAGGCAACGATGAAGTGCTGATTCGCGCCTTCGAAAAAACAGACAAAGACTCGCTCTTCTGGGGCGAGCAAACCATCGAACGTAAAAACGTCTAAGCGTTTCCCCCCGCCGCAGCGGGGGGTTCTCTTTTACTTCGCCGCGTTATTCATCACCGCATTGAATTTATCAACCGGACAGAAGCCGTTCGCGTCCACCGGACAGCCCTTCAGCTCCAGCGTCACGCGCTGCGCGGGCGACTGCAATGACAGCACGCTGGCATTGCGCAGCTGCTCCGCGCTCTGGTAGACATACTCAATTTTCATCAGCTCCTGATTGCTGTTTTTGTCGTGCCAACGCTGGAAGACAATCTTGCCGCCAATTGGAGTCCGTTCCTGCTGGTCATGCAGCTGATACGGCTTGAAATCCAGCGCGGTGAGCAGTGAAGCGATGTTCGAATCGTGCCCTACCAGCAGAGTAATCTTAGGCGCTTTCGCCTGTTCGGTGACCAGCGTTTTATCGATATATTTCACCAGCGGCTTCGCCACGTTTTGCGCCACCTCGGTGGAGGTAAACAGCGAGTCCTGATAGCCGTTCTTCAGCTTCGACAGCACGCGCCACTGCTGGTCGGTCTTGATTTCACCCCAGGCCACCTGGTCGGCCGGGAACCCTTCGTAATACTGCAGCGTGAACGCGTCCACCAGCGAGTTACCCACCTTCAGCGGCCCGGATACGCCAGGCTCTTTTTCATAGTCGGCGCTGAAGGTATCTTTCGCGTCCGCCAGGGAGCAGACTTTTTTCTCTTTGCAGGACGGGGAATCGGCGTAGTTCGTCAACTGCTCCAGCAGCTTATAGCTTTCGCCAAGCTGCATTTTTTGCCGCTCGGACTCCATCGCCTTCAGTGCTTTTTCGCGGAATTCCGGCGAGTTGTCGGTAATCACCGGATTAAAGGTCGGATCCATGGTGCCCATTTTTTCCTGATGATGCACGGGGACGTCGCAGCCCGGGAACGCGCCGGTAATGAAGAACTGCGCGGTGGCGACAGTACGCTGCAGGCTATTGGCGTAAGCATACACGCTATCTGCTGGCGGGCACTCTCCCGTCTTCACCATCCCCTGCTCTGCCAGCCACTCGCGCATGTAATGGCCCATATAGACTTCCAGCACGCCGCCTTTGGTGGTGAGCTGACCGCCCGGCACGTCCCACTCCGGCCACTGCTTCGGCGTGGACTGCTCCAGCACGCTGCCGTTGTTAGCGAGCGGCGCGCGCAGGTTGTGACGGCTCATGATTAACACCTGCTCCAGCTGATAGCCTTTCGGCGTCTCCTGCGCCTGTGCGCCAAAGGTCATTGAAAGGGTACCTGCCACGGCCACTGCGAGTAGTGCTTTTCTCATCCCTCGTTCCTCACGTTTTTTTAATGTTCCAGTGAGTGTGACAGATTCGTGACAGTTTTTTCGGGAAGCATTTCTCAAACTGATGATTAACGTGCTTACGGTGGGCACTAATTAGTTTTATAATAAAACCACACCCCACCGGAGACCTGACCGTGAAACGCACCCGCCTTGAAGAGAGCACCTGCCCCGTCGCCCGTTCGCTGGATATCATTGGCGACTGGTGGTCGTTGCTGATCGTTCGCGACGCGCTGCGCGGGATTAAACGCTTCGGCGAGTTTCAGAAAAGCCTCGGTATCGCAAAAAACATGCTCACCTCGCGGCTGAAGCTGCTGGTCGATGAAGGCATCCTCCGGCTTCAGCCCGCCTCCGACGGCAGCGCCTGGCAGGAATACGTTCTGACCGACAAAGGACGCGCGCTCCAGACGGTGCTGGTTGCTCTCTCCCAGTGGGGCAATGAATTTTTGTTCGCGGAAAACGAATGCGGCACCGTTCTCGTCGATAGCGAACAGCGCAAACCCCTGCGTAAACTGGCGCTTATCGCCGACGATGGGCGCGAACTGACGCCTGAAGAGATCGTGGCTAAACTCCCCTCCTGATCGTTCCCAACGGCAAAAGCACAAAATGCCCGGCAAAATGGTTGCATTATAAAACCAAATAGCAGAGAGTTAATTCAGTTTCATATTGAAACCAAATGACCCACTTTGCTTTGAGGTAACACACGATGACTACGCAAATCACCACCGCCTTAATTACCGGCGCCTCTTCCGGGATCGGGGCCGTCTATGCCGATCGCCTGGCCGCGCGCGGCGCTAACCTGGTCCTGGTCGCCCGCCGCGAGGATCGCCTGAAAACCCTCGCCGCCGACCTGCGCGCGCGCTATGGCGTGGCCGTCGCTATACTGGTGGCCGATCTCAGCGATGAAGCCGGGATCCGCGCCGTGGAAAATGAACTGCGCCACAATACCGCCATCGATACGCTGGTAAACAACGCGGGCACCGCGCAGATGGCCCCGTTCCTCGCGGGCGATGTGGCGCAGCATCAGGCCATCAATACCCTCAACACCACGGCGCTGATGCGTCTGACCTACGCCATCCTGCCCCGCCTGGCGCAGAACAATCGCGGGACGCTGATCAATATCGCCTCGGTGTTATCGCTCCATGTCCGAGCGGGCAGCGCGTTGTACAGCGCCACCAAAGCCTGGGTACTGAGCTTTACCCGCGGACTGCAGGAAGAATTTGCCGATAGCAGCGTGCGCATTCAGGCCGTACTGCCCGCCGCGACGGCGACGGAGATCTGGAGCCATTCAGGGGTTACGGTGAACGATCTGCCGGAAGGGTCGGTGATGACTACCGACGATATGGTCGATGCGTCACTGGCGGGTCTGGATCAGGGCGAACAGATCACTATTCCGCCGATGCATGACGCCGCCCTGTGGGATCGCTACGAAGCGGCGCGCCTTGAGCTGTTTAACAGCGCGCGCACCGGGGTTCCGGCACCGCGCTACGTTAAACAGTAGCCTAACGCTCAAGCTGGTCGCCGTACTCGCTCATCCAGGCGGCCAGCGGCGAAAGTGCGTCCTGCAGGGTTAACCCCAGCTCGGTAATTTGATACTCCACGCGCGGGGGGATCTCCGGGTAGACCGTCCGCGTCACCAGCCCGCGCTGCTCAAACAGGCGGAGCTGCTTCGTCAGCTCTTTCTGCGTGATGGGGGCAGCGGCACGCAGCAGATCGCCAAAGCGTACGGGCGTGTTGAACACAATCAGGCGATAGAGAATGGGGATCGCCCACTTACCGGATATCAGGTTGACAAACTGCGTCATCGGGCAGGTATACGCCTCAGATTTTTTTTCGCAGCACACCTCCAGCATTTCTGCCATAGCACACCTCTTGCCTCGTTAGTATCCATTTGGTACCTGGTTTCCTTTCGATACTAACGTTTCTATAGTGCTTTCTCCAGTGACATTTCAGGAGAAGAACATGGGTCGTTTAACCGATAAATATACGCTGATTACCGGCGGCACCAGCGGCATTGGTCTTGCAACCGCGCAGGCGTTTATCGCCGAAGGCGCGCGCGTCGCCGTGACCGGACGCAACCCGGACATCCTCGCCGAAGCAGAGCGCATTCTGGGCGATAAGGCCTGGGTGATCCCAACCGACGCAGGCGATATCGCGTCGCAAAAAGCGCTGGCGGAAACTCTCGCCGCCCGCTGGCCACGCCTGGACGCGGTGTTTCTCAACGCTGGCGACGTGACGCACGCGCCGCTGGAAGCCTGGCAGGAGGATGCGTGGGACCGCCTGATGGGCATCAACCTGAAGGGACCGTTCTTTTTAATTCAGGCGCTGCTGCCGCTGCTGAATAACCCGTCGTCGGTGATCCTCTGCGGCTCCGTGAGCGCACGCATCGGCCTGCCCACCAGCAGCGTGTATGCCGCGAGCAAGGCCGCCCTCCTGTCGCTGGCGCGTACGTTGTCGGCGGAGCTGCTGCCGCGCGGGATCCGCGTCAACGGGTTGAGCCCCGGTCCGGTGGAAACGCCGGCATTTACGAAGACGGGCTTAAGCGAAGAGACGCTTAACGCGATGATGGCGGAGATCATCAAGCTGGTGCCGCTCGGCAGAATGGGCTCGACGACGGAGCTGGCAAAAGCCGCGCTCTATCTGGCGTCCGACGAGTCGAGCTACACGGTAGGAACGGAGCTGCTGGTGGACGGCGGAATGGGGAGTCTGTAACTCAAAAGGCGCTGATGCCGGTGACCGCGCCGACATACAGCGCCGCCCATGCACAGGCGGAAAGCAGGCTGATGGCGTAAACTTTGACGGCGTTCAGCCTGAGCATCCCTGCCGCCAGCGGCACGACATAACGCAACACCGCCAGAAAGCGCGACGTAAACAGTACGATGACACCGTTTTTTTGCAGCTGATGCTGAACCCGTAAAAACGTAGCGGCATGCTTCGCCGTAAAGCGCGCGACCAGCCGGGTGTGCCCCATCAGCTGGCCGATATGGTAGTTCAGCACCGATCCCGCCGTTGCCCCCAGCACCACGGCGAGCCACGCCAGCGCCGGGTGCATGCTCCCCTGGCTGACGCCGATGCCCGCCAGCAGCATCACCGAGGCGGGCGGCAGCACGGAGGAGATCAGCACCGTCGACTTGCTCAGCGCCATTATGAATAACAGCGCGAACAGATGTGCCGGATAAAGCGCAAAATGATTCAGCAAATTATCAAACCACGCCATTTTCCTTCCCCCGTTAATTAATCCTCCATTTAAAATGAATAACCTTAAATAAACCCTCAACATTTTATCAATAAGATTTACCTAAACCTTTCTTAAACATTATTTAATTTCCTGAGCGATAAATTTAAACAAGCGTATTATTCCTCACGCTTTACAACGATCTCGTTATGGCGAGGCTCCTGTACAAATACACGTTATCGCTCTGGTGGGTTCGAGAGAACCGGCACAGGGTAAAACAGGCACTGTCGAATCAAGGCTTTGTCAGTATAACTTCCCTTGCGGGATACGGTGTACAGTGCTGAACCCAGGACGTGGGGATCTCCTTTCCGACATGCCCTGTCTTGCTCGCCCCTGAGAGATTTTATTATTCAAAGGGAATTCACTATGTCTTACGCTATTCACAACCACAACCTGGCATTCAATGACAGCGCGGTCGCGCAATATATGAATACCGATTTTATTGTCCTCGACGTTTCATTATGCGTGGCGCTGGCGCGCGAGCAATTCTTCGAAAAATTAAAAGACGATGATATTCCGTCGCATATTTTTATTGAAGACCATGGACGCCTGGCGGGCATGATTGCGGTACGCAAATTATTGCAGGTCACGGATACCGTGCAGCCAATTAAAAGCCTGATGATTTCACAGTTTTTGCAGGTCAAACCGGAAGATGAACGAGCCGATGTCGCCGGACTTCTGGCCCACGGCGACGCGGACGTCGTGCCGGTGGTAACCCACGGCAAGCTCGTCGGCTGCCTGACCGAGCGCGAAATCGCCCATCTGCTGGAAGATGACGTCACCGAAGACGCCCAGCTTCAGGGGGCGACGCTGCCGCTGGAGAAGCCCTATCTGGAAACCAGCGCCTTCAGCCTGTGGAAGAAACGCTCCGTCTGGCTGCTGCTGCTGTTTGTCGCGGAAGCCTACACCAGCTCGGTGATCCAGCACTTCGAAGAGGCGCTGGAGTCTGCCATCGCGCTGGCGTTCTTTATTCCGCTGCTGATCGGCACGGGTGGCAACAGCGGAACGCAGATCACCTCCACGCTGGTGCGCGCCATGGCGCTGGGTGAAGTGCATCTGCGCGACGTAGGCCGCGTGCTGCGCAAAGAGATGACCACCTCGCTGATGATTGCCGTGACGCTCGGTATTGCCGGGTGCATCCGCGCCTGGATGATGGGTATCGGGCTGGAAATCACGCTTATCGTCAGCCTGACGCTGGTATGCATTACGCTCTGGAGCGCGATTGTGTCGTCAGTGATCCCGATGGTGCTCAAGCGCTGCGGCATTGACCCGGCGGTCGTCTCCGCGCCGTTTATCGCGACGCTTATCGACGGTACCGGGCTGATTATCTACTTTAAGATCGCGCAGTATACGCTGGGGCTGGAGTAACGCGATCCGCCAGCTGAATCACCGCAAGCGAAAACGCCTCAATCGCCAGCGCAACATCCTCAGCCATCACCGATTCCGCCGGGTGGTGGCTGACTCCGCCCCTGCAGCGCACGAACAGCATGCCCACCGGCCAGCGTTCCGCGATGGCAATCGCATCGTGGCCCGCGCCGCTGGGCAGCGACAGCGAGCGCCCCTGTACCGATTTGACGGCCTCCCCCAGCACGTTCTGCAGGTGCAGATCGCACGGCGTGGCGGCAATGCGGTAAAACTCCTCGGCGCTAAATGCCAGCCCGCGGCGCGATGCGATCGCCCGGGCATGTTCCAGCAGGTCGTTGAGCAACCTGTCCAGCGGTGCATCCTGCGGGCCGCGAATATCGAGCGAGAGCTGAACCTCACCGGGGATCACGTTCACCGCTCCCGGCAGACAGCGCAATTCCCCGACCGTCGCCACCAGGTTGCCACCCTGCTGTCGGGTAGCGTTTTCAATGATAACCATCCACTCGGCGGCGGCGGCCAGCGCGTCTCTGCGGTGGAGCATCGGCACGGTTCCCGCATGTCCGGCCTCGCCGGTGAAGCGACAGTTCAGGCGACGGGCGCCGTTAATGGCTTCCACCACGCCAAGTGCGAGCGCCTCCTGCTCAAGGCACGGCCCCTGCTCAATATGCAGCTCGAGATAGGCGCTGAAATCTTCCTGACGCCTTGCGGCATGCGACACGCGGGCAGGATCGAGCCCCGTCTGGGTCATCGCCTGCGCCACGCTGATGCCGCTGGCGTCAGTTTTTTCCAGCCAGCCCTGCGGCCAGGTGCCCGTCAGCCCCCGGCTGCCTAACAGCGTAATGCCGAAGCGGGTGCCCTCTTCATCGCAAAAGCCGACAATCTCGATGGCCTGCGCCAGATGCACCCCCTGCTGATGCAGGCTGTCCACCACTTCAATGGCCGTGAGCACCCCAAGCATGCCGTCGTAGCGTCCCGCGTTGCGCACGGTATCCAGATGCGATCCAAGCAGCACCGCCTGCGCCCCTTCCTGCGCCCCCTCATAGCGTCCACAGATGTTGCCCACGCTGTCCTGCCAGACGGTCATGCCCGCCTGGCTCATCCACTGCCCCACCAGCTGGTTGGCCTGCTGATGCTGCACCGAGAGATAGACCCTAGTCAGCGCATCCGGGGTTTCGCTGATGGCGGCCAGCGCGTCGGCGCGGGCCATCACCCGTTCTGCCGCCGGACTCATTGCGGCGTCTCGCGGCGATAGTGGTCCCACGCGGCCTGCATCGCCGCGCCCTGCGTGGTGGTGAATTTCAGGTAGTTCAGCACCGACTCCAGCGCGCTCAGGGTGGTCATCACGCAGTCCTTGCGCGCGTTGTAGCCCATGGTGCCGATGCGCCACACCTTGCCGTGCAGCGGGCCAAACGAGGTGCCGATTTCAATCCCGAAATCCTCCAGCATCAGCTTACGCACCTGGTCGCCGTTGATGCCCTGCGGGATGACCACCCCCAGCACATTGTTCATCTTGTGCTTCAGATCGCCAAAGGTCTCCAGCCCCATCGCCTGAATGCCCTTCAGCAGCGCATCGCCGTGCAGCCTGTGGCGGGCGATGCCGTTATCCAGCCCTTCCTGCAGGATCAAACGCGCGCACTCACGGGCGCCAAACAGCGCGGTGGTCGCTTCGGTGTGGTGGTTGAGGCGCTCCGGCCCCCAGTAGTCCATCACCATGCCGAGATCGAAATAGTTGGAGTAGATCATCTCCTCATCGCCGTCGCGGTGGGCGTCGGTGCGAATGCCCTCCTCAACGCATTTGCGGCGGCGGATCGCCTCCTCCATGCGCGCGCTCAGGGTGATCGGCGACGTGCCCGACGGGCCGCCGAGGCACTTCTGCATCCCTGCCGAGACGGTGTCCAGCCCCCAGGCGTCGGTCTCCAGCGCGTTGCCGCCGAGCGACGCGGTGGCATCGGTGTAAAACAGCACGTCGTAGCGGCGGCAGATGGCGCCGAGCTCTGCGAGCGGCTGCAGCATGGTGGTGGAGGTGTCGCCCTGCACGGTCAGCAGCAGGCGCGGACGAATACGCTTAATCGCATCCTCCACCTGGTCCGGGGTGAACACCTCGCCCCACGGCACCTCGATGGTATGCACCTCCGCGCGGCAGCGGCGGGCAATTTCGCACAGCAGGTGGCCAAAGCGGCCAAAGACCGGCACCAGTACTTTATCTCCGGGGCGGATGGCGGAGACCAGAATGGCTTCAATCCCCGCCCGGGAGGTGCCGTCCACCAGCATCGTCCAGCGGTTCTCGGTGCGAAACACGCCGCGATAGAGCGCCATCACCTCGTTCATGTAGTGGGTCATGGCCGGATCGTACTGCCCGATCAGCTGGCTCGACATGGCGCGCAGCACGCGCGGGTCGGCGTTGATCGGCCCCGGCCCCATCAGCAGGCGCTGGGGCGGGTTGATTTGCGGAAAGTGTGCGATATCCATTGTTAAGTCCTTATCAGTTGAGGCCGCGCACGGAGGAGATGAACTGCTTCAGTTCCGTGGTCTGCGGGTTGGCGAACAGCGTTTTGCTGTCGCCCTGCTCCCAGACTTTCCCCTGGTGCATAAACACCACGCGGTCGCCCACTTCGCGGGCAAAATTCATTTCATGGGTCACGAGAATCAGGGTCATCCCCTCGGCCGCCAGCTGCTCCAGCACCTTGAGCACTTCGCCCACCAGCTCCGGGTCGAGCGCGGAGGTGATCTCGTCGCAGAGTAAAACTTTAGGCGACATCGCCAGCGCGCGGGCAATCGCCACGCGCTGCTGCTGGCCGCCGGAGAGGCTCGACGGGTAGTAATCCAGACGATCGCCAAGCCCCACTTTCTCCAGCATGCGCTGGGCCAGTTCGCGGCATTCGGCGGCGCTTTTCTTCAGCACCCGACGCGGGGCGAGCATCACGTTCTCCAGCGCCGTCATGTGCGGGAACAGGTTGAAGCTCTGAAACACCATCCCGACCGAGCGGCTGATTTCGCGCGCCTGAGAATCCCGGTCGGTAATGGTCATGCCGCCCAGCTTGATGCTTCCGTCCTGATACCCTTCCAGGCCGTTGATGCAGCGCAGCAGCGTGCTTTTGCCCGATCCGCTGCGCCCGATAATGGAGATCACCTGGCCCATATCGATATCCAGATCGACGCCCTTGAGCACGTGGTTATCGCCGTAGTACTTCTGCACCTGATTAATGGTGATGAGAGGCATTGAATTTGGTCTCCAGATAGCGGCTGTAGCGCGACAGCGGATAACACAGAATAAAGTAGCCCAGCGCCACCAGCGCAAAGACCTTAAATGGCTGATAGGTCACGTTGGTCAGCATGGTCCCGGCCTTGGTCAGCTCGATGAAGCCGATAATCGACGCCAGCGCGGTACCTTTGATCACCTGCACCGCAAAGCCCACCGTCGGGGCGATGCCGATGCGCAGCGCCTGCGGAGCGACCACGCGAAACAGGGTCTGTCCGAAGGTCAGGCCCAGGCAGCGCGAGGCTTCCCACTGCCCCTTCGGCAGGGCGCGAATGCTGCCGTACCAGATATCGAGCAGAAATGCGCTGGTGTAGCAGGTTAACGCCAGCGAGGCGGCGGTCCACGGCGAGACGTCGATGCCGAACAGCGCCACGCCGAAGAAGGCCAGGAACAGCTGCATCAGCAGCGGGGTGCCCTGAAACAGCTCGATATAGCCGCGGATAATGCGCTTCACCGTGCGTCCGCCCGTCAGGCGCAGCAGCAGGAGCGGCAGCGTTACCACCGCCCCGCCAACAAACGCCACCAGCGACAGCAGCACTGTCCAGCGTCCGGCCAGCAGCAGGTTGCGAATAATGTCCCAGTCGGTAAAGGTGGTCATCATGCCTACACCCCCAGCCATTTGCGTCCTGCCGCCATCATCAGCTGGCGCAGGGTAATCGACAGCGCTAAGTAAATCCCGGTTGTCACCAGATAGACCTCAAAGCTCAAAAACGTTCTGGACTGGATCAGGTTGGCGGCGAAGGTCAGCTCTTCATACGAGACCTGCGACACCACCGACGAGCCGAGCATCACGATGATGCACTGGCTCACCAGCGCCGGATAAATGCGCTGCAGCGCGGGCGGCAGCACCACGCGAATAAACGTCTGCAGACGGGTCAGCCCCAGCACGCGCCCGGCCTCCCACTGTCCTTTCGGCGTGACCTGAATGCCCGCGCGGATAATTTCGGTGCTGTACGCGCCCAGGTTCACCACCATTGCCAATAGCGCCGCCTCCCCCGCCGTCATCTTCAGGCCAAGATTCGGCAGGCCGAAGACGATGAAAAACAGCTGCACCACAAACGGCGTGTTGCGGATGATCTCCACGTAGCCGCCCCAGATCCGGCTGTACCAGGTGGTGCGTCCGCTGCGGATCGCTGCGCCGAAAATCCCGATTGCCAGCCCGCCGACGGTTGCCATTACCGTCAGCTGAATGGTGACCCACAGCCCGGCCAGCAGCTCCGGCCAGTGCGGCCAGAGGGCTGAAAAATCAAGTTGCTCCGTCATAGGCTCAGGCGCCAAGGTTTGCCGGCAGCGGGGCCTTCAGCCATTGCTCAGACAGGCCGTTCAGCGTGCCGTCCTTGATGCCCTGCTCAATCAGCGCATCCACTTTCGCCTTCAGGGCCGGTTCGTTCTTCTTCAGGCCGATAAAGCACGGTGAGTCTTTCAGCATAAAGCTCGGCACCGGGGCTTTATCCGCGTTCTGGCGCGAAATGGCCGCCACCACGAGGTTGCCGGTCGCCACGTACTGCACCTGGCCGGAGAGGTAGGCCGAGAGCGTGGTGTTGTTGTCTTCGTAGCGTTTCACGTTGGCATCTTTCGGTGCCAGGCCGGTCAGCACCATGTCCTCCACCGCCCCGCGCGTCACGCCGATGGTTTTTCCGCTCAGCGCGGCGGCGTCCTTCAGCTCGGCGCCTTTCGGGCCAAACACGCCGAGGAAGAACGGCGCGTAGGCGCGGCTGAAGTCGATCACCTTCTCGCGCTCCGGGTTTTTACCGAGGCTGGAAATGACCAGGTCCACCTTATCGGTTTGCAGGTACGGCACGCGGTTGGCGCTGGTCACCGGCACCAGCTGCAGCTTGAGCTTCATCTGTTTCGCCAGATAGCGCGCCATGTCTATGTCGTAGCCCTGCGGCTGCAGATCGGTCCCTACCGAGCCAAACGGCGGGAAATCCTGCGGAACGGCAATGCGAATGGTGCCGCGCTTCTCGATATCCTGAAGCTGGTCAGCCTTTGCCGGCAGCTGAGTGAAGAGACAGGCGGCCCCGGCCAGTGCAATAAACAGTTTTTTCATGGTGCTTCCCCGTAACGTTAACATGAAACAAAAGATTCTTTGAATGTGATTTTGCAACTAATGTGCCAGATAAGGCGAAGCGGGGAATTTTCTCTTAAAGCCTGATAAAACGCGAACGGGGCGAAAATACTCTCTATTTTCGCCCCGTTCAATTGCACCATTTCAATGCAAAGCACCAGTCTGATGCCCCATTATCGTTGTTCGAGTTCGTCCAGCTGCTGGTAGAGGGAGGCAATCTCGTGAATGCGCGGACGGCCTTTATCGAGAATGTCATGCAGGAAGGCGTTTGCCAGCAGGTTGATCAGGCTGTTGACCGAGGAATAACTGTCATAGGCGGAGACGCTGTCCAGCGGGGCGCAGAGCTGCCAGCTCGCCAGCGGAAATAAGCTGTGGGCCTGCGGCTCGCACATCAGCAGCACCGGAATACCGCTACTCTGAAGCTGCTGCATCAGCGGACGAATGATGCGCGGGCGGCGGCGGAAGGCCATCATCACCACCAGATCGTCCGGCGTTAGGTCCACCAGCTCCTCGCTCAGGCTCTGGCCCGGCTGCGGCAGGACCAGCACCTGACCGCGCGCCTGCAGCAGCTGCTGGCGCAGGTGGAGCGCCGCCGGATAAGCGTTACGCATGCCGATAATGACAATGCGCCGCGCCTTGACCATGCAGGCCATGGCGTCGGCAAACTGCTGCGCGTCAAGGGCATTGACCCACTGGGTCAGGTTCGCCATCTCCTGCTTGTAGTGGCGCGCCAGCAGCGTGTTGCCCTGCACCGCATCGCGGTTATCGGTGAGCGGCATCCCGCTCTGGCGCAGGGTGCGCAGCTCGTCGCGCATATCCTTATATTTCTCATAGCCCAGACGCTTAAACAGGCGGCTGACCGTGGCTTTCGACACCCCGCTCAGCTGCGCCAGCTCGGCGCTGTTGTAGCTGATCAGGTCGTCAAAATGGTCGAATATAAAGTCTGCCACCCGCTGCTCCTGCGGCGACAGCGACGGGTATTGTGCTTTCAGACGTTCATCCAGTTGTTCCATAGCGCCTCTGTAACTTTTGTTTCATCACATTATACCTTTCTTTATACGTATTCATTATACGTGCCAGTTTACTGAAACTTTTCTTTCAGAACTGGAACAGCTTTTGCAGCGCCTTGTGACTTTCAGTGTTACGAGGACTTCTCATGCAAAGCAACGTCTCCACGCACGGCATGGCCGTTGCGCCCCACCATCTTGCCAGCCAGAGCGCGCTGGCGGTGCTGCGCGAAGGCGGCAGCGCGATTGAAGCGATGGTCGCGGCGGCGGCCACCATCGCCGTGGTTTACCCCCACATGAACGGGCTGGGCGGCGATGGCTTCTGGCTTATCGTGCCGCCAGAAGGCGACCCCATCGCCATTGATGCCAGCGGCGCGGCGGGATCGCGCGCGACGCTTGCCGCCTACGACGGGCACACGCACATTCCCCATCGCGGACCGCAGGCGGCGCTGACCGTCGCCGGCACGGTGAGCGGCTGGGACGAGGCGCTGAAAGTCTCCCGCGAGATGACCGGCAAGTCGCTGCCGCTGGCCCGCCTGCTGGCCGACGCCATTGACTATGCGCAGCACGGCACGCCGGTCACGGCGTCTCAGGCCCACGCCACGGCCAGCAAGTTCGACGAGCTGAAGGACATGCCCGGCTTCGCGGAAACCTGGCTGGTGGACGGCAGGCCGCCGCAGGTCGGGAGTCGCTTTTACCAGCCCGCCATGGCCACGACCCTGACGCGCCTGGCGGAAGATGGTCTGGACAGCTTTTATCGCGGCCCGCTGTCGGACGTGCTGGCGCACGGCATGGAGACGCTGGGCATGCCCGTGACGCTGGCCGATCTTAACGCGCACGCTGCCCGGCGCACCGCGCCGCTGAAGCTGCAGCATCAGCAGGGAGAGATCTTCAACCACGCCCCGCCGACGCAGGGGCTGGTCTCGCTGGCGATACTCGGCATCACCGACCGCCTGAATATGGCGGAGGCCGACGACGCGGACACCATTCACCGCATCGTTGAAGCCACCAAGCTGGCCTTTGGCCTGCGCGATGCCCACATTACCGACCCGCGTGAGCTGAAAACCGAGATTCAGAAACTGCTGGATCCCTCAGCCCTGCAGGCGCTTGCCGACAGGGTTGACGACGGCCACGCCGCGCCGTGGGGAACCGGAAAAGGGCCCGGCGATACGGTGTGGATGGGGGTGATGGATAACAGCGGGCTTGCCGTGTCGTTTATCCAGAGTATTTATCACGAGTTCGGCAGCGGCGTGGTGCTGCCCGATACCGGCCTCGTCTGGCAGAACCGGGGGGCGTCATTCAGCCTCGACCCCGCTCATCTTCTGGCCCTCGCGCCGGGCAAACAGCCTTTCCATACCCTGAACCCGGCGGCGGCGCGTCTTAAGGACGGGCGCGTAATGGTCTACGGATCGATGGGCGGTGACGGACAGCCGCAAACCCAGGCCGCGCTCTTTACCCGCTACGTGGTTCAGGGCGTCCCGCTGCAGGAGAGCATCACCCGCCCGCGCTGGCTGCTGGGGCGTACCTGGGGGCAAACCTCGGACACGTTAAAGCTGGAAGGACGCTTTAGCGCTGAGACGATCGCTGAACTGCGGGCGCGGGGGCATGAGGTCGAACGCTTCCCGGACTTTAGCGAAGCTATGGGCCACGCGGGCGCGATTGTCCGCCACCCCAACGGGCTGTTTGAAGGGGCGTTTGACCCGCGCAGCAACGGCGCGGCCGCCGGATACTGAGGAGAAAACAATGACGACACAACAACCCGACTGGCAGGCGTATCTTGCGCAAATGGAGTCCGTGCTCGGCGTGACGCTGGACGATGCCCGCCGCGCCGAACTGCAGTTGCAGTTCAGCCGCATTGCCAGCATGGCCGCCCCGCTGATGGCGCGGCCGCTCGACGACCGTCTGGAGATCGCAGGAGTGTATAAAGCATGACGCTACACGAGATGAGTATCAGCGACATTCAACAGGCGCTGAGCGCGGGCGAGCTGAGCGCCCATGAGATTGCCCGCCAGACGCTGGAGGCGATTGAGCGAGTTAATCCGCAGATCAATGCCTGGACCACCGTGACGGAAGCACGCATGCTCGCCGAGGCCGAGAACATCGACACCCTGCGCCGCGAGAAGCGCCCCCTGCCGCCGTTGGCGGGCGTGCCCTACGCGGTGAAAAACCTGTTCGACGTTGCCGGACACACCACCCTCGCGGGCGCCGAGCTGTTCAGCCAGCGTCCCGCTGCGGCCGCTGACAGCTTCGCGGTGCGCCAGCTGCGCAGCGCGGGCGGGCTGCTGTCCGGCATGGTGAATATGGACGCCTACGCCTACGGCTTTACCACCGAGAACAGCCACTACGGCGCGACGCGTAACCCGCACGACCTGACGCGCATTGCGGGCGGGTCCTCTGGCGGTTCAGCCGCCGCCGTAGCCGCCGGGCTGGTGCACTTTTCGCTCGGCACCGACACCAACGGGTCGATTCGCGTTCCAGCCTCCCTGTGCGGCATCTATGGCCTCAAGCCCACCTTTGGCCGCCTGTCACGATCCGGCAGCCATCCGTTTGTCGCGAGCCTGGATCATATCGGCCCCTTCGCCCGCCGCGTGTGCGACCTGGCGTCCGTGTACGACGCGCTGCAGGGCCGGGACAGCAGCGACCGTTTTCAGGCAGAGAGCTCGCGCGAGCAGACGCGCCCCCTGCTAGACCGCGGGCTTGACGGCCTGCGCTGCGCGGTGCTCGGCGGCTACTTCACCACCTGGTGCGACGCACAGGCCAGAGACGCCGTGGCGCGGGTGGCGAAGGCGCTCGACGTGCAGGATAAGCTGCAGTTTCCGGACGCCGAGCTGGCGCGCTCCGCGGCGTTTATCATCAGCGCCTCCGAAGGGGGAAATCAGTACCTGCCCGCGCTTCGCCGCGAGCCCGAGCGCTTTGAGCCGCACTCCCGGGAGCGACTGCTGGCAGGCGCGATGATCCCCTCCGCCTGGTATATTCAGGCCCAGCGGTTCCGCGCGCAGGCGCGGCAGGCGTTTCACGCACTGTTTGCCCAGGCCGACGTGCTGATCGCCCCCGCGACGCCGCGCAGCGCCACGCGGATCGGCGAGCAAACCATGGAGATTAACGGTCAGCCGCTCCCCATCCGCGCCAGCATGGGGATGCTGACCCAGCCGATTTCATTTTTGGGCCTGCCCGTGACCACCGTTCCGCTGCGCACCGCACATGGCGCGCCGATTGGCCTGCAGCTGATTGCCGCGCCGTTTAACGAGCAGGCCTGCCTGCGCGTCGCGCGCGTGCTGGAAGAGAGCGGCATCACCGATGCCCGCCCGGCGGAGGTTGCAGCATGATCAATCACGATGACATTAACCTGCCGTGGGTGGTTGCCGAGGTGACCGCCGCGTTTTATCGCTATGAAGACGCGCTGGTGAGTAACAACATTGCCGTGCTGGACGAGCTGTTCTGGCACGACAAAAACACGGTGCGTCTGGGGGCGGGGGAAAATCTGTACGGTATCGATGAAATCCGCGCCTTTCGCGCGGCGCGCCCCGCCGCCGGGCTGCAGCGGACGCTGCGTCATACCGTCATCACCACCTTCGGGGAGGATTATGCCGTGTGCAGCACCGAGTTTACCCGTGAAGGTACGGAGCGGATTGGCCGCCAGCAGCAGACGTGGGTGCGATTTGCCTACGGGTGGCGCATTGTTGCGGCGCAGGTGAGTTTGATGGTATAGACCGGGTAAGGCGCAGCCGCCACCCGGCAAAACATCGCACAATTACTTCTGAAACGGATGCACTTCCCGCCAGTGGTCGGCAATCTGCTGGCGGGTACAGACCCACACCCGATCGTGCTGCTGCACGTAATCCAGAAACCGTTGCAGCGCGCGAAAACGCCCCGGCCTTCCCAGCAGGCGGCAGTGCATGCCGATGGACATCATCTTTGGCGCGCTTTCCCCCTCCTCGTACAGCACGTCAAAGCTGTCCTTCAGGTACGTATAAAACTGCTCGGCGGTGTTAAACCCCTGCGCGGTCGCGAAGCGCATGTCGTTCGCATCCAGCGTATAGGGCACGATCAGGTGCGGCTTTTGGGTGCCGTCGCCGCAGGCCACTTCCGTCCAGAAGGGCAGGTCGTCGCCGTAGTAGTCGCTGTCGTAGTCGAAGCCGCCGTGCTCCACCACCAGCTGGCGGGTGTTGGGGCTGTCGCGCCCGGTGTACCAGCCGGTTGGCGGCTTGCCGAACAGGTCGGTAAGAACCTGCACCGCCTTATGCAGGTGGTCGCGCTCCTGGCTGATGTCCATATTCTGATAGTGGATCCAGCGCCAGCCGTGGCTGACCACGTCGTAATCCGCGGTTTTGATCGCCTCAACAATCTCCGGGTGACGCGCCAGCGCCATCGCCACGCCAAAGACCGTCAGCGGCAGGCCGCGTTTTTGAAATTCACTGTGGATCCGCCAGAACCCGGCGCGGCTGCCGTATTCGTAGAGGGAGTCCATCGACATGTGTTTATCCGGGTAGCTGGCCGCGCCGATGATGTCCGACAGGAACTGCTCGGACCCGGCATCGCCGTGCAGAACGTGGTTTTCCGCCCCTTCTTCATAATTGAGCACAAACTGCACCGCGATGCGCGCCTCATTCGGCCACCGCGCGTGCGGCGGGTTGCCCGCGTAGCCGCGCAGATCCCGCGGATAATCCTGTTCGAAAAGCCCCATACCACCCCCAAAAGTTAAAATGGATTCAATGCCTGAAACTGCCCGCTTAACGGTTTGCTCTCCGGGAAGGCCAGATCCCCATGCTTGCTGGTCGAGAGCCCCAGCGCCACCAGCGATTCCACCATCTTCACCGCCGCGCTGACGCCGTCGATCACCGGCACGCGCAGCTCGCGCGTCAGCTCCTGCGCCAGCGTCGCCATGCCGCCGCAGCCGAGCACGATGGCGCCGCAGCCATCCTCTTTCAGCGCCTGTATACAGCGCGCGCGTACCTTCTCCTGCGCCAGACCGCTGCCGTCCTCCAGCGCCAGCACAGGAAGGTCGATGGCGTGCAGCGCTGCGCAGTGGTCCTGAAAGCCATACTGGTGCAACAGATGGCGGGCAATAATCAGCGTGCGCGGCAGCGTGGTGACCACCGAAAAGCGCGTCGCGACCAGCGTCGCCATATGCATGGCAGCTTCGGCAATGCCGATAACCGGCCCCTGCGCCAGCTCGCGCGCCGCCAGCAGTCCCGGATCGCCAAAGCAGGCAATAACGTGACCGTCCACGCCCTGCTCCCTGCCTTTTTTGATCTGTTCCAGGACACCGACGGCGGCGATGGCCTCATCAAAGTGGCCTTCTATAGACGGCACGCCCGCGCCCGGACAGACCGCGAGGATCTCCGTTCCCGGCGCCGCCACCGCGCGGGCCGCCGCGCCGATGGTTTCCGTCATCGCGAGGCTGGTGTTGGGGTTGATCACTTGTATACAGACAGACATTACGACTCCTTGTGGCCGGCAAACAGCCGGGCAAAATCAGGCAGGCACTCGCCCGCCCGCTCGAAGCAGAGGCTGGCAACGATGTGTTCAAAATGGTGCATGAGGGCATCGCTTAGCGGCTGCAGCGCCTTCTGGCGCAGCAGATCTACAAGCTGTTCGTGGTCGTTGCAGCGGCAGCCCTGACGCCACGGCGCGCCCCAGGTGGCAATCACCAGCGAGGAGCGCTGGCTCAGGCTTGTCACCATCTCCGTCAGCACCTGGTTGCCGGATATGGCCTGCAGTTGTATGTGGAAACTGGCGGAATGTCGGATTGCCGCCGGGCCGTCGTACGCCTCGTGCGCCTGCTGCTCCTGACGAATAATGGCCTCCAGCGCGGCAAGGTGCGGCGGCTGACAGTGCGCCAGCACGTCCGGCAGGTTAGCGACCTCCAGCAGCGCGCGGGTGCGGAAGATGTGCCGCGCCTCTTCCACCGTCGGGCTGGCGACGTGTGCACCACGTTTGGGCGTCAGGGTGACCATTTGCACAGCGGCGAGTCGTTGAAGCACCTTGCGGATGCCCGTGCGGCTCACGCCAAACACCTCGGCCAGCGCCTCTTCCGGCAATTTGCTCCCCGGCAGCAGCTGATGTTCCACAATCGCTGTCATCAATGCCTGGAAGATGGTTTCGTCTTTGTCATGCAGGTCTGGCGCGGTCTGCAGGGCGTTTATGTTGTTCATTTACCACTCCGAATTTTACTTTCCGTTATCGAATCGTATACATAAAAATAAAATATTGCATACAAGATTTATTATTTTGGCCTGGATCCTGCAACACCGTTTGCACTCCCACTCAACGGGTTTTCATTCACAGGAGCAGGTTTCATGCCAAACAGTCAAAACGCACAGCAGGGTACGGCCGCTGATTCCGGTGCGGTTTACAGCCCACGTCTTTGCAATGAGGATCTGGCACCGACGCGTGACCAGAACTGGAGCTGGTACAACATCTTTTCTTTCTGGATGTCCGACGTTCACAGCATGGGGGGTTACGTTGTTGCCGCGAGCTTCTTTACGCTCGGGCTGGCAAGCTGGCAGGTGCTGCTCTGCCTGCTGGTGGGGATCTGCATTGTGCAGCTATGCGCCAACCTGGTAGCCAAACCGAGCCAGATGGCGGGCGTGCCCTATGCGGTGATCAGCCGTCAGGCGTTTGGCGTCTTCGGGGCCAATATTCCGGCGGTGATCCGCGGGCTTATCGCCTTTGCGTGGTACGGCATTCAGACCTGGCTTGCCGCCAACGCGCTGATGCTGGTGGTGCTCAAGTTCTGGCCTTCTCTGGCAAGTCTTACCACCGGTGCCTTCCTGGGCCTGTCGCCGCTGGGCTGGATCTGCTTTGCCATCATGTGGGTTCTCCAGGCGATGGTCTTCTGGCACGGCATGAACGCCATTAAGCGCTTTATTGATATCGCCGGTCCGGCGGTCTATGTGGTGATGCTGGCCCTTGCGGGTTGGATTGTATACAAGACCGGTTTTGACGGGATCTCTTTCACCCTCGCCAGCAAATCCCTGAGCGTGGGCGAGCAGACCTGGCAGATGATCACCGCGACCGCGCTGGTGGTCTCCTACTTCTCCGGCCCGCTGCTCAACTTTGGCGACTTCTCCCGCTACGGCAAAAGCATGGGTGAGATCCGCCGCGGCAACCGCTGGGGGCTACCGTTTAACTTCCTGCTATTCTCCATCGTCACCGTGGTGATTGTCTCCGGCACCCAGTCGCTGTTTGGCCGCATGATCACCGACCCGATCGAAACCGTCAGCCGCGTAGGTAACGATCTGGCCGTGGCAATTGGCCTGCTGACGATGATCACCGCCACCATCGGGATCAACATCGTCGCGAACTTTGTCTCACCGGCGTTTGATTTCTCTAACTGCTCGCCGCAGAAGATCAGCTTCCGCACCGGGGGCATGATTGCCGCCGTCGGCTCGATCCTGCTCACCCCGTGGAACCTGTTCAACTCGCCGGAGCTCATCCATTACACCCTGGACGTGCTCGGGGCGTTTATCGGCCCGCTGTTCGGCATTCTGATTGCCGATTTCTACCTGATTAAGCGCGGCAAGGTGTCGGTAGACGATCTGTTCGACGACACGCCAAAGGGCAAATACTGGTACCGCAACGGCTTTAACCCGAAGGCCATTGGCGCGCTGATCCCATCCGTTGCTGTAGGTCTGGTGATTGGCTTTATCCCGGCCCTGCATGAAGTGGCAAACTTCAGCTGGTTTATCGGCGTCTTCCTCGGCGGCGTGACCTACCGCTGGCTGGCGCGGGAAGAGCGCGAGACGGCAGGCGCGGCCTCGTTCAGCTCCCGCGTGGCGACGCAAAAAGAGTAACCCCTCCCTCCGGCCGCAGTTTATCTGCGGCCCGTTCATTCTGGCATCGTTCTTGCTGAGCTTTTTCACCCCGCTACGCAAACACTAAGGCAGGACCCACGATGGAATACCAGACTGCGATACGCGGTGCATTTTTCGATATCGCGCAGGTCTGCGACAGCGCAGACGCCATTGCCGAGCACGCGCGCTACCTTGAGGACGGGCTGCTGTTTATCCAGAACGGAAAAATTCTGGCGCAGATGGCGTGGCAGGAGGGCGAGCAGTATCTCGACCCCCACAAAGGCTACACGGACCTGCGCGGCAGGCTGCTGCTGCCCGGTTTTGTCGACACCCACGTTCATTATCCACAAACGGAGATGATCGGCGCCTTTGGCGAACAGCTGCTGGAGTGGCTAACCACCTACACCTTCCCGGTGGAGAGCCAGTTTGCCGATGAAGCCTACGCGAAAGAGATCGCCGAATTTTTCATTAACCAACTGGTGAGCAACGGCACCACCACCGCGCTGGTGTTTTGCACGCTGCATCCGCAATCGGTCGAAGCGCTGTTTACCGAAGCCCTGCGCCTCAACATGCGTCTTATCGCCGGAAAGGTGATGATGGACCGGCACGCGCCGGACTACCTGAGCGAAGATGCAAAGCAGAGCTACCGGCAGACGCGGGAGCTGATCCAGCGCTGGCACCATCGGGGGCGGCTGGGGTATGCCATTACGCCGCGCTTTGCCCCAACGTCCTCACCCGAGCTGCTCGCCGCGGTCAGCCTGCTCAGAGAGGAGTTTCCGAATACCTGGCTGCAGACCCATCTCAGCGAAAACCCAAACGAAGTGGCCTGGGTGAACGATCTCTGGCCGGAGCACGAGCGCTATCTGGACGTATATCACCACTACGGCCTGACCGGAGAGCGCAGCGTGTTTGCCCACGCGATTCATCTGCACCACAGCGAGTGGCAGTGCCTGCACGACACCGGTTCGGCGGTGGCGTTTTGCCCCACCTCGAACCTGTTTCTCGGCAGCGGGCTGTTTCGCCTGCCCGCCTGCTGGCAGCACAAGGTGCGGATGGGCATCGGCACCGACGTCGGCGCGGGCACCACCTTCAGCATGCTGCGCACCCTGGGAGAAGCCTACAAGGTCGGCCAGCTGCAGAGCTACCGCCTGCGCGCCAGCGAGGCGTTTTATCACGCCACGCTGGGCGGCGCGCACGCCCTCAGGCTGGACGATAAGATTGGCAACTTCGCCCCCGGCAAAGAGGCGGATTTCGTGGTTATCGATCCTGACGTGACGCCGCTGCAGCGCCTGCGCAATCGCCGCTGTCAGGATATCTACGAGCAGCTATTTGTGCTGATGACCCTGGGCGACGAGCGCAACATCAGTGAGACCTGGGTCAACGGCGAGCGGGTGTGGTCAACTGCCCCGGTAGGTTGACCACCCGCCTGGCGCAATCACAAACGGCAGATGGAAGTGCTCGTCTGCCGCTTCTCCCGTCACAAACTCAATTTGCGCGCAGGGGTAGATCGTCTCCCGGCCGGTTGCGCGAAACCACCTGCCGATCTCCGCCACCAGCCGATAGCGGCCTGCGGGCAGGAAAGGGACAAATTCGGTGATGCGACCATTAACGTTGGTCACGCCCGTCGCCATGATTTCGCCCTCCCGTTCTAGGTGAACCGTCACGCCCGCGGCGGGTTTGCCCGTTGAAATATCGAGAATATGGGTGCTGAGCGTGCTCATTCGCTAATCACTCCTTCCAGCCGCAGCAGCGTAATTTCCCGCAACTGTTCCAGCGCCGCCTGAACTTCCTGCGCGTCGCTGTTTTCCAGCCGCGCGCGCAGGGCCTGTAATATCTCCTCGCCGCTGCGGCCCTTCGCGCGGATCAGAAATACGCGCCCAAAGCGGGCCTCGTAGCGGGCGTTACCTTCGCGCAGCGCCTGCGCAAGCGCCGCGTCCCGGTCATTCACCGCGCCCTGCTCCTGGCGCGACAGCGCCGCCTCCACCTGTGCACCCGCGGGCTTTTCCCCGATGCGCGGGTGCGCGCTCAGGGCTTGCGCTAACGCCACTTCGTCCCAGCGCTGCATCAGCGCCTGCGCCGCGATCGTCAATTCACTCCGGCTCGGGTAAGGCCGTCCACAAACCAGCGCCTCAGCCCAGCCGGGGAGCGCCACGCAGGGGGTGAGCAGCGCGAGAGCCTCTTTCTCAGGAAGATGATTGAAGTCGTGCAGTGCGATCATAGTGTCTCCTTTATTGTCCTCCCCCGGGTTGTTGCACAAACCACGCCACTCTTGTCGCCGATGTGAAACAGTCGATTCTGTATGGCTGGACAGGAAATTATTGATTCATAAAAAGGCATATTCACCGTGTTTGCGCACCTTAGCAGTGCAAACTCACCTCCCACAACGCCGTTTTCGCCACTCTGCAGCCTGGTACGCAAATTGCTGAATGTTTTTACACCCTGCAAAAGGAGAGAAGCATGAAAGCAATCGTCATTGGCGCGGGTATTGGCGGCCTGAGCGCTGCCGTCGCGCTAAAGAAAGCGGGCATCGACTGTACCGTGTTCGAAGCCGTAAAAGAGATCCGGCCCGTCGGGGCGGCCATCTCCATCTGGCCTAACGGCGTGAAGTGTATGCAGCACCTCGGCATGGGCGACATTATCGAAACCTACGGCGGTCCGATGCGTTTTATGGCCTACAAGGATTACCGGCGCGGCGACACCCTGACCCGCTTCAGCCTCGCCCCGCTGGTTGAGCGTACCGGCGGGCGCCCCTGCCCCGTCTCGCGCGCTGAACTCCAGCGCGAAATGCTGGACTTCTGGGGGCGCGACAAGGTGCAGTTCGGCAAGCGCGTGGAACACGTCCACGAAGACGACGCGGGCGTAAGCGTGACCTTTACCGATGGCACCACGGCAACAGGCGATTTTGTGATTGCCGCCGACGGCAGCCACTCGGCGGTTCGTCCGTACGTCCTGGGCTATACCCCGGAGCGCCGCTACGCCGGATACGTGAACTGGAACGGGCTGGTGAAGATTGATGAAGAGATTGCCCCGGCGCACCAGTGGACCACCTTCGTTGGCGAGGGTAAACGCGTGTCGCTGATGCCCGTCTCCGGCGGTCGTTTCTACTTCTTTTTTGACGTGCCGCTGCCCGCGGGCCTGGCGGAGGATCGCACCACCCTGCGCGCTGATCTCACGGGCTACTTCCGCGGCTGGGCGCCGCCGGTGCAGAAGCTTATCGCCGCGCTGGATCCCGATACCACCAACCGCATTGAAATCCATGACATCGAGCCGTTCGACAGCCTGGTACGCGGCAACGTCGCGCTGCTCGGCGATGCCGGGCACAGCACCACGCCGGATATCGGCCAGGGCGGTTGCGCGGCCATGGAGGACGCCGTGGTACTGGGCGAATGCCTGCGTGAAAACCACAACATTACGCTGGCGCTGCGGCAGTACGAAGCCCTGCGCTGCGACCGGGTGCGTGACCTGGTGCTGAAAGCGCGTAAACGCTGCGACGTCACCCACGGGAAAGATATGGCGTTGACGCAGGCCTGGTATCAGGAACTCAAAGAGGAGACCGGGGAACGCATTATCAACGGTCTGTGCGAGACCATTCAGGGCGGCCCGTTAGGCTGAACAAGAGGGACAACGATGAAAAGAGAACCGACACCACCCGCCCACTGCACGTTTGAGCCAGAGGACTGGCTGCGCCTGGCGAAATGCTGGCATCCGGTTGCGCGCGCCTGCGACGTCGGCCCGGCCCCCGTCAAGGCTACCCTGCTGGATGAACAGCTGGTGATTTACCGAATTAACGACCAGGTCGTGGTTGCCCGGGACGTGTGTCCGCACCGCGGCGTGCCGCTGACGCTCGGCTTTCACGACGAGCACGGGATTATCTGCCCCTACCACGGCTTACGCTTTGGTGAAGACGGGCGCTGCAACCGTATTCCGTCCAGCCCCGACCAGCCCGTTCCGGCGAAGCTGAACCTGATTAACTACGCGGTGGAAGAGCGCTTCGGCCTGATCTGGACCTGCCTGGCGTTTGACCCGGACAATCCCGTGCCGCTGCCCACCATGCCGCACTGGAGCGACGACGGATTTCAGCAGATCAACTGCCCGGCGTTTGAGGTGAACGGCTTCGCCGGGCGCCAGGTGGAAGGGTTTCTGGATGTTGCCCACTTTGCGTGGATCCATACCGATACCTTTGCCGACCCCAATAATCAGCTTGTCCCTATCTATCAGCCGCAGGAGACGCCCTTCGGTTTCGTGGCCGATTACTGGAGTTCCGTGAGCAACTATCCCGCCAGTTCACCCGTGCAGGCGCCAGAAGGGTTCCAGTGGCTGCGCCATTTTGAAATGCATCTGCCGTTTACCGCCACCCTGACGATTCATTTTCCGGGTGAATCGCGGCTGGTGATTATGAACGCCGCCTCGCCCGTCTCGTCACGGGTGACCCGCATGTTCGCGCCCATCGCGCGCAACTTTGATCTGCATATTCCGGTGGAGGAGGTGCATGCCTTTAACCTGCGCATTTTTGAAGAGGATCGCCTGATGGTCGAAACCCAGCGCCCGGAAAGTCTGCCGCTGGTTCTCACTCTGGAAGCCCATATTCCGGCAGATAAGAGTTCGATTGCCTACCGTCGGGGACTGAAGAAGATGGGCTTTGGCGAATTTTTCCTGGTATAACGGAGGCCAATATGCTGAACGTGATCGTTGACGGGCTGTGGCGCGAGGGGGATAAAAGCCTCGCCGTCAGGCTGGTGGCCGAAAACGGCGACGCGCTACCGGCGTGGCGACCCGGCGCGCACATTGATGTCCACCTGCCCTGCGGCGTGGTCCGCCAGTACTCTCTGACCGGGGCATGTGGCGACGAGAGCTATCTTATCTGCGTGGGGCGAGAAGCCGCCTCGCGCGGCGGGTCGCGCTACGTTCACGAAACGCTGCGTCCGGGCCAGAGGCTTTCAATCTCGGCCCCGCGCAATCTGTTTCCGCTGCATCAGGCTGAGCGGGTATTGCTGCTGGCAGCAGGGATTGGCATTACGCCGCTGTATGCGATGGCATTGCAGCTGAAAGCGACCGGAACGCCGTTTACGCTGCACTATTACGTCAGAAACCGGGAAAACGCGGCGTTTGCGCGCGAACTCTCGCAGTGCGGTGACTGCATTATTCATACCACCACCCCACGAACCAGGCTGGCGGAGCATTTCCCCACGCCTGAAGCTGGGCTGCACGCGTGGGTGTGCGGACCTGCGGGGTTTATGGAGAAAGCGCGCGATGTGGCGGCGGCGAAGGGATGGGATGACGCCCATATCCACAGCGAGGCGTTTCAGCCCGCTCCCCCTGTCACAAGCGGCGTCGCAGGTGAGATCTTTACGGTCAAACTTGCCTCCACCGGCGAGCGCTGGCCGGTGCCTGCGGATAAGACCATCGCTCAGGTATTACAGGAAAACGGCGTGGACGTGCCGCTGTCCTGCGAAATGGGGATCTGCGGCGCCTGCCTGACGCCAGTGATTGACGGCGTGGTGGACCACAGGGATAGCGTGCAGTCGGAGGCAGAAAAAAGCGCGGCTGACCAGCAGGTGGCGCTCTGCTGTTCGCGGAGTCACTCCGGGGAGCTGGTAATTGCGCTGTAAAACGAAAAAACCCTGCGATATTGCTATCGCAGGGTTTTCGAATTTGGCGGAAGCGTAGAGATTCGAACTCTAGAACCCTTTCGGGTCGCCGGTTTTCAAGACCGGTGCCTTCAACCGCTCGGCCACGCTTCCAAAGTGAGGCGCACTATAAACATCTATTAGCGCCTTGTAAAGCAGGAATTTTTCTATTTTTGCCTGCAGGCGTTTGACTGCGCAAAAAGTCACCCGGACGCTTTCCTGCCCTCCCCCCTTCCCCCCTTGTACATACCGTTACACAGCAACGCTCATCCTTTTAAATCACCGTGGTATAGAATGCCAAAAAAAATAGACGGCCATGTGTTTTGTAATGGTAATAAATCCGGGTAATGCGGGTTTTAACGCATTACTGTCATAGCGCCTTACTGGTTGATGATGAAAATCAAAAATACGTTTTGCTTACATATCCTGATGGCCGTTTTGGCCATTTTAGTCCTGAGTTTTCACCCGCTGGTGACAAGCTTTGATCCGCCGCTTAAATTCCAGCCGCTGATCAAGTCCATGGCAGGGACGACAAAAGAACAGGCGGAAAAAATAGCCACTATTTCCCATGCTTTAGAAGGGAATGCTATTTTCTTCCTTGGTGCGTCTGAGGTCGCCACCTCAGAAGAGGAACATTACGCCGTATTTAATTATTTTAATAAGCAATTGCACCAGCCCGTCGTGGCCTATGGCGATGCGTTTGTCGATGACGAAACGCAATTTTTACTTCTCTCGCGTTTTAAAGATAGCCTTAACGCAAACAGCAAAGTGGTGCTGCTTCTGGCGCCTGACGGCTTTTATTCAAAAGGCCTGCCGCCCGCTATCTATGCGGATAATTTTCCGGGCTCGATTTTTAATCCCCTGATGAAGGATCCGCAGGCGCGCCCGTTCCTGGTTAATTACCTGAAGCATATTGATGCGAAAGAGATAAGCCATTTAACCTTCGGGCAAATGCGTGTGTATGGCTGGCATCCGGCGCTGATATGGGACGAGCTGAGTTTTCAGTTTGCAAACTTCTGCACCCTGATTAAAAACGACTGGCTGTCGCTGCTCAACATCAGGCCACAGACGGCGCAGCCCTGGCCTCAGCAGCCAACCGCCCGTCTTTCCCCTGACTGGGATAAAGCGCTGGCGAATGCCCGCGAGTTGAATAAAAAGCGCCATCAGAGCGCGGCCACGCTGTGGATGGACAAAACGATTTACGACGAGGACGGTAAGCCGCAGCAGTGGGATGACACGCCGGTGGTGCCGGGGCAGTTCGCCGCGTTCAGGAAAACCGTTCAGCTTTTGAAAGCGCATCACGTGCAGGTGATAGCTATCGTCGACCCGGTTAACCCCTGGGCACTTTACAATACCGACACCTTCCGCCCGTTCGATAAGCAGATTCAAACCATTCTGAAAGAGAACCAGATCCCGTATTTGGATATGTACGCCATGCCGTATCAGAACGGCTGGAACTGGGATCGTCTGCACCCTACCGAACTGGCCTGGGTGCCAATGCTTCGCTTTATTGCACAGAGTTTTAAATAATGAAAATCGCGATCCGTCTTTTTTGCCTTTATTTACTGCTGGCGATCACCGTCGTTGCATGGACCGCTGTCGATGACAGCATGAGTATGCAGCTGCATTTTGAATATCAAAAATTCTGAGGCGAAATGATGTACAGCTCAGGAATGTTTTTTGTCTGTTTATTTTCATCCGCGCTGGCGTTTGCGATGGTTAATCGTGTTTTACGCCACCGTCTGACCTGGCTAGTTTCCTTATCCGTGGTGACAGCATTAGGCTGGGGTTATATTTTTCAGGGCAATTACAGTGTTCCCGTGGCCGTCTTTTGCTGGTTTTATCTTGTCGCCACGTTAAAAGAAAAAGGCAGATTAAAAACCTGGCAGGCGGTCGTTTTAACGCTGCTGCCTCTGGTTCTGGTGAAATTACATTTTAATTATCACCTCGGCACAATCGGTCTCTCTTTTATGACCTTCCGCGCTGTGGATGTACTGCTGTATCGCAGTAAAAAAGAGGGCCAGAATTTCCTGCACTATTTCTGCTATCTCTTTATGCCCTTTATTATTCTGGCCGGCCCGATGTATCGCTGGCGGACATGGATGAGCGATGTGAATAAGCCGGCATTTGTCCTTAACCGCGAACAGTTTTTAACGGCGCTGGAGCAAATTATTACCGGCATCATTCAGAAGTTCCTTTTTGCCATGCTGATCGATTCGCTCGTCGTGCAGCCCTGGAGCCATAAGCCGTTTACCCTGACCGTGGGCGTGGTGATGTCGATTGCCTACAGCGCCTATCTGTACTTCGATTTTGCGGGCTACAGCAATATGGCCATCGGCGCGGGCCGGCTGTTTGGGCTGAATATTCCGGCAAACTTCAACATGCCGCTTCTTGCAAAGAACCCGCAGGATTTCTGGCGCCGCTTCCACATCAGCCTGTCCGAATGGCTGCGCGACGTGGTCTTTATGCCCGTCTATATGAACCTGATGAAGTTTAACTTTTTCCGCCAGAACAAAACGCTGGCGCAAAATATCGGTATTTTTTGCACCCTGTTCTGCATGGGGGCGTGGAATGGCCTGGAACGCCATTACGTCATCAGCGGCGCGCTGTTTGGCGCGATTTCCGTTGCGCACAACATGCTGCTGTGGTCAGCCAAACGCAGCCCAACGTTACACCGCGGATTGCAGTATCCGGCCGTTGCGTTTTTGGGACGAATTCTGACGCTGGGAAGCGCCGCAGGATCCCTTTACATCTTCAGTGGAATGTCACCTCTATGAAAAATCACTCCGATCTTCAGGAACTGCAGGATTTCTTGCGTGCGGCACTGCGCGATCCCGCCTCCCCGCAGCAGCTGGCCATCAGCGGCAGCGACGAAACCTTAAGCTGGCTCCAGCTTTCCTCTGCCGTGACGGACTGGGCAGAGCGTTATCGACGCTGCCAGCCCGCAGACGGTACGCCGATCGTGCTGTACGGCCATCAGCAGGCCGAGTTCGCCGTGGCAATCTATAGCTGCCTGCTGCACAACATTCCGTACATCCCGGTGGACTGCATCTACCCGCAGGAGCGGCTTCGCGAGATCTGCAACCTGACCGGCGCCCCTTATTACTACGACGTGGTGACGCGGCAGTTCATCGCCACCGGAGAGGCGGGCAAGGTGCTGGAGGAGCAGGATCTGGCCTATATCATGTTTACCTCAGGCAGCACCGGAAAACCGAAAGGCGTGCAGATTGGACGTGAAAGCGTATGGCACTTCATGAAGTGGGTCAGCCAGGACTTTTCGCTGCCGGAAAAACCGGTGCTGATGAACCACGCGGTGTTCAGCTTTGACCTCTCCCTGATCCCTCTGCTGGCGAACCTGGCGATGGGAGGCCACATCGTGCTGAATGCCAAAGAGGATATCCAGAAAGAGAACTGGCTCGAGCGACTGCAAAGCAACGCGGTCTCCGCCTGGGTTTCCACCCCCTCTTTTGCCTACCAGCAACTGCTTTCTCCGCACTTTAACAGCGAGTATTTGCCTGCACTCAGCGTCTTTATCTTCATTGGTGAAGTGCTCAATAAAGCGCTGGTGAAACAGCTCCGCCGCCGTTTCCCGCAGGCCAAAATCATCAACTCCTATGGCCCAACGGAAGCGACCATTGCGACAACCGTGGTTGAGATCACGGATGAGATCCTTAACAGCGACAGCGCGGTGCTGCCGGTGGGCGTGATGATGCCGGACAGCAGAATGGAAATTTCCGCCGAGGGCGAGCTGATTATCTGGGGCAAAAACGTCATGCGCGGCTATTTAGGCCTGCCGCAGGAGAACGCGGCAAAACTGCTGCGTCGGGAAAATGATGCGTTCCGCGGCTACCGGACCGGCGATCTGGGTTATGAAGACGGGCTCATCTACTGCCAGGGCCGCAACGACAGCCAGGTCAAGCTGAATGGCTACCGCATCGAGATCGGCGAGATTGAAAACCGCCTGCTGGCCATGTCCGGCATCAGCGAAGCGGTGGTGATGCCGCTGATGAAACCCTGCGGCAGCGTGCTGCGCATCGCCGCGTTCTGCGTGACGGAGCTGGCACCGGATGCAATCAAAACCTCGCTGGCAAAAGTGGTGCCCCACTACATGGTGCCTTCACAAATTATCGTAAAAGACGCTTTGCCGCTAAATCCTAACGGCAAAATTGACCGCAAGCTGCTGGACGCTTACGCCCGCACACATTAATTATCCCAGGAAAAATGATGGAACACGATATTCTCGCCCTGTTTGAAAAAGTGTTATCCCGCAAGGTTGGCTTTCACGATGAGCTGATTGAATCCGACATTCTCGACTCCATTCTGGCAGTCGACATGGTGCTGGAGGTGCAGGACGTTTACGGCTGTATGATCCCGCCTACCGACGTGGCGACGGTGCTGAAAACCCCGGCCGATCTCGCCCGTTATATTGAAGAGAACCGTTAACGCCCCCTCCTCTGATGGCTCTGGGACTCACTCCAGAGTCCATCATTCGCTTTCCCCTTCTGGATACCATTCACACGAATGAAACCCACCGGTTTTACTATTTCTCCTACACTTTAGGGGTACTGTCGGTACGGGAAATAAAACAAGCCAACATCATGAAGACAATAATGGTTCGCTCTGCGCTCAGCCAGCGATCGTTGCGTCTTTAACAGAGGAGTCTGCGGTATGGCATTCGTAACAACGAAAGACGGCGTAAATATTTACTACAAAGACTGGGGTCCGAAAGAGGCTCAGCCCATTGTTTTCCATCACGGCTGGCCATTGAGTGCCGATGACTGGGATAACCAGATGCTCTTCTTCCTTGCGGAAGGCTATCGCGTTATCGCAATCGACCGCCGTGGTCACGGGCGTTCGGACCAGGTCAGCGAAGGGCACGATATGGATCATTATGCGGCTGACGCGTCGGCCGTGGTCGAAAGCCTGGATCTGCACAATGCGGTGCACGTCGGCCACTCAACCGGCGGTGGCCAGGTGGCCCGCTATGTTGCGAAGTACGGCCAGCCGCAGGGGCGCGTTGCCAAAGCGGTACTCGTGAGCGCCGTTCCACCGTTGATGGTGAAAACAGAAAACAACCCTGGCGGGACACCTGTAGAGGTTTTCGACGGCTTTCGTAAAGCGCTGGCCGCGAATCGCGCCCAGTTTTACCTCGACGTCGCCAGCGGTCCTTTTTATGGGTTTAACCGGGCGGGGGCTGAGGTTTCAGAGGGCACCATTCAGAACTGGTGGCGTCAGGGCATGATCGGCAGCGCCAGGGCCCACTACGAGGGGATTAAGGCGTTTTCAGAAACCGACCAGACTGAAGATTTAAAAACCATCACGGTTCCCGTTCTGGTGATGCAGGGCGACGACGATCAGGTCGTGCCGTATAAGAATGCTGCCCTGCTGCAGGATAAGTTGCTGGCGAACAGCGTACTGAAAATTTATCCGGGCTTCCCGCACGGGATGCATACCACCCACGCGGATACCATTAACGCGGACATTCTGGCCTTTATCCGTTCATAAACCTCGCCTTTCTTGCCGGGTGGCGCTACGCTTACCCGGCCTACATTCTGCAATAATATTAAGACGTTGCACGTTTCATTGTAAGCCTGTGCCAGCGAAACGCCGCCGGGGGCTAACGCTGTTTAGCCCGAGGGGATTACACACCGAGAGATACTGACTGGAGCTTTTTATGCATGAAAACTATACCGTAGTTGAAACCGTCCCCTCCGCAGAAGCGTTTTGCCGCCTGCGCGAAATCTCGGGTCTTAGCCCTCGTCCGCTGGAGGCAGCACGCAAAGCGCTGCCTGGCAGTTGTTATGGCATGCATATTTTGTGTGAGGGAAAACCCGTGGGTATGGGGCGAATCGTGGGAGACGGTGCGTTGAATTTTGATATTGTCGACGTCGCCGTTGACCCTCTTCATCAGGGAAAGGGGCTCGGTAGACTCATCATGGAAACGCTTGTGGCATGGCTGGATAACAATGCCTGTAGAGGGGCCTACGTTTGTTTAATGGCGGATGTCCCCGAGCTGTATTCTAAATTTGGCTTCACTCTCGTTCGCCCGGCAAGCGAAGGAATGGCCAGAATCTGGTAAAAGGCAACTCTGAGATAAGACAAAAGAAAAACCCCAGCTTAACGAGTAAGCTGGGGTTTATATCTGGCGGAAGCGCAGAGATTCGAACTCTGGAACCCTTTCGGGTCGCCGGTTTTCAAGACCGGTGCCTTCAACCGCTCGGCCACACTTCCTGAGTGAGGCGAACTATAAACACCTCACCGCATGCTGTAAAGAGTGGCTGCAATCGTTCGCTTTAAAATTAGCCAAAATGTGCTTAATCGGTTGAACTGACAACACATCGGCGATTTTCTCAGCATAAAATCCAGCCCTCTCGCTTAGTGCTTTTTGATGTACATATCTTTTGTGAAATAGTACCCCAGCTTATCCGGCGTAAAGCCGCCCACCCACGGTTTCACCAGGTGCGTACGGACGTAGTGATAAACCGGAATGGCAGGCACATCACGCCCAAGCAGATCCTCTGCCTGCTGGTAGAATTTACCCCGCTCTGCCGGCGTTTTGGCCTTTGCGGCGTTGATCAAGGCTTGATCGTAGTCCGGGTTGCTGTACTGGCTGGTGTTTTCACTGTCGCCGGTACGGAAGTTGTTCAGGAAGGTCGCCGCGTCGTCGTAGTCGGCAATCCAGGCGTAGCGCACCGCGTCAAAGTTGTGGGTGTGCATGGTATCCAGCATGGTTTTCCACTCCTGATTTTGCAGCTTCGCGTCTACGCCGAGGTTTTTCTTCCACATAGAGCTGGCCGCAATCGCGATGCGCTGGTGCGATTCAGAGGTGTTATAGAGCAGGTTGAAGCTCAGAGGATGGCTTTCGTTATACCCGGCCTCGTTGAGCAGTTTTTTCGCCTCAGCAATACGCTTGTCCAGCGGCCAGCTGGCGTAATCCGGATTCTGCAGCTTGACCCCGCCGATGTCCGGCTGGCTAATCAGCCACGCCGGGCGCTGCCCCTGCCCCATCACCTTCTCAGCGATGATGTCTTTATCCAGCGCCATGTTCAGCGCCTTGCGCACGCGGGCATCGTTGAACGGCGGACGGGTGGTGTTGAATTCGTAGTAATAGGTCGCCAGCTGCGGGGAGACGTCCAGCTGGCTGCCCAGCGTTTTCTTCAGCTGAGCAAACTGGTTAATGGGTACCGTATACACAATATCAATTTCGCCCGCTTTATAGCGGTTCACATCCGAGGCCTCGGAGGTGATCGGCAGATAGGTGACTTTGTTAATAACGGTATGCGCGTTATCCCAGTAGCGCGGGTTACGCTCCGCCACAATGCGTTCGTTGACCACCCACTGGGACAGCTTATACGCTCCGCTGCTGACGAAATGCTCCGGTTTGGTCCACTTTTCACCGAAGCGGCCAATCAGCACTTTATCCACCGGCACCAGCGACGGGTGCGCCAGCATCGCCAGGAACGCCGCGTTGGGCTGGGTGAGCGTCACTTCCAGCGTGGTATCGTTAATTGCTTTTACGCCCAGCGTGTCGGGGGATTTTTTCCCCTGAGCGATATCGGCCGCGTTGACGATATGCATGTTGCCGGGATAGCTGGCGTACGGTGAAACGGTTTTTGGATCAACCAGGCGCTGCCAGCTCCAGACCACATCCTCTGCGGTAATGGCCGTCCCGTCGCTCCAGGTGATGCCCGGACGTAAGTGGAACGTCCAGACGGTGTTGTCCTTGTTCTCCCATTTTTCAGCCAGCCGGGGTTGGATTTCTCCTGACGGGGAGACGCTCACCAGCCCTTCGAATAAATCGCTGATAATATTGAATTCGACATCGCTTTCGACTTTGTGCGGGTCGAGCGAGGCCGGTTCGCTGCCATTGTTTCTGACCAGTTCCTGTTTTTCGGCCAGCGCTGTTCCTGCTGGCACGTTAGCCGCCCAGGTCGCCGTGCTGGCGCACAGGATCCCGGCGGTGAGTAAAGAGAGCGTAAAGCGCGTGCGTGTTTGTGGTTTCATTTCCTTCGCCTTATTGTCTGTTTTATGACGATCCGGAGATAACTCTTAGCGCCCGAAAGGCAATAACGCAATATTTTTCAGTAACCTATAAGAGGTTGATCTGGTAAATACTTTTAAACCGCCGTTCATACTGGTTACACATGCTTTTGCAGAAGAAATGACCACCTTCAGCGCTAACGTGCTGAGTAAAGATGGGTAAAACCACTTTGAGACTGGCGCGCCGTTTCCTATTCTTTCCGTTAATTACATCTGTCATAAGAGAGTGACTCATGGATCGTATAATTACTTCCTCACGCGACCGCACATCGCTACTGAGCACCCACAAGGTGCTGCGCAATACCTATTTCATGCTCAGCCTGACGCTGGCGTTTTCGGCGATCACCGCTACCGCCAGCACCGTGCTGATGCTGCCATCTCCGGGCCTGATCCTGACGCTGGTGGGGATGTACGGTCTGATGTTCCTGACCTACAAAACCGCTGATAAACCGGTCGGTATTCTTTCCGCGTTCGCCTTCACCGGCTTCCTGGGGTATATCCTGGGGCCGATCCTGAACGCGTATCTGTCTGCCGGTATGGGTGACGTGATTGGCATGGCGCTGGGCGGTACCGCGCTGGTGTTCTTCTGCTGTTCGGCCTACGTGCTGACCACGCGCAAGGATATGTCCTTCCTCGGCGGTATGCTGATGGCGGGTATCGTAGTGGTGCTGATTGGTATGGTGGCAAACATCTTCCTGCAGCTGCCTGCCCTGCACCTGGCGATTAGCGCGGTGTTTATCCTGCTGTCATCCGGCGCAATCCTGTATGAAACCAGCAACATTATTCACGGCGGTGAGACCAACTACATCCGCGCGACCGTGAGCCTGTATGTGTCGCTGTACAACATCTTCGTCAGCCTGCTGAGCATCCTGGGCTTCGCCAGCCGCGATTAAGCAGACCTGCTGAAACAAAAAGGAGAATGCCTCAGGCATTCTCCTTTTTTTATGCCCTAGTCACCGCGGCAAATATAGGTGGGATAGAGCCGGTCCTGTATGAGCCACACGGCGGGCGCAAGCTCGGAGATCGTCAGGTAATAGCGGGCTGTCGGCCTCGCAAAGCCTCCCCACTTTTCGTCCGGGGTATTGTCATTATGCCGACGCCAGGTTTTGGTGTAGCTCAACACGATAACGTTATCATCATCCCGTCGCGACCAGGTAAAATCCACATCCCTGTCAACGATCATGCCCCGGCCTTCAGCCATAGCTGCACCTTTGTACGTTGTTAAGCCGGTGCCGTCCCGATGAAAATAGAACTGGGCCACGGTATTGACCCGGACCTCATTCGCTTTTCCCTCGTTACGCGTAAAGTTAAATTCCGTACTGCAGGCCAGCGCATCACGCTTATATATGCCCCCGGAATAAATAAAGAGCGCCAGCGCGCCGCCAGCAAGCGCCCCACCCGCAGCAAACAGAAGTCTCATTTTCATTTTTCTGCCCCGCTTTTATAGCGAATGGTTTTGCACAGGCTGGTTTTATTGACCGGGCATGCACCAATGAACACTTCATCCGCAACTGCAAGGTTAAAGCGGGCGCTGAAATAGTAGATATTGTACGCTTCGCGCGCGCACGCCACATTATTCGCCTCCAGCAGCCCCGCCAGTTTCGAGAGCACCAGCGGCCGGCCATGATCGTTAATAAGCCAGATGCTACAGCCCGCTATTTTCTGCGCGACGGGCTTTGGCGTCATCGGTATAGCGATCTTCTGCTGCTGGTTAAACAGCAGGCCTAACCCCAGTGCTGATGCTAACAATGCCGCTGCCGCGGCGCCCCATTTAAGGGAAATACGCTGACGTTTTGCCTCTGGCGGCACGACGGAAGAGATCGGCTGTGCTTCAGCGGGTTGAACAATTTGCGCAGGCTGGCAAATCACATCGGCAACAAAACGGAATCCATACCGGGGTATCGTCACAATGAAATTATGATGTTCCCCAAGAGACTGGAAGCTTTTGCGTAATTCACTGACCGCTTTGTTGAGGTTATTTCCAGACGGCGTAAAGCCATACTCCTCCCAGACGCGCGTAATTAATTCCTCCCGACTTAGATCGTGCCCTTTATGACGAATAAACTCCTGTAAAAGGCGAACGGCTGGCGCCGAGAGCGTTAATACAGACTCCGGTTGACCAACAAGACTAATTGCATGTGCTTCAGGATCAAATAACAACGAATTATTGCATATAAAAAACATATTTCACTCTCAGCTATTACCGCAGGCTTTTTTATCCCTGTGACATCGGCAAGAAAATCGCTTCCTGAGCTGGTTCTTTTTTCATCAACAGGAATTTTCTTCCCATCCTGGGTAGCGGCATTTTCTTTTAACTATACAACTTTAAGACCAGCAAATCAGGATAAATCACTGTATACCAGCGGTTAACTAATACAAATTTTCACAACCTGCTGTTCTGGTTAAAGTTTCCCTGCCCTGAAGCGATACGAAAGCAGACGGTGTCCTGGTGTTAAAAACCGCACAAGAACTCAGAGCAGGCAGGCTGAATGTGAAACAGAAACAAAAAGTGAATATGACAACCGCGTTTTATGTCGCCGCGCTGTCGCTGTCATTTTTCTCAGAAATGACAAGGGCCAATATGAGCGTCTATCCAATGGAACTTAACGTGGATAGCGCCGGCGCAGCGCAAATAAAAGTGGCATCGAAAACGGATGATATTCAGTTCATTCGGGTGAGGCAAAAGAAAATTCTTAACCCCGGAACGGCCCAGGAAAAAGAGATTGACGTTGCTTCGTGGAAAGAAGGCGGCGTCGTGGTGACGCCCGATAAATTTGCCCTGGCGGCAGGCGCAATGCGCGTGGTGCGCCTTGTTTCACTGACGCCGCCGGAAAAAGAGACCACCTGGCGAGTCTATTTTGAAGGGGTGAAACAGCCGGACAGCATTATTCCCGGTCAGCCCGAAAGCACGGCAGCGACGGCAAAGCTTGGGGTCAATGTTATCTGGGGGGCGCTGGTACATCTGGCCCCTGCCACGGAGCGCGTTTCGCTGCATATCGATCCCGCACGGGGGACCGTCACCAACGCCGGCACCCTGCGCGTGCCGCTCAGGGAGATCGGTATTTGTCAGTCAGACGACGTCTGTAAATGGATTAAAGAAGACGCCACGATTTATCCGGATACCGAGCGGAAATTAAAAACGCTTAATCAGGTAAACGGCAAGAAATACAAATTCCGCTACTTCAACTGGGTGAAAAAAACCGCTGAAGAAGCTGACTTACCCGTCGTGCAATAACACGACGTCACTGTAAAAACCCTTGTGGTTTGTTTAAAGAGCCAGGGTGCTCATTTGTAAAATATGGAGATATCAATGCGTAAATTTATTAAACCTCTGATGATCGTTGCCGCGATGACCACATCTGCCAGCGCGCTGGCGATTCAGAAAGATATTACCGTCAACGCCAGCGTTGATTCACAGCTGGATATGACCCAGGCCGATAACACGCCGCTGCCAGCCAGCATCGACATGCAGTATCTGCCGGGTCGGGGCCTGGAAAGCTACCGCCTGAACACCAAGGTATGGTCCAACTCCGCTACCAGTAACGTCAAAGTACGCCTCGTTAGCGCAGCTAAGCTCACCAACACGGATGGGGATCAGATTGTACCGATGACGGTTCTTCTGGGTGATAAAACCCTGTCCACCACCGATGCCGAATTTACCGGAACCGAACTTTTCCCGGGCAGCATTGAAAACGGTTCTGCGGTTCTGCCTCTGACCATTTCCCAGACCACCAAAGGCATTCTGAAAACCGGCCAGTACAGCGGCGTTGTAAGCCTGATGCTGACTCAGGCGACCACCACGGAAGGCGGTGCGTAACACCATAGCACCTAAGGAATAACGTCAGAGGGCGCCCGCCCTCTGACGTCAGGATGATGTCGAGGCTCGTTCATGGCGTTTCACAGAAATACTCTCCTTTTTGTTGCTTTATTACCCGCATCTGTCCACCTCGCCTGCGCTGAGATGGCCGTCCCGGCCGGATTCGAGGACCTGGCGAAAACGCAGCGCATGTGGACAGAGGTGAGCTTATACGGCGAGTCGCTTGGCCTTTTCGAAACCGATATCAATCTTGAAACGGTAAGTTTTGTCGCACCTGAAACCGTGGTCGCGGCCATCAAACGTCAGTTTAACGACGATCCTGCCCTTATCGGCTCCGTTTCCGCAGCGTTGGCCGTTCCGCTTGCCCGTAACGGCAACCTGGCCTGCAGCAGCAACGGCTCCGCAACGGGGTGTGATTATCTCGAAACCCGCCGTGCGGCCATCATCTATGACGAAAACAATGCTCGCATAAACCTGTTTTTTGATAAGCGCTTTTTGCCAAAGCCCTCGGAGGAAAACCAGTGGTATCAGCCCACCCAGGACAGCGAAAACGCGTTGATTCATCAGCAAAATATCAATTTCGTTGCCGACAGGGATTATCAGTCTGCCACCGTTCAGGGCAACGGGGCGCTGGCGCTGACCCAGGACGGCTATCTTAACCTCGACTGGACCTGGCTGGGACAACGCTCGCGTCATCAGCAGCAGCAGGAAATGACCGTTAACAATGCCTGGTTCCGCCAGGATTTATGGCGTGAATATTATCTACAGATAGGCGAGATGGATACCCGCGACCTGTTCAGCAACGCCGGGGGGAATATTAACCTCAGCCAGCTGCCGCTGGGCAAAATACGTGGCCTGCGCACGGGCTCGACCCGGGCATGGATCAACCCGGTTCAGCAATCGAAGGGCACGCCCATTACGGTGCTGCTTTCGCACGATGCGCGTATCGACGCGCGCCGCGGCAAGGAGCTGCTGGCTAGCTTTTACCTCAATGCCGGGGCACAAACTCTGGATACGCGCGCGTTTCCGGATGGAAGCTATACCGTGACGCTGTCAGTATACGAAAACAACCGACTGACGCGTACCGAGCAGGTTCCGTTTACCCGTACGGGCATTACGCCATTCGACCGCGTCGAGTGGTTTATGCAGGCAGGGGAAACGGCTAATAACGATCGCAATGATGAACGCAGCCCGGTCGCACAGTCGGGTATACGCCTGCCCGTCACCCCGACGCTGGCGCTGACCAGCGGCGCAACCGTCATGAAAAGGCAGCACTTCCTGGAAAATGCCCTCGACTGGAGCCGCGGCTTTAACGCGGGCCCGATCGACGGGGTATTAAGCACACGCTTTAGCTACCTCTACGGTAGCAAGGGCCAACGCGGCAATATTCAGCAAATCAGCTATAACGACGGGTTTTCGCTGAGCTTCTACCGCAACGCGTTATCCGCAGAAAATTGTGATACCCGCAGCGCAGGTTTTGACGCCGTCAACGGCTGTTATCGTAGCCTCTCGATCATGTTCTCCGTGCCTGTCGGCTCGTGGTACGCCAACCTGGGGTATTCGGATAACCGCAACGAAGGGCGCTACGTTACGCGCCGGGAACTGCCTGACCATGACGATCGTCACGATGCCGGCCTGCCGTGGGAGCCGGTGTATATGACCCGCTCCCGCACGCAGGCCTGGCAGGGCGGGCTGAGTAATACCTTTAGCGCGCGCGGTCTGAACATCAACAGCAGCATTAACCTGTTTATGCGCAACGACCACTCTCGCGACGGGAAAGACAAAGGCGGCTATCTGAGCGTTAGCCTCTCACTGGCGCATAAGCGTCAGGGTGATGCGTCAGGCTATACCTCGCTTGGTGCAACCTGGCAGCACCAGCAGCATCAGAAAAACCAGCTGAGCTACAACGTGGCGCACAACTGGTATGCCGACGCGCGCGGCGAGAATGAATACGGGCTGAGCGCGTCGGGGATTAACAGCGATTCGCTCAATGCCTCGGCGTATACGCGCCAGGGTGGACGTTTTGGTAACGCCAGCCTGACGGTGAGCGACGCATGGGACCGCCAGGATGGGCGCCATACGTTAAGCAGCAGCGGCAACTACAGCTCCACCCTCGCCCTGTCGCGTTCAGGGCTGTGGCTTGGCCGCTGGGGCGATGGACGTCCGGCTTCTGCCGTTGCGGTAAACGTGGCTACGCCTGAGGATTCCCGGGATTCACGCGTCGCCGTCTCGCTGGATAACGGCGGTACCGCGGATATCCCGGCCAACAGCCGTGCCCTTTTTGCGGTGCCGGGTTATCAGCCAACAACGCTGACGGTTAATGAGTCGCTGAACGTCTCATCAGGCGCAAGCAGTGAAATCACGCAGGGTTCCGGGAGCCGGACGCTCTTTATGGTGCCGGGCAAAATGCTTCGCCGGGACGTGCAAACCACCACCCGCTACACCTGGCTCGGCCAGCTCACTGACGAACATCATTCGCCGTTCGTGGGCGGCGTACCGCTGAACGTGAACGGCTGGAACGATCTCGGCAATGGCGGTTTCAGCGCCCAGAGCGACGCCCTGCTGCGCAACCTTTATCTGGTGCGTCAGCAGCAGTTTTATCAGTGTGAACTGAGCGTGAAAAGCATGCGCGACGTGGTGCGTTATGTCGGGTCTATCCCGTGTCGGGAACTCACTTTCTCCGCCCTGCCGGATTCGGTCCAGCACCAGGCGCAACTGATGCTCGCCGGGCGGAACGTGCCTACGGGGCCAACGGCCATGAATGCAGAGCACCTCACCAAAGGGAAATGATGTGAACAACTACCTCTTTGTTTTACTTTTTTTGACGCTGTGGAGCTGTCAGACGCTGGCGGGCGTCCCTGCCGGAAGAAATTCCAGCGTAGGGATTAGCTACGATCGCGCGGTGCCGCCTGCGCGTTTTGATATCTGGGTCCATGAACCGAGCGGTTACGACACTATCGACCCGCAAAAGTGGGGACGCAACACCCTGACCTGCGAGTCCCGCACCGACCCGACGAACGGAGCGTGTATGACAGCGCCGGTCTGGTTTAGCGCGAACCCGGCCGCCCCCTACGCCATTACGCTGCGTTTTACCCACACGTCGACAAATAAAACAGCAGATGTGAAGGTCTATGGTGAAAAACATATGTTTATCAACAACAAAGTTTTCACCTTTGCCAGCTTTGTCAGCGGCGGTACCGCCGATCTCTCGGCCTGGAACCGGGAACCCTATTTTGATTTTTACATCGTTAAAGGCGAACTGGATAAGCTCGCCCAGCCGGGCATCTGGACCGCAACGCTGAAGCAGAACCTGCGCGAATGGGGAAGCGCCGACTGCGGGGGCAACTTTAACGATGTCAACGTCGGGTGTCCGGGCTACCTCACCATAGCCCGCTGGCAGGCGACGATACGCATTGAGGTGGTCGATCCGGGTAACCAGCAGATTTATCTGCCGGCGTTCCCCCACTCAACCCCGCTGGTTAACCTCAATCTGACCAATTTTCCGGGGCGGCCCGGCGGCAGCGAAATCCAGGGCGAGAGCGCGCTGGATATGTGCCTGTATGACGGTAAAAACAGCGCCAGCACGCGCGTCTATCTGCGCTTTGAGGATGACGGTTTAGCGGCCACGGGCCGTACTGAGGGAGCGTTTTCCGTCAGACGACGCGGTGGAAGCCAGACCGAAGCACGGGATCGGCTCGATTATCAGGTTACGGTGATCAACCCGGTAACGGGCGCAGCAGAAACCGCGGCGAATGGCAAAACGCTGATCTGGCAGAGCACTAATGACCCGCAATATCTGCGTCAGGTTGTGCTGCCGGGTGGACGGGAGAGCGTACTTTGTGTCCCCGCCCCCATCATTCTGAAAACGCCCGCGTTTGCTGCCAGCAGCAAAAATGCCGGGGATTACACCGGCACCCTACGCGTTATCTATACGCCCAGTACCTTATAAAGAGGCCATTGTGAGTTACGCCATCCTCGACAACAATCGTTTTTATGCCGAAGGGTTGCGCTACGCCCTTCTGCGCCGTAACGCTCAGACTCAGGTTGAGAGCGGTACGGTAAAGTGGTGCCGTTCGCTGCTGGTCTGCGACACCCTCGTTGTTCGCTGCCGCTTTTCCGTCGCGGGGACGCATCTGGCGCTGGTCGACATTCTTCTGGAGCTGGAAGCCAGGCGCTGGGAAGGAACGGTGTATCTGGTATGCAATGAAAAAGGCTGGGCACTGGCTACCCATCTGCGAAAGCGGTTTGCCACGCTGACCTTATATATCATTGATGACCGGATTGCCGTTGCGGATGCGGCGTATCTGCTTGCCAGAGAGCCCCGCCGGGTGCGCACCCTGAATTGTTGCCTGACAGGCATGGAGTTCAACGTGCTCGACAGGCTGGTGAACGGACAATCGGTACGGCATGTCGCGCATATGACGCAGATGAGTGAAAAACAGGTGTCGACGTATAAATGCAACGCGCTGAAAAAGCTTAATGCCAACAATCTGCTCCAGCTTCTTCTGTAGGTCGAGGTTTCTCACGCCGCCCCTTATTTGCTAGACTAGGGGCGTTTTTTACTTTATCGACAGAGCACTATGTTCATTTTTGCAGGCCAGGAAATTGAGACCGATAGCGAAGGCTATCTGAAAGACACCACGCTATGGAGCGAGCCGCTGGCGGAGAAAATCGCCGAAAACGAAGGTATCGCCCTCTCCCCCGAACACTGGGAGGTGGTCCGTTTTGTGCGCGAGTTTTATCTCGAGTTCAACACCTCTCCGGCCATCCGCATGCTGGTCAAGGCGATGGCCAACAAATTTGGCGAAGAAAAAGGCAACAGCCGCTATCTGTATCGCCTGTTCCCGAAAGGCCCGGCAAAACAGGCCACCAAAATTGCCGGCCTGCCTAAACCGGTGAAGTGTATTTAATACCGAATACCGAAGTTCACATATTCCCTGCCGGGTTGATGCGGTTCCGTTAAGACCTTATCAACCCGGGCGCTGCGCGGCCCGCCTGCTTTCAGCCACGCCATTAGTTTTTCAACCTGCTCCGCGTCGCCGCAGGCGACCACCTCAACGCTGCCGTCGTCCATATTTCGCGCGTATCCCGTTAGCCCAAGCGTCATCGCTTCGCGCTGGGTGCTGTAGCGGAACCCGACGCCCTGAACAAGGCCGTGGACCCAGGCAATGGTGCAGACTTTTGACATTTTTCTTCTCCTTAACGTAGCGTTTTCGGTAAACAGCCATAGTGCTGCCGGAAACGGGCGGTGAAACGAGAGCTGGAAAGATACCCACATTGTAATGCGATTTCACCGATCGGTAAGCGAGTCGACTGTAACTGTGACAGCGCCACGGCCATTCTCACCTCCTCCACGATCTGCCGAAACGCTCAACGACATCCGCAGATGATTGCGCCTGGCTGAATGTGCTACTCTACGCGCCATTTCCCTGAAATCGACAGAACAGCAAATTATGAGTGTACGTTTAGTGTTAGCCAAAGGGCGCGAGAAATCATTACTGCGCCGTCATCCCTGGGTCTTTTCCGGCGCAGTTGCCCGTATGGAAGGCAAAGCCAGCCTCGGTGAAACCATTGATATTGTTGACCATCAGGGGAAATGGTTAGCGCGAGGCGCTTACTCGCCAGCCTCCCAGATCCGCGCGCGCGTCTGGACCTTCGATAAAGACGAAACCATCGACATTGACTTCTTCGTCCGCCGCCTGCAGCAGGCACAGCAGTGGCGCGAGTGGCTGGCAAAGCGCGACGGGCTGGACAGCTATCGCCTGATCGCCGGTGAGTCCGACGGCCTGCCGGGCGTGACCATCGATCGCTTCGGCAACTTCCTGGTGCTGCAGCTCCTCAGCGCAGGGGCGGAGTATCAGCGTGCCGCGCTGATTAGCGCCCTGCAAACCCTGTTCCCGGAATGCGCTATTTACGACCGCAGCGACGTGGCGGTGCGCAAAAAAGAGGGCATGGAGCTGACGCAGGGCCCGGTCAAGGGTGAGCTGCCGCCTGCCCTGCTGCCGATTGAAGAGCACGGCATGAAGCTGCTGGTGGATATTCAGGGCGGGCACAAAACGGGTTACTACCTTGACCAGCGCGACAGCCGCCTGGCTACGCGTCAGTACGTTGCCGACAAACGCGTGCTGAACTGCTTCTCCTACACCGGCGGTTTTGCCGTTTCGGCGCTGATGGGCGGCTGTGCCCAGGTGGTCAGCGTGGATACCTCGCAGGAAGCGCTGGACGTGGCAAAACAGAACGTCGAGCTGAACAAACTGGACTTGAGCAAAGCCGAATTTATACGCGACGACGTCTTCAAGTTGCTGCGTAAATATCGCGATCAGGGCGAGAAGTTCGACGTCATCGTGATGGATCCGCCAAAGTTTGTGGAAAACAAAAGCCAGCTGATGGGCGCCTGCCGTGGGTATAAGGATATCAACATGCTGGCCATCCAGCTGCTGAACCCGGGTGGGGTGCTGCTCACCTTCTCCTGCTCCGGGCTGATGACCACCGATTTATTCCAAAAAATCATCGCCGATGCCGCAATAGATGCTGGTCGTGATGTACAATTTATAGAGCAGTTCCGTCAGGCAGCCGATCACCCCGTGATTGCTACCTACCCGGAAGGACTGTATCTGAAAGGGTTTGCCTGTCGCGTCATGTAACTTGAAAAGAGAAATATTGCCCGCACTTAATGTGTAAGTCGTATTTCCCGGGAGGTGACTATGATTGCCAGCAAATTCGGTATCGGCCAGCAGGTCCGCCACACTTTGCTTGGGTATTTGGGTGTGGTCGTGGATATCGACCCGGAGTATTCCCTTGATGAACCGTCAGCGGACGAACTGGCGGTGAACGCAGAGCTTCGCGCTGCACCCTGGTACCATGTGGTGATGGAAGGTGACGACGGACAACCCGTACATACCTACCTTGCCGAAGCGCAGCTAAGTAGCGAGCTGCAGGAAGAGCATCCGGAACAACCCACGATGGATGAACTTGCTCAGACTATCCGCAAACAGTTACAGGCTCCGCGCCTGCGGAACTAAGCGTGTAAAAAAAGCCCGATGAACGGGCTTTTTTTTATTATTTCGCCAGCCCCAGACGGGGGATATCGATCGCCGGACAGCGATCCATAACCACCTTCAATCCCGCATCCCGCGCCAACACGGCAGCCTGCTCGTTAATCACGCCCAGCTGCATCCACAATGTTTTCGCCCCGACGGCAATCGCGTCCTGCGCCACTTCCCACGCCGCCTCGGAATTACGGAAGACATCGACCATATCAATTTTTTCCGGCACGTCAGCGAGCGTGGCATAACCCTGCTGGCCCAGTAAGGTTTTCCCCGCCACTTTTGGTGAGACCGGGATGACGTGATAGCCCTGATCGAGAAGGTATTTCATCACCCGATAGCTGGGACGGTCGGGTTTATCGCTCGCGCCCACCAGCGCAATGGTACGCGTGGATGTCAGAATCTCGGCAATATCGTTCTCTTTCATGGTTTTTCTCCTGGCTTTTTTAAAAGTGTACGCCAAAGCGCACATCTCAACCATCCATCCCATACAGATGTATGAGGGCAAAACGGCAAAATATGTCTATATGTTAGTAAACGTGATTATCGAAAGATTTAGATACATTAATGCGGCGACAGTATCTCTGACGGGAGCCTTCTATGAAAACCGGTTTTGCCACTGCTCTGATTGCGTTAGCGATGCCGGTTTGCGTTTTTGCCACCACGCTTCGGCTCTCTGGCGACATTGATCTTCTGGTTCTGGATGGGAAAAAGGTTTCCAGCTCGTTATTGCGCGGGGCTGACAGCATTGAGTTAGATAACGGGCCACATCAGCTGGTGTTCCGGGTCGAAAAAGCGATCGGCCTGACTAACCATGAGCAGCGGATGTACATCTCTCCGCCGCTGATTGTCAGCTTTAATACCCGGCAAATCAGCCAGGTGAACATTACCCTGCCTCGCCTTGAAACGGAGAAGGAATCAGCGGCCTTCGACGCCTCGCCGCGCGTTGAGCTGCTGGACGGGAATGCAATGCCGATCCCGGTCAAGCTGGATATTCTGGCGTTGACCAGCGCCACAAAAAGCCCGGACTACGAGGCCGCAACGCAGGTCTATAACAAAGCCGGCAAACGCGCCTCCCTTCCGCAGTTTGCTACCATGATGGCGGACGACAGTACGCTGCTATCCGGCGTCTCGGAACTGGACGTCATTCCACCGCAGTCCCAGAGCCTGACGGAACAGCGCCTTAAATTCTGGTTCCAGCAAGCCGATCCCGACACGCGGGCCCGTTTTTTACAGTGGGCAAAGCAACAACCTTCATCTTAAGCCACATTTTTTACGCCTTTCTCTTGCAGCGTCAGACGGTTCCCGTCATCGTGTAGTCAGTTAACCTGATGGATATGATTATGGAACTGACAACACGCACGCTGCCTGAACGCAAACACATTGCGCTGGTGGCGCACGATCACTGTAAACAAATGCTGCTTAACTGGGTTCGCCGCCATCAGCCGCTGCTGGAAAAGCATGCCCTCTCGGCGACCGGCACTACCGGTAACCTGATCCAGCGCGAAACGGGTCTGGAGGTGAATGCGATGCTGAGCGGCCCGATGGGCGGCGATCAGCAGGTCGGGGCGCAGATTTCCGAAGGGAAAATTGATGTGCTGATCTTCTTCTGGGATCCGCTGAATGCGGTTCCGCACGATCCGGATGTCAAAGCGCTGCTGCGTCTGGCAACGGTGTGGAATATTCCGGTGGCGACGAACCTGTCAACGGCGGATTTCATCATTGAATCACCGCAGTTTAACTCGCCGGTTGAGATCCTTATTCCGGACTATCAGCGCTATCTTTCCGAGAGACTGAAGTAGCTTTTTTGCCGGGTGGCGGCTACGTCTACCCGGCCTGGAAATCTTGCCTGACGCCGTTATGGCTTCCGCGCCACCGGCACATCAATACTCTTCAGAATATCGACAAACACGGATGGCTCCTCTTTATTGAACAGCAGCCACACGCGATGACGCGCGCGGGTCATGGCCACGTACAGCAAACGCCGTTCTTCGGCATCCGGGAAGTCTTCCGGCACCGGCAGCAGGGCCTCTTCCATGACCGACTCGCGGGCCGGAGCCGGGAATCCGTCGCTGCCCTCCTTCAGCCCCACCACAATCACATAATCGGCCTGCTGCCCTTTGCTGGCGTGAATGGTCATAAATTCAAGCTGCAGTTTCGGCCAGCGGGTAGCGGCTTTTTCCAGCGCAGCAGGCTTAAGGTGATGATAACGCGCCAGCACCAGGATACGTTCATCGGGTTTCGCATAGCCGCTGAGCTTGTCCAGCAGCGGCTCCAGCTGGTCATCCGCCAGCAGGGTGACCGCTTTTTTATCCCCTGCCCGCAGGCTGTTTAGCGGCTTGGCCAGCTGGTGCGGGTTCTGCTGGATAAAGCGGTTGGCGATCTCACCAATCCGTGAATTGAAGCGGTAGGTCGTGTCCAGATCGCTACGGTCGCCTTCGCCAAAATAGTGGTGGAAGGCGGTCGTCAGCGAGAGCTGCGCCCCGCTGAAACGGTAGATGGCCTGCCAGTCGTCCCCCACCGCGAACAGCGAGGTATGTTTATTTTGCGCCCGCAGCGCCGAGAGCAGTGCCGCACGCTGGGGTGAGATATCCTGGAACTCATCCACCAGAATATGCTTCCACGGGCTGACAAAGCGCCCCTTCTCCAGAATGACGATCGCCTGATGGATAAGACCGGAGAAATCAACGGCATTTTCCTCTTTCAGCGCGGTTTTCCAGGCTTTCAATAGCGGAGCCATCAGCTTGACCCGTTTTGAAAACAGATCGCGGATCGCCTCCGGCGCGCTTTCAATCATCTCTGCCTGCGAGCCGCCGTGCATCCGCATCAGGCTGACCCAGCGGTCAAGACGCGAGCCGAGCCGACGCGCCAGTTTTTCATCCTGCCAGAAGCTGCCCTCCGGCACCTCCCAGTTGAGTTCCTCTTCCAGCCATTGACGCCACCCTTTCGCCTGCGCCTTTTTCTCACTGCACTGCTGACGCCACGTTTTAATAAACAACGCCTGTCGCGCCTGCGCGTCGTTTTCCAGTTTACTGATGGCAGGCACTTTTTTACTGCCCTGCTGAATGATATGCAGCGCGAGGGCATGGAAGGTTCTGGCGGTAATATCCCGGGTGTGCAGCCGTTCCTGGATGCGTTCGTCCATCTCCTGTGCCGCCTTACGGCCAAAAGCCAGAAGCAGGATCTGATCGGCAACGGCCTCTCCGGTGGTGAGAAGCCAGCCCGCACGCGCCACCAGCACCGACGTTTTACCGCTTCCGGCCCCCGCCAGCACCAGCAGCGACTGCTCGCCGTTCACCACCGCGCGCGCCTGAGCAGGGTTGAGCGGTGAAGACTCCACCGTACTGAAAAAGTCGGCGTATTGGGTGAGCATGGCGTCCGTCCAGGCCTGGTTATGCGCCAGCCGGCTTTTATCCATATCGTTCAGCCAGGCCTGGCACTGATGCCAGGCATCGCGACAATTGTCGAACTCATCAAGACGCGTCACGGAGAGAGGCAGCGCCGAAAGTGCCTGTCGAATCTTTTGCTGCAGACCGGCGGTCTGCTGGCGCGTCAGCCACGTTTGCTGCGCGTTGCTTTGCGCGATATCGTCCAGCACCTGCTGCAGCACCTGAGCGGCAATCACGCTCATGTCGTGGCTCCACTGCTGCCAAAGCGCGTTCAAATGATGGTGGAAACGCTGGGTTTCCGCCCACTCGGTGCCGTGAAGGCGCACGACTTTGTCGTCAGGCAGAACGAACTCGAGCTCGCCCCACACCAGCCCGCGCTTGCAGTGAATAGCCAGAAGCTGATTAAACGGAATAAGGTATTCGTGGCGTTCTCCGGAGACTTTCACCCCGGCGTTGAGCAGAACAACTCTGTCATAGGGGTGTTGCGCCAGGCGTTTGCCTAAAGAAGTTGCTTTCAGTTCCATGTCCCGCAAAATCCACGAAGAGATAATTTACCTGACAGTTTAACTGCCAGTTTTAAGGTGCTCCAGCCTAAAAAAACGTTACAATCATTGGGCGTTAATTTTATCGAAAGGAAGTGAGGGTTTATGCGTACCGTTCTGAATGTGTTGAATTTTGTGCTGGGCGGTTTTGCCACCACCCTTTCCTGGCTTTTTGCCACGCTGGTGAGCATCGTCCTGATTTTCACGCTTCCCCTGACCCGTTCCTGCTGGGAAATCACGAAACTGTCGTTCATCCCCTACGGTAACGAAGCTATCCACGTTAACGAGCTGAACCCGGAGAGCAAGAGCGCCCTGATGAATACGGGGGGAACGTTGCTGAACATTCTGTGGTTGATTTTCTTCGGCTGGTGGCTGTGCATCATGCATATTTTTGCCGGTATTGCGCAGTGCATCTCAATAATTGGTATTCCGGTCGGGCTCGCGAACTTTAAGATCGCCGCCATCGCCCTTTGGCCCGTCGGGCGCAGGGTGGTTCCGGTCGAAGTGGCTCAGGCGGCGCGTGAAGCGAACGCACGTCGTCGTTTTCAGTAAATAAGGTCTGGCCGCGTTTATGCTAAGTCCACTGCTTCGCCGTTATACCTGGAACAGCGCCTGGCTCTACAACGTCAGGATATTTATCGCGCTTTGCGGCACGGCTGCCCTACCGTGGTGGCTGAATGATGTCAAGCTCACCATCCCCCTCACGCTGGGGGTGGTGGCCGGAGCGCTGGCGGATCTGGACGATCGCCTGGCCGGGCGTTTGCGGAATCTGGTCATTACGCTCGTCTGTTTTTTTATCGCCTCCGCGTCCGTTGAGTTACTTTTCCCCTGGCCGTGGCTGTTTGCCCTTGGCCTTACACTCTCCACCAGCGGGTTTATTTTGCTGGGCGGTCTGGGGCAGCGCTATGCCACTATCGCCTTTGGGGCCCTGCTGATCGCCATCTACACCATGCTGGGCGTTTCCCTGTACGACCAGTGGTATCAGCAGCCTGTGCTGCTGCTGTTGGGCGCCATCTGGTATAACCTGCTGACGTTAACCGGCCACCTAATCTTCCCGGTTCGTCCTCTGCAGGATAACCTTGCCCGCAGCTATGAGCAGCTAGCCCATTATCTGGAACTGAAATCCCGGCTGTTCGACCCGGATATTGAGGAAGAAAGCCAGGCGCCGCTTTACGATCTGGCGCTGGCAAACGGCCAGCTGGTCGCCACCCTTAACCAGACGAAAGCCTCGCTGCTTACCCGTCTGCGCGGGGATCGCGGCCAGCGCGGCACGCGCAGAACCTTGCACTACTATTTTGCCGCTCAGGACATTCATGAGCGCGCCAGCTCCTCACACGTTCAGTATGCCGCCCTGCGCGAGAAGTTCCGCTACAGCGACGTCATGTTCCGCTTTCAGCGCCTGCTGTCCATGCAGTCACAGGCATGCCAGCAGCTCGCGCGCTCCATTCTTTTGCGCACGCCCTATCAGCACGACTCCCGCTTCGAACGCGTGTTTAGCCATCTTGATGCGGCGCTCGACCGCGTGCAGGCCAGCGGAACGTCACCGGAACAGATCAAAGCGCTGGGTTTTCTGCTCAACAACCTGCGGGCGATTGATGCTCAGTTGGCGACGATTGAGTCCGAGCAGGCGATGGCACTGCCGGGCAGCGAGATGGATAACCAGCTTGCAGATGACAGCGTGCACAGCGTGAGCGATATGTGGCTAAGGCTGAGCCGCAACTTCACGCCGGAGTCGGCGCTGTTTCGTCACGCGGTGCGAATGTCCCTGGTCTTATGCGTGGGGTATGCTTTTATCCAGATAACCGGTTTGCACCACGGCTACTGGATCCTGCTGACCAGCCTGTTTGTCTGTCAGCCGAACTATAACGCCACCCGACACCGCCTGGCATTGCGTATTATCGGCACCCTGGTCGGCGTCGCCATTGGCCTTCCGGTGCTTTATTTCGTGCCGTCCATTGAAGGACAGCTGATCCTGATCGTGATCACCGGCGTGCTGTTCTTCGCGTTTCGCAACGTGCAGTACGCCCATGCCACAATGTTCATCACGCTGCTGGTTCTGCTCTGCTTTAACCTGCTGGGTGAAGGGTTCGAGGTCGCCCTGCCCCGCGTACTCGATACCCTGATTGGCTGCGCTATCGCCTGGGCCGCCGTCAGCTTTATCTGGCCGGACTGGCGTTTCCGTAATCTACCGCGCGTGTTAGACAGGGCTATGAACGCCAACTGCCGATACCTGGATGCCATCCTTGAGCAGTATCATCAGGGCCGCGATAACCGCCTGGCTTACCGGATAGCGCGCCGCGATGCGCACAACAGCGATGCGGAACTGGCCTCGGTGGTCTCTAACATGTCAACGGAGCCTCGCGCCACGGCCGAGATTCGTGAGACGGCTTTCCGGCTGCTCTGCCTGAACCATACCTTCACTAGCTATATTTCCACGCTGGGCGCCCACCGCGAAAAACTCACCAACCCGGGCATCCTCAACCTGCTGGATGACGCAGTCTGTTATGTCGATGATGCACTGCATCACCGGCCAGCCGATGAACCGCGCGTGAGACAGGCGCTGGATGAACTTACCCAACGTATTGCGCATCTTGAGCCTGGAAACGACAGCAAAGCGCCCCTGGTGTTACAGCAGATTGGCCTGCTCATCGCCCTGCTGCCAGAAATTTGCCGGCTGCAACAGCAAATCGCTACCTGGAGGAGTGATTCTCCTGTGGCTCAGGCAGCGCATTAAACCACTCCGTCAACTCCCGGCGAATGCCGGCCGGGAGTGCCGCCTCATGCAGCCCCTCGATCGCCCCTTCCAGCGCGAATAGCACTTTGATACTCAGCGCTTTATTTTTCGCCCGCATCTTCAGCCAGCTCTCCCTTGCGCCAAGCGCCCGCAGCGTTTCTTCGTTGGTGATGCCCGCTTCAACGAGCAACACTTCCAGCTGAAAGGTCAGGTTTGGCAGGTCCTTAAGTCGATTGCGCTGATGCCGCTGGTAACGCTCTTTTCTTGCCGCATTAAGTGCGAAAGTGGAGAGCTGAAGCAGACGCTCCCTGTCCTGCCATAGCCCGTCATCCACCCGGTAATAGTTGAGAAGCACCGGACGGCCCCGCTTCATCAGGGTCAAAAAAGACGCGGCATTTTTCACACAGTATTTCGCACTTTCTTCACAGGCACGGAGGTAGAGCTCACCTTCTGACACCATGGCAAAAACCGCATCATCCACTGCCAGGGTATAGCCGCCGAACAGCGCGCGATGATGAATTTCACCCAGTGGTGACAGGTATTCCTGGGATTTATAAATCCGTTCATAAGATATCTTTTTCATGATATATCCCTTCAAAATCATAAAGTAACAACGAAATTTCTTACTAGCGGATCCGTTAGCAGGAAAATAGGCAACTTAGCGTCGTTGAGCAAGATGATTTTTCGAAGGGCATCAACATTGAATGAATTTTGCGAGTCGCTTTCCGAAAATGAGGTTGATCTTTATGCATACAGGGGTTACTGTATATCCATACAGTAACTACAGGGCTGGAATGAATATGTACACTTCAGGCTATGCAAATCGCTCAACTTCTCTCTCCTCTACCGCGGGCACTGTCGCGCAGAACACCGTTGGGGGTGCTTCGACGGGGCTTATTAGTGAAGTGGTTTACCGTGAAGACCAGCCTCTGTTGACCCAACTCCTGCTGCTTCCGTTATTACAGCAGCTTGGTCAGCAATCACGCTGGCAGCTCTGGCTGACGCCGCAGCAAAAACTGAGCCGCCAATGGGTGCAGTCTGCGGGCCTGCCGCTGGCAAAGGTTATGCAGATCAACCAGCTTTCTCCCTGCGATACCGTCGAATCGATGATTCGTGCGTTACGCACTGGAAATTACAGCGTGGTGATCGGGTGGTTACCGGAAGAATTGACGGAAGAGGAACATTTTCGTCTGACCGAAGCGGCTGAAGAAGGGAATGCGATCGGGTTTATCATGCGCCCGGTTCGTCCAGATTCTTATCGCAAAGGACAACTTTCTGGGCTAAAAATTCACTCAAATTTGTATCATTGAGTGAAATTAAGATTTTTCCTGGAATTTTTTTTGACCGCAGGATGCGGTTTTAGTTCCCGGCTTCAAAATTGCGGCAAGGCTTGTCTGGTGCGGTTCTCCTTAATTTTATTGCACAAAATTCGTTCTAAAAATGTTAAATAATAGGTATACGGAACTTTTTTTTTCATATGCCTGACAGACTTCACACTTGTAAGTTTTCAGCTACGTTGTAGACTTTACATCGCCAGGGGTGCTCGGCCTAAGCCGAAGATATCGGTAGATTTATATTTGACCACGCCCCCCGGTGAAGGATTTAACCGTGATTCTCTCTTGAGACCTTCATGGCGAATTTTGGATGATAACGAGGCGCAAAAAATGAAAAAGACAGCTATCGCGATTGCAGTGGCACTGGCTGGCTTCGCTACCGTAGCGCAGGCCGCTCCGAAAGATAATACCTGGTATGCAGGTGGTAAACTGGGCTGGTCTCAGTTCCATGACACTGGCTGGTACAACAGCAGCCTGAACAACGATGGCCCTACTCACGAGAGCCAGCTTGGTGCAGGTGCGTTCGGTGGCTATCAGGTTAACCCGTATGTTGGCTTTGAAATGGGTTACGACTGGTTAGGTCGTATGCCATACAAAGGCGACACCATCAATGGCGCTTTCAAAGCTCAGGGCGTTCAGCTGACCGCTAAACTGGGTTACCCAGTAACTGACGATCTGGACGTGTACACCCGTCTGGGCGGCATGGTATGGCGTGCAGACTCCAGCAACAACATCGCTGGCGACGACCATGACACTGGCGTTTCCCCAGTATTCGCTGGTGGCGTTGAGTGGGCTATGACCCGTGACATCGCTACCCGTCTGGAATACCAGTGGGTTAACAACATCGGTGACGGTGCTACCGTTGGCGTTCGTCCAGACAACGGCATGCTGAGCGTAGGTGTTTCCTACCGTTTCGGCCAGCAGGAAGATGCAGCACCAGTTGTTGCTCCAGCGCCGGCTCCAGCTCCAGAAGTACAGACCAAGCACTTCACTCTGAAGTCTGACGTTCTGTTCAACTTCAACAAAGCGACTCTGAAACCAGAAGGTCAGCAGGCACTGGATCAGCTGTACACCCAGCTGAGCAACCTGGATCCTAAAGACGGTTCTGTAGTGGTTCTGGGCTTCACCGACCGCATCGGTTCTGACGCTTACAACCAGAAACTGTCTGAGAAACGTGCTCAGTCTGTTGTTGATTACCTGATCTCTAAAGGTATCCCAGCTAACAAGATCTCCCCACGTGGTATGGGCGAATCTAACCCAGTTACTGGCAACACCTGTGACAACGTTAAAGCTCGCGCTGCACTGATCGACTGCCTGGCACCAGATCGTCGCGTAGAGATCGAAGTTAAAGGCGTTAAAGACGTTGTAACTCAGCCAGCGGCATAAGTTATCGTCTTATAAAAAAACCCCGCCATGCGGGGTTTTTTATTGTCTGAAGAAAACAAAAATCTATTTTTTGCCCAACAACGCCTGAAGGTCATTTTTCAGCGACGACATCTGGTTGGCGTACTTCTCTTTATGTTCGGCATCCTCAATCAGCTGCACGATAGTTTCCGACAGGGTCTTACCACGCCGTTGTGCCAGCCCGGCCAGACGCTGCCAGACCACGAACTCCAGGTCGATGGATTTTTTCCGGGTATGCTGATGCTCAGCATTAAAATGCCGTTTACGTCGCGCGCGGATAGTTTGCTTCATCCGATTTAACAACGCAGGATTAATGTGCTTCTCAATCCAGCCATTGACCTGTACCGGTTCATTTTCGAGGGTCAGCAAAATATCCACGGCTTCTTGCGCAGCGCTGGCTTCTATGTAGCAGGTGATCAGCTCCCCTTCACGGTGCTTTTTGACCAGGTACTTCCATTTCCAGCCGCTTTCGAGATTTTCCAGTTGTTGATATTTCATTGCGATCTCAGTGTTACCACGTAACTCTGTTCAGAATATCAGTTTTTTAGCAATCTGCTGAAAAGAAATCATATCCTGTGAGTGACTGCAGCCAATCCGCCTGCTGAAACACCAATCCTGCTTGGGTAGAGCCCCCCGCTTACGGTATACTCCACGCTTTTACATCTGACTAAAAAACATCAACTTTGACCATTACGAAACTAGCATGGCGTGACCTTGTTCCGGATGCCGAGAGCTATCAGGAACTGTTTGCACAGCCCGATCTCGCAAAAGAACACGAATTCATCCTTAGCGATACGCAACCACGCTTACATTATGCGCTGGAGCAGACGTTAAGCCCGTGGGCGACATCGCCCTTCATGCTGCTGAAAGCCCCGGAAGAAGCGGAATATCTGTCGCTGCTTGGGGATGCCACGCGCCAGCTGCGGCCAGACACCACCGCGGTATTTGGCGGCCAGTATCGTATCGCGGGGCATAATATTACCTTCGGACCGGCGGACCAGGCCGACGGTCGTTTTGCTGCTAACGGCGAGGTAATTACCGCTAATTGGGTCGAGGCTGAACAGCTGTTTGGCTGTCTGCGCCAGTTTAACGGCGAGCTTTCCCTGCAGCCGGGGCTGGTGCATCGTGCAAACGGCGGCGTACTCATCATCTCTCTGCGCACTTTGCTCTCGCAGCCGCTACTGTGGATGCGTCTGAAAACAGTTGTGACCCAACAGCGCTTTGACTGGGTCGGTTACGACGAGTCTCGTCCTCTTCCTGTCTCCGTGCCGTCAATGCCGCTGTCGCTGACCGTCGTGCTGATGGGTGACCGCGAATCGCTGGCGGACTTCCAGGAGATGGAGCCGGAACTGGCCGAACAGGCAGTATACAGCGAATACGAAGACAACATTCAGATTGCCGATGCGGACGACATGGCGCAGTGGTGTCAGTGGGTGATGGCCGTGGCGGAACGTTTTGCATTGCCAGCGCCTGCCGCCGACGCGTGGCCGGGTTTAATCCGCGAAGCCGTTCGCTATACCGGTGACCAGGAAACCTTGCCGCTCTGCCCGCTCTGGATCGGCAAGCAGTTGCGTGAAGTCGGTACGATCAGCGGTAACGGTGCGTTTACTGGCGAACAGCTCACGCAGATGCTGGCGCAGCGAGAGTGGCGCGAAGGCTATCTTGCTGACCGCATGCAGGATGAAATTCTGCTGGAACAAATTCTGGTCGAGACAGAAGGCGAACGCGTTGGGCAGATCAACGCCCTCTCAGTGATCGAGTTTCCTGGCCATCCGCGCGCGTTCGGTGAACCCTCGCGAATCAGCTGCGTTGTGCATATTGGCGACGGCGAGTTTACCGATATTGAACGCAAGGCCGAACTGGGCGGCAACATTCACGCCAAAGGCATGATGATCATGCAGGCATTTTTGATGTCTGAGCTGCAGCTTGAGCAGCAAATCCCCTTCTCCGCCTCGCTGACGTTTGAGCAGTCCTACAGCGAAGTGGATGGCGATAGTGCCTCAATGGCGGAGCTGTGCGCCTTAATCAGCGCCCTGGCGGACGTGCCGATCAACCAGAACATTGCTATTACCGGTTCGGTCGATCAATTTGGTCGTGCTCAGCCCGTTGGCGGTCTGAACGAAAAAATTGAAGGCTTCTTCTCTGTCTGTCAGCAGCGCGGTTTAAACGGCAAACAGGGTGTGATTATTCCGGCGCCCAACGTACGCCATCTCAGCCTGTGCCAGGATATTCTGGACGCGGTTGAACAGGAACAATTCGCCATCTGGGCCATCGAAGGGATTGAGGATGCACTACCCTTACTGACAAACCTGGTTTGGGATGGCGAAGGTCAGACAACTTTGATGCAGACTATCCAGGAGCGCATTGCTCAGGCGACGCAGCAGGATGCTCGCCATCGTTATCCATGGCCGTTACGCTGGCTGGGCTGGTTCAGTTCGAACTGATCGGACTTGTTCAGCGTACACGTGTTAGCTATCCTGCGTCCTTCACTAAAATAAGGCTTACTGAGAACATGGTAGATAAACGCGAATCCTATACAAAAGAAGATCTTCTTGCCTCTGGTCGCGGAGAACTGTTTGGCGCGAAAGGCCCACAGTTACCGGCCCCGAACATGCTGATGATGGACCGTGTCGTGAAAATGACCGAAACCGGCGGCAACTTCGATAAGGGTTACGTAGAAGCAGAACTCGATATCAACCCGGACCTGTGGTTCTTCGGTTGCCACTTTATTGGCGATCCGGTAATGCCTGGCTGCCTGGGCCTGGATGCCATGTGGCAGCTGGTTGGCTTCTATCTGGGCTGGCTGGGTGGTGAAGGTAAAGGCCGCGCGCTGGGCGTGGGCGAAGTGAAATTCACTGGTCAGGTTCTGCCTACGGCGAAGAAAGTCACCTATCGTATTCACTTCAAGCGCATCGTTAACCGTCGCCTGATTATGGGCCTGGCGGATGGCGAAGTGCTGGTAGACGGTCGTCTGATCTATACCGCGAACGACCTGAAAGTGGGTCTGTTCCAGGACACTTCCGCGTTCTGATATCGCTTTAAGCGACCCCGGAAAGGCGAAACCTCCGCAGTGCGGAGGTTTCTTTTTTTAAAGAGACGTTATCAGGCTATAAGTGCCCTGTCGCCGATGGCTTCTCGCCAGCCTCCAAGCCATTGTGACCTTTGATTTATCGTCTGATAAGGACACATTTCTTTCGAACGTCCAGCGATGCCGGCCTGATAACCACGTTGATGAGCCCGTTCCAGGCGATCTCGTTTCTGTCTCTTCATGCCTCGTTTCCCTCATTCTTTTGTCTGGTGGAAAGAAAACAGTGTCCGCGCCAGATGCGCAGGCACAGATAACGAATACCCCGAATTAGTCCCAGCGTCAATCTTCAAAATTCATACGGGTGTCATATTTGTGAGCTAGCTGGAAGATCATTTGTACAAAAATTGAGACCCGGCACAAGTAACAACCTGACGCAAAAACGAAAAAAAAACCGCAATCAGCACCAGGCCGATTGCGGTTTTTGACGATGAATTTTACTTATGGCAGCCGGGAAATTTCCCTGGCGATACTGGCTGACTCCTGCGCCCAACCCTGAGCCAGCACTTTCACCATTTCATCATAGCCATCCTTCTGCTGCTTCAGCTCCAGATGGAAAGGACGCTTAATCAGCTGTCCCTGATGATTCAACAGCCACTCGCCGCTGATGACAACGGCACCGTCATAACGGCCGTGGAAGCCCGTTACCGTGACGTTCAGCGTGTCCTGATCGCTTCCCAAAGGCTGGGAGGCAACAACCCAGCCCGGAAGCTGGCTGCCCAGATTCGCCACCAGCGTATTGCGTAACTGCTGGTCCAGCGGGCTGGCCCACAGGTTGTTGTTGGCGATAACGTACTGTACATCGCTGGTCTGATAGACCACCCCGTTGCCGGCCAGGTAATCCGGCACGGCGACCTGCTCAACCCACAGCAGACGGTTGCCCTGCGAGGCGGAACTTTGCGTAACCGCCTGCGTCACCAGAGGCAGCTGGTAGTAGCTTTTCGTTTCGCTCCCGGAGCTGCAGGCCGTGAGTACCATCGCTCCTGCAATCGCTAGCCATTTTTTCATTGTTTCGCCCTCTTCGGCTCAGGATCCTTTTTATCTTTCGCTTCGAACACCAGCGCGTTGCTCTTCTCGTTGAGCGTTTTCAGAACCGGCTGCAGTTCACGCAAGACCTGATCGAGACGCTGCATATCTGCCACCATCTTGTTGTACGCCGCCGAGCCAGGCTGGAAGCCCTGCATACTGCGATTCAGCTCGCGCAGCGTTTTCTGCATATCCTGCGGCAGCTGCTGCATACTCTGGTTTGCAGTAATCTTGTTGATGTTATCCAGCGTGGTCTGCAGGCGCTGCATTGTCGCCTGGCTTTGATGTAACGAACCTGTCGCCGCCTCAATCATTGGGTTCAGAGGCAGATTGTTAATTTTATCCAGCGTTTCCATGAGACGCTGCTGGATCTGGGCCAGACCGCTGCTTACCGTTGGGATGATCTTGTAACCACCAAATTCACGCATACCGGTAATCGGCGGCGCTTTTGGATAGAAGTCCATATCGACATACAGTGCGCCGGTCACCAGGTTACCGGTTTTCAGCGAGCCGCGCAGACCGCGATTCATCAGGTCGGTGATGTGCTCGCCGATATCCTGATTCTCACCAATCTGGTTGATCAGGCGCTCAGGCTCAATGCGGATCAGCACCGGAATACGGTAATCATCATCAAGCATCTGCTTAAGGCCTGGAACAAAGTAAGGCACTTGTCCCACCGTCCCCAGACGAATACCGCGGAACTCAACGGGCGCCCCAGGCTGCAGGCCGCGAACAGAATCCTTAAAGAACATCAGGTAGTCGATGTGATCGGTATAGAGTGCATCCTGAATGCTTTTTTGATCGTCGAACAGGCGGAAAGCGGTGTTCTCCGCAACCGGCTGCCCCAGGTCCAGACCTTCGGGTACGTCAAAACTCACGCCGCCGCCAAACAGTGTTGTCAGCGAGCCCATTTCTACACGCATGCCCGCCGAGGTCAGATCCACCGCGATGCCGCTGTCTTTCCAGAAACGGACGTTGCTGGTAACCAGACGATCGTTAGGCGCATTGATGAACAGCTGATAGCTGATGGATCTTTTCTGAGGATCGAAGGTGCTCTTCTCCACCGAACCCACGCGATAGCCGCGGAAAAGTACCGGGTCGCCCGCCGTGAGCTGGCCCGCTTTTTTACTGTCGAGGATCACGCGGATACCTTTTGCATCAGGCGGTGCTAGCGGCGGTGAATCCAGAAGCTGGTACTGCGCCGGCTGGCTGCCTTTTGCACCCGGCTGCAGTTCGATGTAGGCACCTGAGAGCAGCGTTCCTAAGCCGCTGATCCCTTCACGTCCCACCTGCGGTTTAACCACCCAGAAAACAGAATCGCCGTGCAGGAGTTTTTCCATGCCGGCATTAAGACGCGCCTTAATCTCCACATGGGTTAAATCGTCGGTCAGGGTTGCGCTTTCCACCACGCCCACATCCACGCTGCGGCTTTTGATGGTCGTTTTACCGCCCTCAATTCCTTCGGCATTGGTGGTAATCAGCGTCACTTCCGGTCCCTGATGGCTGTAGTGATAAAACAGGATCCATGCACCGATCAGCGCGGTCACGATGGGGAAAATCCACACCGGCGACCAGTTTTTGACCTTCTGCACTTTCGCCTCTCCACTCTTATTTTCCATGCTCTTACTCTTCCTCATGGCTTGATTCAGGCTCACGATCCCACGATAAACGAGGGTCGAAGGTCATGGCCGCAAACATGGTCATAATCACCACCAGTGCAAACATTAAAGCCCCCATCGCGGGATAAATACTCATCAAACCGCCCATCCGCACCAGCGCAGAGAGAACGGCAATCACAAACACGTCGATCATTGACCAACGACCGACAAATTCGACCACTTCGTAAATCAGATGCATGCGTTCGCTGTCGCGTTTTCCGTGGCCTTTTGCATCCCAACAGAGCCAGGCAATGGCGATCATTTTTAAAGTGGGCACCATGATACTGGCGATGAAAATCACGCCGGCGACAGGATAGGATCCTTCGCTCCACAGCAGTATGACCCCGGCGAGGATCGTCGAGGGCATTTTATCGCCGAGCAAATCGGTGATCATAATCGGCAGAATATTAGCGGGCAGATACAGCATGACGGACGTGACCAGCAGTGCCATCGTCCACTGCAGGCTATTTTTACGGCGAACATGGCCCTTCGTTTCGCAGCGCGGACAAACCTCAAGATCGGCGGGCAGCACGGCGGTACAGCACGGACAAGAACGGAGCCCCTGGCGGATACCCGGCACGCCGACCTTCACCGTCTGCGCGAGCGTCGGTGCCGGGGCGATATCGTCCCAGGCCCAGCGCCTGTCCACGCACTGGAAAGCACGCAGCTGCAGGACACAGTACAGACACCAGGGAATAAAACTGCTGCCTATCCCCACGTCGCCGTACGCCATCAGCTTCACGAAACTGACCAGTATCCCTGCGAGAAAGATCTCGGCCATCCCCCAGCTTTTGAGCTGAAAAAGGATGCGCGCGAGCCGGATTTTCAGCGATGACGGCATCCTGACGCGGTTAACCAGCAGCAGGATGACGACCAGGCAAAACGCCGGGACTATCTGGACGAATAGCAGAAAAAAGGTGCCGAGGCTGGCGTAATCTTCCGAGAACATCACGCCCGGGATTTCAAGCAGATCCACCTGGCTTGTCATCCCGCCCACCTTCATATAGACGAAGGGGAAGAGATTGGAGAGCAGCAGCATGAACAGTGCTGCCAGCGCGTAAGCGGTGGGACGCTGCCGCGGCGCGTCCCACTCGGTTGTCAACGTCGCGCCACAGCGTGGACACTGGGCTTTATGTCCGTGACCAAGCTCTGGCAACGCCACGAGCATATCGCATTGCGAGCATAATATATGCCTGTCGGCATGGTGCTGGTCACACATATTTAATCCCTGTTATGCGCCGTTTTTCAGAGACTCAAGGTACTCCCAGCGCTCAAATGCTTCTTCCAGGGCTTTTTCAGCCGCGGACATTTCAGCCAGTACTTTCTGAGTATAGTCATGCGATTGGGTAAAGAATGAGGCATCAGCAACCTGCGCTTGCAGCTCCTCAAGCGCGGCCTCCAGCTCTTCAAGACGCTGAGGTAGCCCCTCCAGTTCGCGCTGCAGGTTATAGCTTAGTTTAGCCGAGGTTTTCTTGACAGTTTCTGCTTTTGTTACAGCAGGTTCAGAACTTGTTCTGGACTTCGACTGTTTCTGCGCCAGAGACTGCGACTGCTGCCCTTTTGCGTCGTGATAACCGCCCACGTACTGGCCAATTCGCCCTTCACCTTCGAAGATCCAGCACTCGGTCACGGTGTTATCCACGAACTGACGATCGTGGCTAACCAGCATCACGGTTCCCTGATAACCATCGATCAGCTCTTCGAGTAATTCCAGCGTTTCGACATCCAAATCGTTCGTCGGTTCATCGAGGATCAACAGATTACTTGGCTTCAGGAACAGACGGGCCAGCAGAAGACGGTTACGCTCCCCGCCGGACAGCGCGCGCACCGGTGTCATAGCGCGTTTCGGGTGGAACAGGAAGTCCTGCAGGTAGCCCAGGACGTGACGTGGCTTACCGTTCACCATCACTTCCTGTTTACCTTCGGCGAGGTTGTCCATCACCGTGCGGTCCGGATCCAGTTCCGCGCGGTGCTGATCGAAGTAGGCCACTTCCAGCTTGGTGCCACAGTGAATGCGACCGCTGTCGGCCTGCAGCTGGCCCAGCATCAGCTTCAGCAGCGTGGTTTTGCCGCAGCCGTTCGGGCCGATGAGCGCAATTTTGTCCCCGCGCTGAACCTGCGCAGAGAAATCTTTCACCAGCACCTTGCCGTCAACCTGGTAGTTAACGTTTTCCATTTCGAAGACAATCTTGCCGGAGCGGGACGCCTCTTCCACCTGCATTTTGGCGCTGCCCATGACTTCGCGGCGCTCGCTGCGCTCGCGACGCATCGCCTTCAGGGCACGCACGCGGCCTTCGTTACGGGTACGGCGGGCTTTGATGCCCTGGCGGATCCAGACCTCCTCCTGCGCCAGCTTGCGGTCGAACTCGGCGTTCTGCAGCTCTTCCACGCGCAGATTTTCTTCTTTCTCCAGCAGATAGGTGTCGTAATCTCCGGGATAGGTGACCAGCTTGCCGCGGTCGAGATCGACAATGCGCGTCGCCATATTGCGAATAAACGAACGGTCGTGCGAGATGAAGATGATGGTGCCGCTGAAGGTTTTCAGGAACCCTTCCAGCCAGTCAATCGCTTCGATGTCCAGGTGGTTGGTTGGTTCGTCCAGCAGCAGTACCTTAGGGCCGCTGACCAGCGCGCGCCCCAGCGCCGCTTTACGCAGCCAGCCGCCGGAGAGCGCCGACAGCTCCATGTCGGGTTCCAGCCCGAGCTGCGCCAGCACCTCGTTAATGCGGTTTTCCAGCTGCCACAAACCGTGGTGATCGAGCATCTCCTGCACTTTCGCCAGTTCGTTGAGATTCTTGTCGCTCGGGTCGTTCATCACCAGATGCGAAATCTCGTGATAGCGCTTCAGGTACTCCGCCTGCTCGGAGATGCCTTCCGCCACGAAATCGTACACGCTGCCGGTCACATGACGCGGCGGATCCTGCTGGAGGCGGGAGACGATCAGATCCTGCTCGTATACGATGCGGCCGTCATCCAGCCCCTGCTCGCGGTTGAGGATTTTCATCAGCGTGGATTTACCCGCGCCGTTACGGCCCACCAGACAGACGCGCTCGTTATCTTCGATATGCAGCTCTGCATTATCGAGAAGCGGTGAGTCGCTGAAAGAGAGCCACGCGCCGTGCATACTAATTAATGACATTTATTTTTCCTTTCAGACCGCGGTAATCAACCAGCAGTTATGAATTTGACGGTTACGGGCGAAGTCCTGAGACAGCGTTTTTTGACTGATTTCTTGTGCTTTCAGTCCCAGGGCTGCCAGGCCGTCATGATCCATACGGAAGCCGCGTTTGTTGTTCGAGAACATAATGGTGCCGCCTTTGCGCAGCAGGCGCTTCAGGTCGGTCATCAGGCGCAGGTGATCGCGTTGAACGTCAAAGCTATCCTCCATGCGCTTGGAGTTAGAGAAGGTCGGCGGATCGATAAAGATCAGGTCGAACTGCTCGTCGGTATCGCGCAGCCAGCCCAGCACGTCGGCCTGCATCAGGCGATGCTGACGTCCGGTTAAGCCGTTCAGACGCAGGTTACGCTCGGCCCACTCCAGATAGGTGCGGGACATATCCACCGTGGTAGTGCTGCGCGCGCCGCCGAGACCGGCATGCACGCTGGCGCTACCGGTGTAGGAGAACAGGTTGAGGAAATCTTTGCCCTTGCTCATCTGGCCGAGCATGCGGCGGGCGATGCGGTGGTCGAGGAACAGGCCGGTATCAAGATAGTCGGTCAGGTTCACCCACAGGCGAGCGTTGTATTCGCCCACTTCGATAAAGTCGCCCTTTTCGCCCATCTTCTGGTACTGGTTTTTACCCTTCTGACGCTCGCGGGTTTTCAGCACCAGCTTGTTGGGCGCAATCCCCAGCACGGCAATGGTGGCCGCAATGACGTCCAGCATGCGCTGGCGCGCTTTTTGCGCATCAATGGTTTTCGGCGGCGCATATTCCTGAATCACCACCCAGTCCGCATAGCGGTCAACCGCCACGTTGTACTCCGGCAGGTCGGCGTCGTACAGGCGATAGCACTCGATCCCTTCCTGCTTCGCCCATTTTTCAAATTTCTTCAGGTTTTTGCGCAGGCGGTTGGCGTAATCCTCTGCCACGCCGGTTGGCTTGCTGTCCGCCGCTTTCTCTGCCAGATGATAGTTTTTCTGCACGCAGTCCAGCGGGCCGTTTTTCGCTTTAAACTGGCGATCGGCACGCAGCTGCAGGCAGCTCAGCAGCTCCGGCGAGGCGCTGAACAGAGACAGGTTCCAGCCGCCGAAGTAGTCCTTCATATTGCGGCCCAGCAGGCTGTGCAGGGCAATCAGCGCAGGCTCGCTGTCCAGACGCTCGCCGTATGGCGGGTTGCTGATTACGGTCCCGTACGGGCCCTTCGGCAGCGGGTTGGTCAGGTTCGCCACGTCTTTCACCTCGAAGGTGACCAGCTCGCCGATACCGGCGCGACGGGCGTTGCTGCGCGCGCGTTCAATTACGCGCGGGTCGCTATCCGAACCGTAGAAGTGAGAAGTATACTCCGCCAGGCCCTTACGCGCGCGGGTCTGCGCGTCGTCTTTAACCTCTTTCCAGAGCGCTTCGTCGTGCTGCGCCCAGCCTTTGAAGCCCCAGTGGCCGCGGTGCAGCCCCGGCGCACGGTCGGTTGCCAGCATTGCGGCCTCAATCAGCAGCGTACCGGAGCCACACATTGGGTCAAGCAGCGGCGTGCCCGGCTGCCAGCCGGAGCGCATCACGATGGCGGCGGCCAGGGTTTCTTTGATCGGCGCCATACCGGTGCGATCGCGGTAGCCGCGCAGGTGCAGACCCGCGCCGCTCAGATCGAGGGAGATGCTCGCCGTGTCGCCGTTCAGCCAGACGTTGATACGCAGATCCGGGTTTTCGCGATCGACGTTCGGACGTTCCTTATTTTTACGCGTGAAGCAATCCACAATGGCGTCTTTTACGCGCAGGGCGCCGTACTGGCTGTTGCGGATCTCGTCGTTCACGCCGTTGAAATGCACCGCGAAGGTGGCGTTAGGCGTGAAGATCTCTGTCCAGTCGATCATCTGTACGCCGGTGTAGAGATCCAGGTCGCTATAGACCTTGCATTCCTTCATCGGCAGCATGATGCGCGACGCCAGACGGCTCCACATCAGGCTCTGGTAAATAAGCCGCGTGTCGCCCTCAAAATGGACACCACCCTGAACCACCTGGCACTCTTGCGCGCCCAGGGCTTCCAGTTCAGTTTTTAACAGCTCTTCCAGCCCACGGGCCGTACTGGCAAACAGAGAATTCATATCGTCACTTTTACTCTTAGAAAATTGTCGCGCATTATAGCTAATATGGCGTGTATGTCATAAAGTTGAAGGCTTATTTTCATTCGAGGGAGTGTGCAGTGGCGACGTTATCCAGGCTTTTTATTCATCCGGTGAAATCCATGCGCGGCATCGGCGTCACTCACGCGCTGGCAGACATGAGCGGGTTCGCCTTCGATCGTATTTTTATGGTCACCGAGCCTGACGGTACGTTTATCACCGCACGCCAGTTCCCTCAGATGGTTCGCTTTACCCCTTCCCCGCTTCACGACGGTTTGCACCTTACCGCGCCGGACGGTTCGAGCGCGGTGATTCGCTTTGCGGATTTTGCGGCTGTCGACGCGCCAACGGAAGTATGGGGCAACCATTTTACCGCGCGCATCGCGCCGGATGAAATTAACCGCTGGCTGAGCGGCTTCTTCTCCCGCGACGTGCAGCTGCGGTGGGTTGGGCCGGAACTGACGCGTCGCGTAAAGCGCCACGACGCCGTTCCCCTCTCCTTCGCGGATGGCTTCCCGTTCCTGCTCACCAACGAAGCGTCTCTGCGTGATTTACAGAATCGCTGTAAAGCCAGCGTACAGATGGAACAGTTCCGCCCGAATCTGGTCGTGACCGGAGCGGACGCCTGGGATGAAGACACCTGGAAAGTCATCCGCATTGGCAGCGTCATCTTTGATGTCGTCAAACCCTGCAGCCGCTGCATTTTCACCACGATAAGTCCTGAGAAAGGCCAGAAGCATCCTTCTGGCGAGCCGCTGAAAACGCTGCAATCGTTCCGTACCGCGCAGGACAACGGCGATGTCGATTTCGGCCAGAACCTGATCCCGCGATCCAGCGGCGCAATCCGCGTAGGCGATGAGGTTGAAATTCTCGCCCGCGGGCCGGCGCGAGTGTACGGCTCAGGCCAGGAAGAAGAAATGGTCGAGGTTGAGACGAATGTCGCCACTGGGGTGGATATTCACTGGCAGGGCAAGGTTATTCGTGGCAACAATCAGCAGGTTTTACTGGAGCAGCTGGAGCAAGCCGGTATTCGCGTACCGTATTCCTGCCGCGCGGGAATTTGCGGATGCTGCCGCATCAAGCTGCTGGAGGGAGAAGTGAGTGCGCTGAAAAAATCTGCAATTGGAAATGACGGCACAATCCTGTGCTGTAGCTGCGTACCGAAAACGTCGGTACAACTGGAAGCTTAAACCGCTTGTTCGAGGCTGAAGGCATCGACGCGCAGCTGTGGCTTCAGCCTGTCATTCATGACTTTGATCGCATCACCTAACTGCATTACGCGCCCGGCAATCGTCACGCCGGGCTGCGCCAGCAGACAGAGTGCGGCATTTTCGCCCGGCTCAACCACTAACAAACTCACCTCTTCGGCGGTATCGCTCAGGTTAACGCTGGCCGCATCGCCCGTTGCTGGCGTCCAGTCCATGCCGTGAGGCAGGAAATGCCAGCTTTTCGGCATTTGCGGTTTCAGGAAACGGATAGCCACCAGCGCATTTAATACCAGTTCGGCACGCTGCTCTTTAGAGAGCATCAGGTCGCGGCATTTTTCTTCAAAGGAGAAATAAAGCGCCGCATCGTCAACGCAAAAGCCCGATGGAGAAAACGCGTCCGGGGTTAACATTCGGCGGGCAAAACGAGAACGAAACAACATGCCATTGGCTAAATCGAGCATCATACGGTCATGCTCGTCGCAAAAATACCAGCGCCAGTTATCGTCAGGTTTAATTCGCATGTGTCTCTCCCGTCCCCAAACGTCCTGTACTAAAAATGTCCTGTTCGCCGCTTCGTTTATAACACTAGTAATAAAAGACGATAATGTCTAAATAAGCAACAGTGACGGAATATAAAACAACCAGGGCTGGAAATAAAGCCCTGGTTGTCTGATTAAGAAAAAAGATTAGATATGCGTAACGATTTCTTTAATCAAAGGCGGGCCTTTAAAAATAAAGCCGGAATAGATTTGCACCAGTGACGCACCGGCCGCCATCTTCTCGCGCGCAGCAATCACCGAGTCGATACCGCCGACGCCAATAATCGGTAAACGGCCTTTTAATTCCGCAGACAGCGCGCGAATAATTTCGGTACTTTTTAATTGTACCGGACGGCCACTTAACCCACCCGCTTCGTCACAGTTTTTCATTCCCTGAACGAGCGAACGATCGAGCGTGGTATTCGTTGCAATCACCCCGTCAATATTATGGCGAACCAAACTGTCGGCAACCTGGATCAATTCTTCGACAGAAAGATCCGGCGCGATCTTCACCGCGACCGGAACATATTTATGGTGGATCGCCTGGAGTTCATTTTGTTTATTTTTAATGGCACTCAGAAGATCGTCCAGCGCTTCGCCATATTGTAAGGAGCGCAGCCCCGGGGTATTGGGTGAGGAAATATTCACCGCGATATACCCGGCATAGGCGTAGACTTTTTCCATACAAATCAGGTAGTCATCTTTACCCTGCTCAACCGGCGTATCTTTATTTTTGCCAATATTGATGCCTAACACCCCATCAAAATGGGCTTTCTTCACGTTCTCTACCAGATGATCAACGCCGAGGTTATTAAAGCCCATGCGGTTGATCAACCCTTCGGCTTCGACCAGGCGGAACAGGCGCGGCTTGTCATTTCCCGGCTGCGGGCGCGGCGTGACGGTACCAATTTCGATGGAGCCAAAGCCCATCGCGCCCAGGGCATCAATGCACTCGCCATTTTTGTCCAGACCGGCCGCCAGACCCAGCGGATTTTTAAAGGTCAGCCCCATGCACTGCACAGGCTTTTCCGGCACGTTTTGACGCACCAGGGCCGCCAGAGGCGTTCCTGTAATACGACGTAATTGCTGGAATGTAAATTCATGAGCGCGCTCGGGGTCGAGCTGGAAAAGGGCTTTACGAACGAAGGGGTAGTACATGAACTCTCCTGGATTCCCGGTGTGCAAACCGGGAGGGGATTATGGGCGATCCCGTCACGAAAGGGAATTGACCTGCGGCAAAAAAATCGGCGTAAAACGCAATCGTTTACCTCCCACTCTCTTTCTTATGCAGTTTTTCACAGTTTAATTGCGGATAAATCATTTAGTGGAATAACCGCGCGGTGTCACACTCCTGAAAATTGTTATGAATGTTAGACAAAAGCAAACAATTAGTTATAAGGAGGAAGTATGCGCGTCATTACCCTGGCCGGAAGTCCACGATTCCCTTCGCGTTCCAGCGCCCTGCTGGAATATGCCCGCGACAAGCTCAATGCCCTGGACGTGGAAGTGTGCCACTGGAATCTGCATAACTTCGAACCTGAAGATTTGCTGTATGCCCGCTTCGACAGCCCCGCGCTGAAAACCCTCACTGAGCAGCTCAAGGAAGCGGACGGCCTCATCGTTGCGACCCCGATTTATAAAGCCTCTTTTTCGGGCGCGCTGAAAACGCTGCTCGATCTTCTCCCCGAGCGCGCACTGGACGGCAAAGTGGTTCTGCCGCTGGCAACGGGCGGCACGGTGGCCCATTTACTGGCGGTGGATTACGCCCTGAAGCCGGTGCTGAACGCCCTGAAGGCGCAGGAGATCCTTCACGGCGTTTTCGCGGATGATTCGCAGGTCATTGACTACCAGCATAAGCCGCACTTCACGCCGAATCTGCAAACGCGCCTTGATGCCTCGCTGGAAACTTTCTGGCACGCGCTGCATCGCCGGGATATCCAGGTTCCTTCTTTTAATCCGCCGCAGGGAGTCGCACATGTTTAAAACCTTAATCCGCCTCGGACTGGCTGGCCTGATGGCGTTTACCGCGCTGGCACATGCCGCAGAAACCGCACCGGACAGTTTACGGATTGGCTACCAAAAAGGCAGCGTCAGTATGGTGCTGGCAAAAAGCCACCAGCTGCTGGAAAAACGCTTCCCGGACACCAAATTCTCATGGGTGGAGTTCCCGGCAGGGCCGCAGATGCTTGAAGCCCTGAACGTCGGCAGTATCGATCTGGGCAGTACGGGCGACATCCCGCCTATTTTCGCTCAGGCTGCCGGGGCAGACCTGGTATACGTCGGTGTAGAACCCGCTAAGCCGAAAGCCGAAGTCATCCTGGTACCTGAAAACAGTGACATTAAAAGCGTCTCCGACCTTAAAGGGCGCAAGGTCGCTTTCCAGAAAGGTTCAAGTTCGCACAACCTGCTGCTGCGCGCCTTACAGGAAGCCGGGCTCAAGTTCACCGACATTCAGCCCGTTTACCTGACGCCCGCTGACGCGCGCGCCGCGTTCCAGCAGAAGAACGTTGATGCCTGGGCTATCTGGGATCCGTACTACTCCGCGGCATTACTGCAGGGTGGCGTACGGGTGCTGAAAGACGGTACCACGCTGAAGCAAACCGGTTCGTTCTACCTCGCCTCACGCCCTTACGCCGAAAAAAACGGCGCGTTTATTCAGGGCGTACTGGATACCTTTACGCAGGCAGATGCCCTGACCCAGAGCCAGCGTCAGGCGAGCATCGCCCTGCTGGCAAAAACCATGGGCTTACCTGAGCCGGTGATCGCGAGCTACCTCAGCCACCGTCCGCCCACCACCATTGCGCCTGTCGACGCGCACGTCGCCGCGCTTCAGCAACAGACCGCTGACCTCTTCTATCAAAACCGCCTGGTACCAAAACAGGTCGATATTCGCGAACGCATCTGGCAGCCCGCTGGCAAAGAAGGAGCTAAATCATGAGTCTGAATCTTTTCTGGTTTTTACCCACCCACGGTGATGGACACTATCTTGGTACAGAAGAGGGTTCGCGCCCGGTTGACCATGGCTACCTGCAGCAGATTGCGCAGGCGGCGGACCGAATCGGCTTCACCGGGGTGCTGATCCCGACCGGACGCTCGTGCGAGGATGCCTGGCTGGTGGCCGCGTCGATGATCCCGGTAACCCAGCGCCTTAAATTCCTTGTTGCATTGCGCCCGAGCGTCGTTTCACCCACCGTGGCGGCGCGTCAGGCAGCAACGCTGGACAGGCTCTCCAACGGCCGCGCTCTGTTTAACCTGGTGACGGGCAGCGATCCGCAGGAGCTGGCGGGTGACGGCGTGTTCCTCGACCATACCGAGCGCTATGAAGCCTCCGCCGAATTTACCCGCGTCTGGCGACGCCTGCTGGAAGGCGAAACCGTCACCTTTGAAGGTAAGCATATTCACGTTCGCGACGCGAAGCTCTACTTCCCGCCGGTGCAGCAGCCGCGCCCTCCGCTCTATTTTGGCGGATCGTCGGATGTGGCCCAGGATCTGGCCGCCGAGCAGGTCGATCTCTATCTGACCTGGGGCGAGCCGCCCGAGCTGGTGAAAGAGAAAATTGCCCAGGTCCGCGCCAAAGCCGCCGCCCATGGCCGCAAGGTGCGCTTCGGGATTCGCCTGCACGTGATTGTGCGGGAAACCAATGAAGAAGCCTGGCAGGCGGCAGACCGTCTGATCTCCCATCTGGACGATGAGACCATTGCGAAGGCGCAGGCTGCGTTTGCCAAAACCGACTCCGTCGGGCAGCACCGCATGGCCTCTCTGCACAACGGTAAGCGCGAGAATCTGGAGATCAGCCCGAACCTGTGGGCGGGCGTGGGTCTGGTACGCGGCGGCGCGGGCACGGCGCTGGTCGGCGACGGGCCAACCGTGGCTGCACGTATTAATGAATACGCTGACCTGGGCATCGACAGCTTTATTCTCTCCGGCTATCCGCACCTGGAAGAGGCGTACAGGGTGGGCGAACTGCTGTTCCCGCACCTGGATGTCGCCATTCCGGAGGTTCCGCAGCCGCAGCGGCTCCAGCTTCAGGGCGAAGCCGTGGCGAACGAATTCATTCCCCGTAAAGCCGCACAGAGCTAAGGAGTGACCATGACTGCCACCTCACAAAAATGGCTGCTGCGCGCCGCGCCGTGGTTTTTACCCGTCGGCATTGTGGCGCTCTGGCAGCTCGCATCGTCTACCGGCTGGCTGTCGAGCCGCATTTTGCCCTCTCCGGAGGGCGTTATCGAAGCGTTCTGGTCGCTGAGCGTCAGCGGAGAGCTGTGGCAACATCTGGCGATCAGCTCCTGGCGCGCGGTGATTGGGTTTTCCATCGGCGGCAGCATCGGTCTGGTGCTGGGTCTGATCAGCGGCCTTTCACGCTGGGGGGAAAGGCTGCTGGATACCTCCATCCAGATGCTGCGCAACGTGCCGCATCTGGCGCTGATCCCGCTGGTCATTTTGTGGTTTGGGATCGATGAGAGCGCCAAAATCTTCCTCGTGGCGCTGGGCACGCTGTTCCCGATATACATCAATACCTGGCACGGCATCCGCAATATCGATCGCGGTCTGGTGGAGATGGCGCGCAGCTACGGCTTATCGGGTTTTTCCCTCTTTGCTCACGTGATTCTGCCGGGCGCCCTGCCCTCCATTATGGTCGGGGTGCGCTTTGCGCTCGGCCTGATGTGGCTGACGCTGATAGTGGCGGAAACCATCTCAGCCAACTCCGGTATTGGCTACCTGGCGATGAACGCCCGCGAATTCCTGCAAACGGACGTGGTGGTGGTCGCCATCATTCTGTATGCACTGCTCGGCAAACTCGCCGACGTCAGCGCACAGTGGCTGGAGCGCAGCTGGCTGCGCTGGAACCCGGCCTATACCCTTCAGGAGGCGAAAGCATGAATACCGCACGACTAAATCAGGGCACGCCGCTGCTGCTGAACGGCGTAACCAAACGCTACTGCGAAAACACCATCCTTAACGGGCTGGATCTGCACATTCCCGCCGGCCAGTTTGTGGCTGTAGTCGGGCGCAGCGGCGGCGGAAAAAGCACACTCCTGCGTCTTTTAGCCGGGCTGGAGGCCCCCAACGGAGGAGAGATTCTGGCAGGAACCACGCCGCTGGCCAATATTCAGGACGATACGCGCATGATGTTTCAGGATGCGCGCCTGCTGCCGTGGAAAACGGTGATTGATAACGTCGGGCTGGGGCTCAAAGGCAACTGGCGGGATGAAGCCCGTCAGGCGCTGGCCGCCGTCGGGCTGGAAAACCGTGCAGGTGAATGGCCTGCGGCGCTGTCGGGCGGCCAGAAGCAGCGCGTGGCGCTGGCGCGAGCGTTGATTCACCGTCCCGGCCTGCTGCTGCTTGATGAGCCGCTCGGCGCTCTTGATGCCCTGACGCGGATAGAAATGCAGGATCTGATTGAATCCCTCTGGCAGGCGCACGGCTTTACGGTACTGCTGGTGACGCATGACGTGAGCGAAGCCGTGGCGATGGCGGACCGGGTATTGCTTATAGAAAACGGGAAAATCGGTTTGGATCTGACGGTGGACATCCCGCGCCCTCGTCGCGTGGGCTCGGCGAGACTGGCGGAGCTGGAAGCCGAAGTGCTGGATCGGGTGATGAAACGTGGGGAAGCGGAGATTCAGCGGATAAAGGCCAATGCCTGATGCCCTCACCCCGGCCCTCTCCCACAGGGAGAGGGAGAAAACCAATGCCCCGCGCCCCCACGTAGGCCCGGTTAGCGTAGCGCCACCGGGCTTTTTTACATCAGGCCAGCGCCTTAGCTATCTTCTCGTACAGATCGCCAGACAGATTTTCCAGCCCTTTCAGCTGCTCAAGCGCGGCGCGCATCTTCGCCTGGCGCTGCGCATCATAGCGTTTCAGGCGGATAAGCGGCTCAATCAGACGTGATGCAACCTGCGGGTTACGGCTGTTCAGCTCGGTCAGCATTTCCACCATAAACTGGTATCCGCTGCCGTTTTCGGCGTGGAACGCGGCCGGGTTACTGCTGGCAAATGCGCCAATCAGCGAGCGAACGCGGTTCGGGTTGCTCATGGTGAACGAACGGTGCTTCAGCAGGCTGCGAACCTTACTAAGCGCATCGGCCGCCGGGCTGGTCGCCTGCAGAATAAACCACTTGTCCATCACCAGGCCATCCTGGTGCCACTTGTCGTCATACTCCTGCATCAGCGCATCGCGGCACGGCAGTTCAGCGGCAACGCTTGCTGCCAGGGCCGCGAGCGCATCAGTCATGTTATCCGCTTCGTGATACTGCTTGCTCACCAGCGCGTTCGCCAGTTCGGCCTCACCAAACGCAAGATAGCGCAGGCAGGTATTGCGCAGGGTACGCTTGCCGATATCCGCATGCTCCACGCGATACGCGTCAAGCTTGTTAGCGTTGTATAGCGCCAGGAATTCATCCGCCAGTTCGGTCGCCAGCGTGCGGGTCAGCGCTTCGCGCACTGCCACGATGGCAATCGGGTCGATGATGTCGAACAGCTCCGCAATTTCAGTCGCGGACGGCAGCGTCAGAATTTCAGCCGCCAGCGCCGGGTCAATCTTCTCATCCAGCAGGATGGCGCGGAACGCGTCTGCCACATGCACCGGCAGCGTCAGCGGCTGGCCCTGCTGGTAGCGGTTCACGTTAAGCTTGATGTAGGTTGCCAGCAGGCTCTGCGCCGCGTCCCAGCGGGAGAAATCGTTGCGGGCGTGACGCATCAGGAACGTCAGCTGCTGGTCGCTCCACTTGTACTCCAGCTTCACCGGCGCGGAGAACTCGCACAGCAGCGCAGGCACCGGCTGGAAGTAGACGTTATCGAAGATAAAGGTCTGCTCTGCCTGGGTCACGTTCAGCACGTGGTGCACCGGGTGGCCGCCCTTCTGTAGCGGGATGACGTTGCCTTCGTTGTCGTACAGCTCAATGCTGAACGGAATGTGCAGCGGATATTTTTCTTCCTGCTCGGCAGTTGGCGGCGTGCGCTGGCTGATGGTCAGAGTGTACTGCTCGGTTTCCGGGTTGTAGTCGTCCTTAACGGTGACAATCGGGGTCCCGGCCTGGCTGTACCAGCGGCGGAAGTGAGAAAGATCAACGTTGGACGCGTCTTCCATCGCCTGCACGAAGTCGTCGCAGGTAGCCGCGCTGCCGTCGTGACGTTCGAAGTAAAGCTGCATCCCTTTCTGGAAATTCTCTTCACCCAGCAGGGTGTGGATCATGCGGATAATTTCAGCGCCCTTCTCGTACACCGTCAGGGTGTAAAAGTTATTCATCTCAATGACTTTATCCGGACGGATCGGGTGCGCCATTGGGCTGGCATCTTCCGCAAACTGCAGGCCGCGCATGGTGCGCACGTTGTTGATGCGGTTGACCGCCCGCGAGCCCAGATCGGAGCTGAACTCCTGATCGCGGAAGACGGTCAGCCCCTCTTTCAGGCTCAGCTGGAACCAGTCGCGGCAGGTGACGCGGTTACCGGTCCAGTTATGGAAATACTCGTGGCCGATAACGCGTTCGATATCGAGGTAGTCTTTATCGGTGGCGGTATCGGTACGCGCCAGCACGTACTTGGAGTTAAAGATGTTAAGGCCTTTATTCTCCATCGCGCCCATGTTGAAGAAGTCGACAGCGACGATCATATAGATGTCGAGATCGTATTCGAGGCCGAAACGCTCTTCGTCCCATTTCATGGAGTTAATGAGTGAAGTCATCGCCCACGGCGCGCGGTCAAGGTTGCCGCGATCAACGAACAGCTCCAGCGCCACTTCACGGCCTGAGCGGGTTTTGAAGGTATCGCGCAGCACGTCGAAATCACCCGCCACCAGCGCAAACAGGTAGCACGGTTTCGGGAACGGATCCTGCCACTGCACCCAGTGACGGCCATTTTCCAGCTCGCCCTCACCCACGCGGTTACCGTTGGAGAGCAGGAACGGATAGAGGGTTTTATCGGCAATGATTTTGGTGGTAAAACGCGCCAGCACGTCCGGGCGGTCCAGGTACCAGGTAATGTGGCGGAAACCTTCGGCTTCACACTGCGTACACAGGGCCACGCCTGACTGGTAGAGCCCTTCCAGCGCCGTGTTGGCGGCAGGGCTGATTTCATTCACGATGCGCAGCGTAAAGCGTTCCGGCAGGTTGTCGATGACCAGCTGGTTGCCTTCTTCTTTATAATCTGACCAGGCTTCATCGTTAATGTGCAGGGAGACCAGCGTCAGGTCTTCGCCATCCAGACGCAGCGGTACGGCAGTCGCGCTGTGGCGCATCACCTGGCTTACCGCCGTCACAACGGTTTTTGTGGCATCCAGGTCAAAAGTCAGGTCGATATCGCTAATCAGGTATTCCGGCGCACGGTAGTCGTGGCGGTATTTGGCTTGTGGCTGTTGTGTCATAGAAAACCTTATGCATCGTTTGTCGAGTAACGTTTCAATATATTCCTGTTGCGTAAAACGCGCTATGCAGAATCTTCATCTTTTCAGGCTTAAACACCTTTTTCGCTACATTTGTATAACACGGGGCACGAAATGCTCTCGACCATAAAGTGTGCTTATGTTGTGATCGGGGTTCAATAAATCACTAAACAAGGTATACTCCGGAGTTGTTTATTGTACTAAACGCTCCCGTGAGAGGATGCTACAGCGCACCTATGACTCAATTCGCTTCTCCGGTTCTGCATACGTTGCTGGATACCGACGCGTATAAACTGCATATGCAGCAAGCCGTTTTCCACCATTACTATGACGTTCACGTCGCGGCGGAATTCCGCTGCCGTGGTGACGACTTGCTCGGTATCTACGCAGATTCCATTCGTGAACAGGTCGATGCGATGCAGCATCTGGCGCTCACCGATGACGAATATCAGTGGCTTTCTGGCCTGCCTTTCTTTAAAGCGGACTATCTGAACTGGCTGCGCGACTTCCGCTATAAGCCTGAACAGGTCACCGTGACCAACGAGAACGGCAAGCTGGATATTCGTCTTGAAGGTCCGTGGCGGGAAGTGATCATGTGGGAAGTGCCGCTTTTGGCCGTCATCAGCGAACTGGCTCACCGCTACCGTTCGCCTGAAACGGGCGTCGAACAGGCGGTCGCCTCGCTGGAGAACAAACTTGAGGCATTCTCAACGCTGACCGAAGGGCTGGATATGTCCCGCTTCCGCCTGATGGATTTCGGCACCCGTCGCCGCTTCTCTCGCGAGGTTCAGCAGGCTATCGTTGAACGTCTGCAGCAGGAGTCGTGGTTCGTGGGTACCAGCAACTACGATTTGGCGCGTCGCCTCAACCTGACGCCAATGGGCACCCAGGCGCACGAGTGGTTCCAGGCGCATCAGCAAATTAGCCCGGACCTGGCTAACAGCCAGCGTGCGGCGCTGGCTGCGTGGCTTGAAGAGTACCCGAATCTACTCGGGATCGCCCTGACCGACTGTATTACGATGGATGCCTTCCTGCGCGACTTTGGTCCCGAGTTCGCTGAGCGTTACCAGGGGTTACGCCACGACTCAGGGAATCCGGTTGAATGGGGCGAAAAGGCGATTGCTCATTACCAAAAACTCGGCATTGACCCGATGAGCAAGGTGCTGGTCTTCTCCGATAATCTCGACCTGGCAAAAGCCGTCGAACTGTATCGTCATTTCAATGCCAGAATTAATCTGGGCTTCGGGATCGGTACCCGGTTGACCTGCGACATTCCTCAGGTAAAACCTCTGAATATCGTGATAAAGCTGGTGGAATGTAACGGCAAGCCGGTGGCAAAGCTCTCCGACAGCCCGGGTAAAACCATCTGCCATGACAAAGCGTTTGTTCGCGCATTGCGCAAAGCGTTCGATCTCCCCCAGATCAAAAAAGCCAGTTAAGCGCTTACGGGAGCCTTCAGGGCTCCCTTCCCTTATTTATTTCTCAATTCTTCTCTTTTGACTGCGAAATTTACTTGTCTGATAGCGGTTGGCAGGTAACATAGATATCCCCCCGTCTTGGGGTGGACAAGTGTTTATTTTTTCCGACTATTAACAGAGAGAATATTATGAGCGTTGTGCCTGTAGCCGACGTACTCCAGGGCCGTGTCGCCGTTGACCAGGAGGTCACCGTGCGCGGATGGGTGCGTACTCGCCGAGATTCTAAAGCTGGCATCTCCTTCCTTGCCGTCTATGACGGTTCCTGCTTTGATCCTGTACAGGCCGTCATTAATAATTCTCTGCCCAATTACAATGATGACGTTCTGCGCCTGACGACGGGTTGTTCCGTTATCGTCACCGGTGTGGTCGTGGCATCTCCGGGCCAGGGCCAGAGTTTCGAGATCCAGGCCTCTGCCATTGAAGTGACTGGCTGGGTTGAAGATCCGGACACCTACCCGATGGCGGCTAAACGTCACAGCATTGAATACCTGCGTGAAGTCGCACACCTGCGTCCGCGTACCAACCTGATTGGTGCGGTGGCTCGCGTGCGCCATACGCTGGCCCAGGCGCTGCATCGCTTCTTCGATGAGCAGGGGTATTTCTGGGTGTCTACCCCGCTGATCACCGCGTCCGATACGGAAGGCGCAGGCGAAATGTTCCGCGTCTCGACGCTGGACATGGAAAACCTGCCGCGCACGCCGGAAGGTAAAGTCGACTACGACAAAGACTTCTTTGGTAAAGAAGCCTTCCTGACGGTATCCGGCCAGCTCAACGGCGAAACCTACGCCTGTGCGCTGTCTAAGATCTATACCTTCGGCCCAACCTTCCGCGCCGAAAACTCCAACACCAGCCGCCACCTGGCGGAGTTCTGGATGCTGGAGCCGGAAGTGGCGTTTGCCGATCTGAATGACGTTGCAGGTCTCGCAGAAGCGATGCTGAAGTACGTCTTCAAAGCGGTGCTGGAAGAGCGTCCTGACGACATGAAGTTCTTCGCCGAACGCATAGACAGCGATGCTGTGGCACGTCTGGAGCGTTTCGTCTCTGCCGACTTTGCGCAGGTGGACTATACCGATGCGGTAGCGATCCTTGATAAATGCGGTGAGAAGTTTGAGAACCCGGTTTACTGGGGCGTCGATCTGGCGTCTGAGCACGAACGCTATCTCGCCGAGAAACATTTCAAAGCGCCGGTTGTCGTTAAAAACTACCCGAAAGACATTAAGGCCTTCTATATGCGCCTTAACGAAGACGGGAAAACCGTGGCAGCGATGGACGTACTGGCGCCGGGCATCGGTGAAATCATTGGTGGTTCTCAGCGTGAAGAGCGTCTGGACGTGCTTGATGCGCGCATGGCAGAGATGGGTCTCAACCCTGCGGACTACAGCTGGTATCGCGATCTGCGCCGTTATGGCACCGTTCCGCACGCTGGGTTCGGTCTGGGCTTCGAGCGTCTGATCGCCTACGTTACTGGCGTTCAGAACGTGCGTGACGTAATTCCGTTCCCGCGTACACCACGCAACGCCAGCTTCTAAGCAACACAACAGACAATGGCCAGCATTTGCTGGCCATTATTTTATTCTGCCCTGTAAGTTTTTGTCAGCGTAAAGTCAGCGTTTTTAAACCACTAGCCCGTCACAACCGCTACCTGTTACGTTTTGTTTCCGCGAAATATCCAGCCACAAAAAATTAACCTCATTCTTATTGCGATTATTACATCCTGAAGTAATAGCACAAATTTCAACCAATTTTTCAGCCATCCAGAAGTCTTTATTGGGTCATAAGAAAAAACGAGTCGTTTAACATTCGTTTATAGGAATTGCCTTTATCCAAATTAATCATAAGGAATTCATATATATAGGAAACAAACCGATGCTTAATTCGCCAGGGGGTTCTGAAATTTGAGATGGTTCACAAAGTTCCCAAAAATACACATTTAGTTACACATATTTTCTTTCTGTAACTCAATCTTGAGAATTGTAGCACTTTCAGGCTAGCGAAACGCTTCGGTGAATGGAAAGATGCCTGTCAGATACATAAAGACACCAAACTCTCATCAATAGTTCCGGAAATATTTATTGACAGAATTTATTGACGGCAGTGGCGAGTGTCATAAAAAAACCAATGAGGGTAATAAATAATGATGAAGCGCAATATTCTGGCAGTGGTAATCCCTGCCCTGCTGGTAGCCGGTGCAGCAAACGCTGCAGAAATCTATAACAAGAACGGCAACAAACTGGACTTCTACGGGAAAGTTAACGCCGAGCACGATTTTGTGACCTCTGGCGATGACACTAACAACAACGACGCAACTTACGCGCAGATCGGTTTTAAAGGCGAAACCCAGATCAACGATCAGCTGACCGGTTACGGCCAGTGGGAATACCGCTTCATGGCTAACCAGGCTGAGAACACCGCTCAGGCTAACAAAAACCGTCTGGCCTTTGCGGGCCTGAAAGCGGGCGATGCTGGCAGCATCGACTACGGTCGTAACTACGGTATCGTTTACGACGTAGAATCTTACACCGATATGGCGCCGTCCTTCTCCGGGATGACCTGGGGCGGTAACTACGTTGATAACTTCATGACCAGCCGCAGCACCGGCCTGCTGACCTACCGTAACACCGACTTCTTCGGTCTGGTTGACGGTCTGAGCATGGGCGTACAGTACCAGGGCAAAAACGACCGTACTGACGTTAAAACCTCCAACGGTGACGGCGTAGGTTACTCTCTGGGTTACGATTTTGGCGAAGGCTTCGGTGCAATCGCATCTTACAGCAACGCAAACCGTACTCTGAATCAGAAAGCTGACGGCCTGGGCGATAAAGCTGAAGCATGGGGCGTGGGTCTGAAATACGACGCCAACAACCTCTACCTGGCAACCACCTATGCTGAAACCCGCAATACCACTCGTACCGGTTCCAGCGGCGATGCTGGTTTTGCTAACAAAACGCAGAACTTCGAAGTGGTTGCTCAGTACCAGTTCGACTTCGGCCTGCGTCCGGCAATCTCTTACGTGCAGACCAAAGGTAAAGACCTGGTTGGCGTAACCAATGCTAACGGCACCTTCTCAGGCGGCGATGCAGACCTGGCTAAATTCATCCAGGTTGGCGCGACTTACTACTTCAACAAAAACTTCAACGTGTGGGCTGACTACTACATCAACCTGCTGGACAAAGACACCGACTACGCGAAAGTGGTTGGCGGTCTGAACGGCAACGACGATATGGCTGCTGTGGGTGTAACCTACCAGTTCTAATCAGAACACCACGTTGTTATATGCATAATGAACAGGGCTTCGGCCCTGTTTTTTTATGCCTGACAGAAAATAATGGCGACTTTTGAAAAGCCGCACGCTTTTCGTCGCAAACGGTTGGCATTTTGTAAATCTCCCGTTAACCTGATAGCGGATTTCACTTCTGTAATCACAATGGAACTTCGTCATGTTTGAGAACATTACCGCCGCTCCTGCCGACCCTATTCTGGGCCTGGCCGATCTGTTTCGTGCCGACGACCGCCCTGGCAAAATCAACCTGGGTATTGGTGTATATAAAGATGAAACCGGCAAAACTCCGGTACTGACCAGCGTTAAGAAAGCGGAGCAGTATCTGCTGGAAAATGAAACCACCAAAAACTACCTCGGTATTGATGGTATTCCTGAATTTGGTCGCTGCACCCAGGAGCTGCTGTTCGGTAAAGGCAGCGCAATTGTGAGTGACAAACGTGCGCGCACGGCGCAGACCCCTGGCGGTACCGGCGCGCTGCGCGTGGCGGCGGATTTCCTTGCTAAAAACACCTCTGTTAAGCGCGTATGGGTGAGCAACCCAAGCTGGCCGAACCACAAGAGCGTCTTTAACTCTGCAGGTCTGGAAGTGCGCGAATATGCTTACTACGACGCGGCAAACCACGCTCTCGACTTTGACGGCCTGCTCTCAAGCCTGAGCGAAGCGCAGGCGGGTGACGTGGTGCTGTTCCACGGCTGCTGCCACAACCCAACCGGTATCGATCCAACGCTTGAGCAGTGGGAACACCTGGCGAAGCTCTCCGTTGAGAAAGGCTGGCTGCCGCTGTTTGACTTTGCTTACCAGGGCTTCGCCCGCGGTCTGGAAGAAGATGCAGAAGGCCTGCGCGCGTTCGCCGCCGTTCATCAGGAGCTGATCGTTGCAAGCTCCTACTCCAAGAACTTTGGTCTGTACAATGAGCGAGTAGGTGCCTGTACGCTGGTTGCGGCGAACGATGAAACCGTCGATCGCGCCTTCAGCCAGATGAAATCCGTGATCCGCGCGAACTACTCCAACCCGCCGGCACACGGTGCGTCTGTTGTTGCGACCATTCTGAGCAACGATGCGCTGCGCGCGATTTGGGAACAAGAGCTGAACGATATGCGTCAGCGTATCCAGCGCATGCGCCTGCTGTTTGTGAACACCCTGGCTGAGAAAGGCGCTGACCGCGACTTCAGCTTCATCATCAAACAGAACGGTATGTTCTCGTTCAGCGGCCTGACCAAAGAGCAGGTTCTGCGTCTGCGTGAAGAGTTTGGCGTATACGCCGTAGCCTCTGGCCGCGTAAACGTTGCAGGCATGACCCCTGACAACATGGCGCCACTGTGCGAAGCGATTGTCGCCGTCCTGTAATTTGCGCCCACAAAAAAGCCTGCGTTAAGCAGGCTTTTTTTATGCTGGTTACCAGACAGGCATTTCATCCTGAAGGAACGGGTTATGGAGCCGTTCATAGCCCAGCGTCGACATCGGACCGTGTCCAGGGATAAACGTTACGTCATCACCCAGCGGCAATAACTTCTGTTTAATCGACTGAATCAGCTGCCCGTGATCGCCGCGCGGAAAATCGCTGCGTCCTACGCCACCTTTGAAAATCACATCGCCGGAAATCAGCAGACGGGACTGGTCGTCAAAGAAGACGATATGGCCTGGCGTATGCCCAGGACAATGCAACACCTGTAAAGTCACATTCCCTACGTTAACGCGCTCTCCTTCGTTCAGCCAGCGATCGGGCGTCAATGGCAGACACTCATCAAGGCCAAACATGCGGCTTTGGGCGGGTAACCCCTGCAGCCAGAACTCATCTTCTTTTTCCGGGCCAATAATCGGCACACCGTAGTGTTTAGCCAGTTCAGCCGCTGCGCCTACGTGGTCGAGGTGACCATGCGTCAGCAAAATCTGCATCAGCGTCACGCCGCTTGCTGCGACTTCCTGCTTGATTTTCTCAGCGTCACCGCCGGGATCGACAAGCGCGGCCAGTTTGGTTTGCTCGCACCAGATTAATGAACAGTTCTGGGAGAACGCGGTAACCGGAATAATACGATAGTTCATACTGCTCCTGTGTTTCGTTATTACCAGTGCCGAACCGGCCCGGTATCAATATGCACAAAGTTGCTGCTGGGGTAATATCCTACACCACCCGCGCGCATAGATAACGCGGCTTTGCGAATATTGGCTAACGAAACGCCTTCAATGTGGAAATCCATTGCCTGTCCCTTCGTGTGGTAGCTTTTTTTCGCTACCCCACGGCTATGGGCGCGCAGTTCATTGTTGGTATCAATTGAGCGATAACCAGAAATAAGCTGCACCGGCTTGCTGGTGCCCAGCAGGCCCTGAAGGCGGAAAAGCTGATCAAACAGTCCTGGGTCGATGGCTTTTACTTTATTCGCGCGGAAATCACGGAAAAAATGGTTGAGTCTTGCTAATTCATCCTGAATATAGCCTCTGCCATCGAAAAACTCCGCTTTTAGCGACTCACCGGTGTGAAGATTGCTGAGCGTTAAAACGCGCGGACGAGGTGTCGAGAGGGTGGCAAATGCTGGCGTCGGTAAGATGGCCGCTGCGCCAAGCGCAACACCACCTAACGCCAGCAGCTTGCGGCGATTAGCGTCAAATTTGTCCATGATAATCAGGTCTACAGGTCAAAGAAATCGTAATATGCTTAGCGCACGAAGGGCACCTTAACTGGCAAAACAGGGTACGTCAAGGCGCCCAACCCCAGTGAATACGCGGCTTACAGCGATATTGGCCCCGATTCACCATAACTTACGACAATCATTTTTCCCGAACTACTTCATTTACCTGATTAATTGTTCCGCTTTTGGCAAAATTTGTGCGCCGGATCGCGCGGTGAGATCATAATTGTAAATATCTGTACGGTACTGAGTGCGACCGTCTTCACCCACAAACGCTGTCAGATAATAAAGATTAACCGGAATGTTGTGGCGAATATTCACGTAGCGCGTATCACCCTGCTTCAGGGCGTCAGAAATACGCGTATCGTTCCAGCCCGCATCCTGCAGCAGCATGTTGGCCAACTCCGAGGCTTTATTCACGCGCACGCAGCCTGAACTCAGTGCCCGGGTATCTTTCTGGAACAGATTGTGGTTCGGCGTATCGTGCAGATAGATAGCATCTGAACTTGGCATGTTGAATTTGTAGCGCCCCAGCGAGTTATGCGCTCCGGGAGCCTGCTGGAAGCGGAACGGCAGGTTGGAGGCAGTGATCGTCGACCAGTCGACCATGTAAGGATCGATCGCCTCTTTACTGTTCCAGCCACGCATGACCGTATAGCCGTGACGTTCCAGATAACCCGGATCGTTCCAGACCTTAGGCAGAATGTCCTTACGCGCCAGCGTCGGCGGCACGTTCCACGGCGGGTTAACCACCACGTTATTTAACGCGCTGCTCATCATCGGCGTTTTGCGATCCGGACGCCCGACAATCACGCGCGAGGCCAGCTTCTCGCTACCATCCTGATAATAAACCAGTGAATAGGCAGGGATATTGACCATAATGCCGGTAGACAGCGTGCCCGGCAGCAAACGCAAACGCTGAATATTAAGCGCCAGCACCCCGGCCCGCTGCGCAGGCGATACGTTAAGCCAGTCACGCGTTGAAGGTCCAATGACGCCATCGGCTCCCAGCCCTTGAGCGGCCTGGAACTGTTTAACCGCGGCGACCAGCTCGCGATCGTAAGCCTCGGGCTTATTGCTCAGGGTAGTGGCCTTGTTCTCTTTTATGGGCGCTGACGGGCTGACCACCGCGCTTTGCGGATCGTCGCTCGGCAGGGCAATGTTCGGCCCGCCATCAAGAATACCGGAGCGTTTAAGGATCTCGCGCAGGGCTGGCACATCGCTGCTCCACTGACCCGGACGCAGCGTTGCGGTCCCCCGCATTTGCGGCCATGGACGCGAGTCCCCCACCAGCGCGAGGAGCGACTGGTGCATAGTGGCATACTGTGGATGCGCCGGCGCGAGGCTGGCAATGAAGCGCGGCAGATCGCCGTTATCCAGCGCTAATTGCCACTGGTTAATCACCGACAGGGCTGGCGTCGCCAGCTTATAGGGCCTATCGCTGTACAGCCAGCGGTTGCCATTGACCGGAATACCCGCCACAAACTGCAGGTAACCCATCATGGCATCGGAAAGGACCACGTCCCGCGCCTGACCGGTGACGGCAGGATCGGTTAACAGCTCAACCCACTTCGTAAACTGCGGCTGGAATCCCGCAATCGCCACTTCCGCCAGCTGTTGCTGGAAGGCGCGCACGGCATCACGATTTTCCCACATGGGTTTCATATCGCGGGCAGCATAAAGCAGCGTGAGCTGATTGATATAGGCAGGCGTGTAGCCTGCAGGCAGGCCTGTCTGGAGCTGCTGGCTGAGCGATTCAACGTCGATGCCTTCCGGCAGCGGCTTAATCCCGGCCATGATGGCCGTAGCCGTAGACTGTTCCAGCGGCTGAGACAATGACGTCGGCTGCGCGCCTGTCGTTGCGGTGCTGTCAGTCGGCACAATTTCAGGCTCGTCGGCCTGGGCGGTTAACAGTGGAGCAAACATCACTGCCAGACATAAACTCAGCGCTGACAGCTGACGACCACATTCTTTCTTTAGCAACATCCCTTGCCCCCTGTTTTCACGACATGCCCATCACGGTGGGGCTTTCTTTTATTATAGGTAGACGACAACTCTGTTGCCTTACCTTATGTAAAGAAGTTTAAAGATAACGCAGCCCTGAACACAAGTTAAGAGAATAAAAAAAGCGGCGCTTCTGCGCCGCTCTTTGTAACAAAACGCCTCAGGAAGCGTCCGCCGTGGTTTCCGGCAATGATTCCGGCGGCTGCGGCGCAAAGCCACGCAGCCCGACAACGTGCACGTGTTCGCTGTTCTGGAACACTTTACGCACCAGCTTATAGGTGGTGCCTTTTTCAGGGCTGATGTTTTCCGGTGCCGCAATGATGAGCTGCATATCGAGACGTTCGCAAAGCTCAAACAGCGTGGCAATCGAGCGGGCATCAAGACGCGCCGCTTCATCGAGGAACAGCAGTCGGCATGGGGAGATGTCTTTCCCGCGCAGGCGGCGCGCTTCATCTTCCCAGCTCTGCACCACCATCACCAGAATCGACATCCCGGTACCAATCGCTTCACCGGTCGACAGCGCTCCGGATTCCGCACGCAGCCAGCCGTCTGAACCACGGTTTACCTCAACTTCCATTTCCAGGTAGTTACGATAGTCCAGCAGCTCTTCACCGATGGTTTGCGGCGTACGCTGGCCCATATCAATCTGCGGATTCAGGCGCTGATACAGCTTCGCCAGCGCTTCGGAGAAGGTCAGACGGTTGCTGTTGAACAGATCCTGATGCTGCTCGTGCTGCTCAGAGAGCACTTCCAGCAGCGTCGCGTGGGCTTCACGCACGTTGACGTTAAGACGCACGCTGTTGACCTGACCAAACGAGACGCTCTGCAGCCCCTGGTTCAGCTGGCGGATACGGTTCTGCTCGCGCTGAATGGTTTTGCGAATGATATTCGCCACGCTGCGGGAGCTGATCGCCAGCTTCTGCTCGCGGGAGGTCAGCTCTTCCGTCAGGCGGCCCAGCTCAATTTCCATCTGTTCGATGGCTTCGACCGGATCGTCGGTACGGATAATGTCCTGACGAATACGCTCGCGCAGGTGCTGATAAACCGCAACGAAGAACTGAATTTTACGTTCAGGACGTTTCGGATCCTCTGACATGCGCAGCACATCGCGCAGGTGTTCGTTATCCGCCACCGCCAGACGCAGAGCACCCAGCGCCTTATCCGACATCGAACGCAGCTCATCGGCAGAAAGGTATGCCAGCTCGCGACGGTGCAGGCGACGTTCAACGTTGTTGTCTTTCACCATCCGCATCACAGCGCACCAGCCCGCTTTCGCCGTCACGACCTGCTCGCGCATTTCATGATAGTCGCGCTCCAGCTTGCGCAGGCGGCGGGTCAGGTTATCCATTTCCGCTTCGCAGAAGGTGAGCGCTTTTTCCAGCTGATTACGACGCGCGCGGTTATTGCTGAGCTGGCTATGCAGCTCATCACGACGAATGCGCGCGCGCTCTTCCGCCCCGCTGTCGGCACGAACGCCAATGTCTTGCAGCTCTTTCTGCAGGTCGTTTAACAGCTCTTTCTTGGTGTCGAAGGAGCTTTTCAGCGAAGCCAGCACCTGGTTGTACTGGTTCAACTGAGCGGAGTGGCTGCGCATCGCTTCGCGAGCGCGGGTACGTTCCGCTTCCGCCTGCTCAAGGCGCTGGCGCAGTTTTTCATTCAGGTCGCTGTTACCGCTCAGCATTTCAGCCGAATCGGAGTAGCCGAAGTGCGCACGACGCTGCACCACTTCCGTCAGGGCAAACGCCTGCTGACGCGCTTCGCGCTGCACCTGCTGCGACCAGGCGTAATCTTCTTTTAACTGCTCGAACTGTTCCGGGTCGCTCTGCAGTACAGACACGACGGGCTCCAGCTTCGCCAGCTGGTTGCCGTGCTGCTGCACGAAGCGCGCGGCTTCCTGGGCTTCATCCAGACGTTCCTGGATCTCATCCACGCGGTCGGCCAGCGTGTCATCCGCCAGCAGGTTCAGGCGCGGCAGAATGCGGTTAAGGGCAGCGACGCCCTCTTTCGCCTGTTCGAACTGGACGCGGCTCTGCTGGTTGTCACTTTCATGACTGGCAATCGCGCGCTCAAGCTCGCCACGGCGGGTGTTGAGCTTGCGGATTTCCGCTTCCGGGTCGGCTTCAAACGCCACGCCCAGATGGCTGCCGATAAAGCGGCTGAACGCCTGGTGCAGACGCTGGGTTTTCTGTACGTCAAACGACAGAGTGGCAAAGCGTTCAGACAGCGTTTCACGCTCGGCGTGGAGGCTCTCGATGCGGCTTTCACGCGCGGCGCGGCCAAACAGCGGCAGCTCCGGGAAGCGGGAGTAACGCCACTGGCGATCGGCGATTTTCACCACCACCGCTTTTTCCAGCTCGTCAACGCTGAAGACGCTGTCATCGAACGACTGCGGATCCCCTTCGATCAGGTAGAGATCTTCCGGGCAATCTTCCAGCCCTGCGAGCTGCTCAGAAATCAGCGACAAATCCGGCACCACAATTGCGTTGCGGGACGGACCGTACAGCGCGGAGAAGTACGGCGCATCGTCCAGGCCAACGTCATCGTAAATCTCAGACAGCAGTACGCCGCCAAAACGCTCGGCTAAGGCGTTCAGACGCGGATCTTCTGACCCGCCCGGCTGGCTTAAGCGCTCGATTTCTTCATCGACGTCACGCTTGCGGGCACCCACTTCGTCACGTTCAACAATGGCTTCGCGCTCGCGCTCCAGCAACTGTTGCAGGTATTCGGTCACTTCCTGGCTGGACTCGAACTGCTCGCCGCACTGTTCGCTGAGCTGGTTCAGGCTGCTTTGCGCTGCCAGCCAGACCGGCGCACGCTGCAGGAGCGCCTTCGAACGGGACTGAAGCTGCTCCAGCTCCTGACGCAGCGTCATACGCTGTTCGCTGGCATTTGATACGGTATCGGACAGGGCCGCAATACGCGCTTCCAGCTCCTGATGCAGGGCCTCAAGCTCGTCGAAATCGTAATGTTTACCCTGACGCTTGCAGAACTCGGCCAGCAGACGCTCGGCTTCCTGCTGCTCGCGCAGACGCTGTTCCAGCTCGTTCAGGCGCATACGCAGCGGCTGCACCTGCTCGGCCAGATGGCGCTGGTTGACGCCGTCGCGCAGCAGTTCACGGGCAACGTCCCAGGCTTCGCTACGCGCCAGCGGGCCGTTAATCGCAACTACCAGCTGATAAGCCTGTTCAAACTGGCTGTGCGCCGTTTGCGCGACGCTCATTTTCTGTTCAAGCGAGAGCAGTTTCTCGGTGGCTTCCTGCTCTTTGGCCTGGAAGGTGTCCAGCCACTCGTCGGCACTTTCCGGCGTCAGGTCTGGCAGATGGCACAGCTCTTTCGCACGCTGTAGCGCCTGTAGCGCTTGGTTGTACTGAATCGCACGCGTCTGCTGTACGTCCAGCGCCTGCTGGTAGTCCGCAAGCTGGCTTTTCAGCTCGTCCACTTCCAGCTCGGCGGCTTCGGCACGGGCTTCGTTCTCTTCCTGCATCTCGGCGGCTTCGGCCACCACTTCATTCTGCTCTTCGAGACGAATTTGCAACTCATCGAGGTCCGCTTCGTAGCGTTCGATCTTTTCCTGCTGACGCAGCGCGGTCTGCACCAGGTTCAGGTGATCGCTGGCGGCCTGGTAGTCGGCTTCCAGATCGCCTTCGGCACCGTTGTGCTCACCCAGCTCGCGCGCCATTTCGACGTGCTTGTACTGCTCGGCCACCAGCTGTTTACGGGAGGTAAACAGCTCGCGGCGATATTCTAATGCCTGATCGAGATGGACGCGGCGCTCGTTGGCGTGGCGCATATAGTCCGCCGCCACGTAGTTGGTCGCTTCGCTGATCAGGTGTTTAAACAGGTCGCGGTCAGACTGGGTAACGCGAATCGCTTCCAGCGTCATGCGGTTTTCACGCAGTGCCGCCTCCATGTCCTGGAAGGCCTTACGCACGCCGCTGTTTTCCGGCAGCAGGTAGTCACGCAGGGAACGGGTAATGGCGCTGGAGATACCGCCGTACAGGGACGCTTCGATCAGACGGTAGTATTTACTACGGTCTGAAGCGGTGCGCAGACGGCGCGCCACCACGCCCAGATCGAACATCAGGGAGTGGTAGTCGGTAATGGAGTTGAACTGCTTAAACTGCACCCCTTCGATGGCTTCAAGCTTGTCCTTCAGCTCCTGCAGCGTCAGGACGCGCGCCTGGCGTTCATTCAGCGTTTCCGTCAGCAGCGCGGTCGGCTGTACGGAGGTTGGCAGCCCCTGAATGGCGAACGGTTTGATATCCACTTTACGGTCGCGGCCGGCAACCTGTTGCAGACGTACGCCCACCACCACGCGCTGGTGACGGGAGTTGATGACGTCCAGCACGGAATAACAGACGCCCGCTTTCAGCTTACCGTGCAGGCCTTTATCGCGGGAGCCGCTTGTCGCGCCCGCTTCGGTGGTGTTACGGAAGTGAAGCAGCGTCAGGTCGGGGATCAGCGCCGTTACAAACGCCGCCATGGTGGTGGATTTACCTGCCCCGTTACCACCGGAGAGCGTCGTGACCAGCTCATCCAGATCGAAGGTTCGGGCAAAGAAGCCGTTCCAGTTAATCAGCGTCAGTGAGCGAAATTTACCGCGTTCAATCATTACTCTTCCTCCCCGCTATCCGGCAGATTCTCTTCATGCTCATCATTGAGCTGCAAATGGTTTTCCACCGGCATCGCTTCACCGTCGCGGATCATGCGAAGCTGCGCTTCACGCGCATCATCGCCCGCACGCACGTCGGCGCCGAAGCGGAAGACCGATTCCGTGATGCGGAATTTGCTGCTGTCGTGGCCCATAAACCAGACCATCCCCAGACGGCGCAGACGGTTCAGGGAAGAGCGAACCTTTTCCTGTAATTTCTGACGGTCAAGATCCGACCCCGTCGAACGGTTATTCACCAGCTTAAGCAGCTTGCTCTCATCCGCCAGCGTCAGCAGTTCATCGTACAGCTCCTGCTGGGTGAAGATGCCTTCATTTGCCAGGCGTTCCGGGCTGAGGTAGAGATAGCAAAGAATTTTGCCAACCATCATGTCCAGCTCGGAGAGCACGGAGCGCGGGATCAGGGTCGTGGAACGCGGGCGCAGATAGAAAAAGCCTTCCGGCGCGCGGATAAGCTCCACGTTATAGCGGGCGTAAAACTCTTCCAGGTACTCCTGGAAGTCCATCAAAAAGGCGTGATTATCCAGCTCGTCCAGGCCAATGTGACGACCGGCACGCAGCTGGCTGTCCAGCGCCGGAAATAACGGATTCGCCAGCGCCTGTGCCAGCTTAACTGGCATCACTTGTTCAATATTTGTCAATGACATGCGCCTGTACCTTGGCTCCGTAATCGTTAATTGGCTGCCACTTCGGCGGCAGTCCGGTGAAGTCTGCTTGCGCGATACCCAGGCGCACCGCCTGGTCTACCACAATGCGGGCAACATCGAAGTGGCGCGCGCGCGGATATTGCGCCAGATAGTCGCGCACCACGAGCCCAAGATCCAGCGGCGCTTGTCTGGTTTTGTAGACGGCGAGCTGTTCTTCGATCATCGCCGCAAGTTGCTCACGAATTTCGTTGAATTCTTCGTACTCCAGATCCGGCGGCAGTTCACCGGTGACCTCTTCATCGCGCAGCGCCATCTCTTCGTCGCGCATATCCAACAGACGATCGGCATTGGCATAGGTCAGCGCCCACGGTGCATCAAAGTAGGTCTGTACCGACTGACGAAGACGCTGAGCAAAGACGCGGTTTTTATCCATATCAATCGCGGTACGGATAAATTTATGCACGTGGCGGTCATAGCCGATCCACAGATCGATCGACTGCTGGCCCCAGCTGATAATGCGGTCAAGTTTGCTCTGCAGATCAAACACCAGACGGTCGATAAAATGCAGATCGTCGTGCGCCAGGGTCGCGTCCTGGATGCGCAGCAGGTTGGCCTGCAGCTTGTCCCCTGCGGCCTCCAGCGTATCCTGCAGCTCACGCAGCGTACCGGAGGTTTCTGACAACAAAAGTTCACAGCTGGAAATGGCCGCACGCCAGTCCTTGTTCAGCAGCTGCGCGATATCGTCTTTCACCTGCTGCTGCTGCTCGTCCATCAGACGCTGAGTGAGATCGATACTGTCGAAAATCTCGGCCACCGAGTATTTCAGCGGCGCGTAAACGTTGCGATGCCAGTGGAATTCGTCACCGTTTTCATCGGCCGCGTCGGCGGCACGTTTAAGCTCACCCGCCACGATCGAGAGCTGCATGGAGAGACGCAGCGTGGAAAATTCGCGCTGGCGAATGTAGTAGTCGGTGATGCCGATGCCCAGCGGGGTCAGGCGATAGATGGCGTTTCCTTCCGCCTGCTCGCTGGTAAAGCGGTTCAGCAGACGTTGACGCACCATATCGTTGATTGCGTTATTGGCACGCACGCTAATGGTTTCGCTGGTTTGCTCAAACGCATCACTGACGTGGCGGAACGCATCCACCAGTTCACCCTCGCTCATTTCACCATCCAGCCGTTCGCCGTTCAGTGTGGCAACCGCCAGCAGGAAAGAGAGTCTGTCTACCGGCAGCGAGATGGAGAAATCGTTTTTCCTGGCCCAGGCAACCAGTTCGGGGACTGTCTGGGAAAATTCACTCATAGGTTATCCTTGCATCTGCGGCTTGTGCGCGGTGACGTGAATATAGCGGCCAAGGCTGACGAACGGCTCCTGGCGGCAATACCGCGTTTCTAATTCTGTTAAGGTGTCAAAACAGTCACGCTGTTTGTGTTTTTCACGCAGATAATCATGAAACACCCTGACGCCCGTCTTCCCGACGATCTGCCAGCCAATCTCTTCCAGCCAGCCGTAAACCTGCTGCGGATCGCGCGGATAGTCCGGGGAAAGCGTGCGTTTTTTCTTTTTCGGCATCCCGACCTGAACATAGTCGAAGTTCCCTGCCACCATGTTGTGCATCAGGAAGCCGTTAGCATTGTAGAACATCAGCGACAGCGTACCGCCCGGACGTAACATTGACCACAGGGTTTGTAACACGCTTTGCGGATCGGCAACCCACTCCAGCACCGCATGAAACAATATCAGATCAACCTGGGATTCCAAATGCTGCGCGATGTCCTGAGCGGCGCATTGTATAAAATGCATGTTGTCGCTCACACCTTTCTCTTCTGCCGCACGCGTCGCGCGGGCGACCATTTCAGCAGAAAGATCGCAAAGCGTGACGTGATGACCGCGTTCAGCCATTTTTATCGCCGTCTGCCCTTCACCGCCTCCGGCGTCCAGCACGCGCAACGTTTGACCACCGAACGTCGCCAGAATAGTGTCCAGATCCTGCCAGAGGATCGTCTGACGGAGCTGCCCTTTCGTGGTGCCATAAATGTTGCGCGAAAACTTTTCCGCGATGTCATCAAAATTGCGATCCCGCATTGGGAGAGTTCCACTCGCTAACTGCAAAACCGCTATTTTGTCACACCCGCGCGGAGAATGAACCTCTCTGGTGTAATATCACCGGTAATCATCTGCTGTATGGTCAAAAAAGGAACCAAAAAGGATGCTTTTTACCCTTAAGAAATACGTTGGAGGGATGATGCTTCCCCTTCCGCTGCTGCTTATCATCATCGCGCTGGGGCTGGCGCTGGTGTGGTTTAGTCGCTTTCAGAAGAGTGGCAAAACGCTTATTACGTTCGGCTGGCTGGTCCTTCTGCTGCTGAGCCTGCAGCCGGTGGCGGATGGACTGCTGCGCCCCATCGAAAACAGGTACCCTACGTGGCAGGGAAACCAGAAAGTTGATTACATCGTTGTGCTGGGCGGCGGGTATACCTGGGACCCTGACTGGGCCCCCAGTTCGAACCTGATCAACAACAGCCTGCCACGGCTAAACGAAGGTATTCGCCTGTGGCTGGCGAATCCGGGATCAAAAATGATCTTCACCGGCGCGGCGGCCAAAACCAACCCGGTGAGTACGGCTGAAGCGGGGGCCAGAATCGCGGAATCGCTCGGCGTACCGCGTTCCTCTATCATCACGCTGGACAGCCCAAAGGATACCGAGGAAGAGGCTGCCGCGGTGAAGCAGGCGATTGGCGATGTTCCGTTCTTACTGGTGACCTCCGCCTCGCACCTGCCAAGAGCGATGATTTTCTTCGAGAAGCAAGGTTTGCACCCGCTTCCCGCACCGGCAAACCAGATGGCCATCAGCGCGCCGCTCAACCCATGGGAACGGGTGATCCCCTCTCCGATGTGGTTGATGCATAGCGATCGCGTTGGCTACGAGACGCTCGGACGCCTCTGGCAGTGGCTGAAAGGCTCGTCAGGCGAGCCAGGGCAAGAGTGATTTAGCCGCCAGATCGAAGTTGGCGCGATTGAAACGTCCGGTGTTGACCAGCTGCGCCACTTCGTCCCAGAGCAGATAAAGCCAGCGACGCCAGAGAAACGCCTCTGCAACGGGCGCGCGTTGAAGGTAGTGCCACAGTAAACCTTCCGCCGCCCCGCTGTCGCTAAGCCTGAACAGCTCATATTCCCGCGGTGCCCAGAGCATGATCCCCGGCCCTAGCATCGCCAGGAGCTGATCGCTGCGGGAGTCTTTGAGCATACTGCGCAGAGTAAAATTGCCGTGGATCAGCACGCAGTTGTCGTTAAAGCCGTCGAACAGCGCCGGTAAGCACTCGCGGGTGCGAAACAGAATACGTTTGTCCTGCATGGTCAAACCGGTATTGTTGAACTGGTTAAGCGTCCCCCACAGCACTTCCACCCGCTGGCGATACCACAGCGGCCACAGGTTTTCCTGGGTGCTGTCAACCGGTCCAACAAGCCCGCGGCTATCCTGTCGGTGCCAGGCCAGCAGCGCCTCAACAATCTGATCCTTCAGCTGTTCCCAGCGTTCCGGCGTACGCGCGGGCGCTTCAACCGGCACACCGCGTAAACGCTCAATCAGCAGTACGTCCGGGCCGGGATGTTCCTCGTGGGTCATCACGCCGTACACGGTCGGCATACGGACGGTTCCCTCCCGTGCCAGCATCGACATTTTCCAGGCAAGCTGCCTGGCCACGCCCGGTGACGAGAAGCTTCGTGCCATCAGCGGCATCGGGTTGCCCTGGCCGTCATACAACGACCAGAGCGCGGTATCGACCTTTTCACTCACGCATTCGACCCGGCTTAACTTCTCACCCAGCAGATGGCTAAGTTCGGCACGCAGCTGTTCCATATGAGATTACCCCCATTAAGACTACTGCTTTTATAATGAGCGCACAGCGTGAAGATGTCACCCGGAAGAGATCAATTAGGGTAAAGAAAGGGGAATTTGCGGGGAGAGGACATCCCTCCGAAAGGAGGGATGCAGGCGGGATTAACGCAACTCGGCGCGGACGCGCTCAAGATCTTCCGGGGTATCAACGCCCGTTCCCGGTACTTCGCGGGCAACGGCAACGTGGATTTTTTCGCCATACCAGAGCACGCGAAGCTGCTCCAGCATTTCGATATGCTCCAGCGGGCTCGGCGCCCAGGCTACATAGCGGCGAATAAAGCCGGCGCGATAGCCGTAGATCCCAATATGACGCAGGAAAGAATCACCGATGGTCTCTTTAGAGAGCGCAAAGCGATCGCGATCCCATGGAATCGTAGCGCGGGAGAAATAGAGCGCATAGCCTTCGGCATCCATCACCACCTTCACCGCATTCGGATTGAATACCTCTTCAGCATGGTGAATAGGCACCGCGAGCGTCGCCATACCGACCTGACGCTGCGCCAGGTTTTCCGCCACCTGACGGATAATAACGGCCGGGATCATCGGCTCGTCGCCCTGCACGTTGACGATGACCGTATCGTCACTAAAACCACATTTCTCAACCACTTCCGCCAGACGCTCGGTGCCGGACTGGTGATCGGCGCGGGTCATGCACACCTCACCGCCTGCGGCCTCAACCGCACGGGCGACATCAGGATGATCGGTTGCAACGATAATGCGGTCGGCACCGGACTCACGCGCCCGCTCAAGGACATGCACAATCATCGGCTTGCCGTTGATATCTACCAGCGGTTTACCCGGCAGACGCGTTGAGGCATAACGTGCAGGAATAATAACAACAAAACTCATGGTTTGCTCTCTTCTGCCACCAGGGAACGGGCTTCATTTTCCAGCAGTACCGGAATGCCGTCACGCAGCGGGAAGGCCAGACTGTCCAGCTTGCAGATCAGCTCCTGTTTGTCCTGGCTGTAGTAAAGTTTGCCGTTGCATACCGGGCAGGCAATAATTTCAAGTAAACGGTGATCCATAGTTCCTCCGTATGGGTAATCGCTAAAGCTTAACACATTCCCTTTTCAGGGCGTGCCTGTTTCCCAGCCACTTCGACAGGATGTGAATAACCCGTCAGGTACCCGGCCAAGCGTTACGTCGCGAGCCTCCTGCCAGCGCGCGAACTCGCTAATGGCGGACGTTAACCCTTTTTCCAGGCTCGCCGTGACCCTGATGCCCTCTTGCAGATAAAGGGCAATGACTTCAAGCGTGCCGGTCTTGCGGTGCATTTTGGCATCCATCCGTCCGACCAGTTGTCCCTTGTGCAGCAGCGGTAAAACAAAGTAGCCGTATTGCCGCTTTGGCGCCGGGGTATAGCATTCCAGCCGGTAGCTGAAGTCAAACAGCTGCTCGGCGCGTTTTCTGTCCCAAACCACCGGATCGAAAGGTGACAACACCGCGCTGTGGGTCGCCCGGAGTTTCCCCTCCAGAGCCTCGGGCAGCAGAGGGACAAGATCCGCGTGCAGCCACATTTCGCCCAGCGTTTCCACCATAACGGGAATAACTCGCTGTTCACGCTGCCACATCTCCAGCAGAGGCTTCAGCGCAGGCTGACGGAGGCGGTAATAGTCTGCCAGCCATTGCGGACGGAAAATGCCCAGGCTGCGGGCGCTGTTCTCCAGCATGATGGCCTCGGCCGCCTCCTGAGTAAGCAGATCCCGATCGTCGTCCCAGTGAGGCATCACGCGATGCGTCAGATCATAAACGCGCTGAAAATTACGCCGTTCAATGACCATGACTTTGCCTGACGTGAACAACCCTTCAAGATGACGCTTGTGCGGCTTCCACTCCCACCATCCGCCTGCACCTTTGCGCGGATGTTCAAAATCGGCGGATCGAACGGGGCCGTTTTCCTCAATATGGCTGATAAGCTGCTCTATTTCGGCCTCATGTTCCTCCATCCACGCCTGTCGGTATTTCCATCCCATCTTTTCCGGAGCAAGCATACGGTGACGCACCAGGGCGAAATCGCTACGGGGCAGGAAGCAGGCTTCGTGAGCCCAGTACTCCATCAGCTCCCCTTTGGAGAGCGCCTCATCCAGCCACTGCGGAGGATAACTCCCCAGGCGGCTAAACAGCACCAGGTAAGGGCTACGGGCGACAATGTTAATGGTGTCGATTTGGAGCAGCGACATGCGCTGGACGGTAGAGAGTATATCGGCAGGCTGCGCGCGGCGACGGGGCTTTTTGAGCAGCCCCTGCGCGGCAAGGTGTAAATGACGTGCGGCTGAAAGCGAGAGTTGCGGTAAAGACATGCGTTTTCCTGTCAGTCAAAGCGCCACCAGAACCGCGTAAGCCTCTACTGCACCAACGCAATCAGTTCCTTAAGCAATTGTTCCGGCTGTTCGCCGCTGAGTTCAGCGTCAACCGGCAGATACCACCAGTTTTCTTTCGCAAAGGCACGGCATTTCACCGCATCTTTTTCGGTCATAATGAGCGTCTGGCCAGGCGCGGTAAGCGCCTCAACCTGCTCTGCCACCAGCGCCTGATGGTCAGCCAGCGGAACGCGTTTTTCCAGCCGGGCGCCACACTGCTCCAGCGTCGCGAAGAAGCGCGGCGGATGACCAATACCCGCCATTGCCACCAGCGAAGGCAGTTCTGCAACCGCCCGGCGTTCACCCGTCACCAGGTTGACCGCCATTCCCGGTAACAGACGCATAGGAATTTCACCCGACTTTGCTTCACCGCCGTTAACAATCACCGCATCAACGGACTTCAGACGCGAAGCGCGTTCACGCATGGGGCCAGCGGGCAGCCACCAGCCGTTGCCGAAACGACGCACGCCGTCGATAACTACAATCTCTTTATCACGCGCCAGAGCGTAATGCTGCAGGCCGTCGTCAGTGATGATGATTTGTGCCGCGTGTTCAGCAAGCAGGGCCTGCACGGCGTCGCTGCGCACCGGGGAGACCGCAACCGGCGCACCGGTACGCTGGAAAATCAATACTGGCTCATCACCCGCTTCTGCGGTCGTGGTTTCCGCCGACAGCAGCAATGGGTAGTGCGCCGCTTTACCACCATACCCACGCGACACCACGCCGGGGCGGATGCCGCGTTTTTGCAACTGCTCCACCAGCCAGATCACCACTGGCGTTTTGCCGTTGCCGCCCGCCGTGAGGTTACCCACCACGACTACCGGAACCGGCGCGCGCCAGGCACGCTTGATCCCCAGACGGTAAAACAGGCGAATAATGCCGCTCACCAGGCCGTACAGCCAGGAGAGCGGCAAAAGCAGCAGCCACAGCGGGGATTCACCGGACCAGATGCGTGCAATCATTCGCCGAACTGCATCTTGTGAAGCTGGGCGTAAACGCCACGATGTTCCAGCAGATCGGCATGGCTTCCGCGTTCAACAATGATGCCGTCTTCAACCACGACGATCTCATCTGCCTGCTCAATAGTGGACAGACGGTGCGCAATCACCAGCGAAGTACGGTTCTTTTGCAGTTCATCCAGCGCCGACTGAATCGCGCGTTCAGATTCCGTATCCAGTGCAGAGGTTGCTTCGTCCAGGATCAGTATCGGGCTATCGCGCAGCAGCGCGCGCGCAATGGCGATACGCTGGCGCTGACCGCCGGAGAGCAGTACCCCGTTTTCACCGATTATCGTGTCCAGACCGTTATCCATCTTGTTGATAAAGTCCATTGCATACGCCATACGCGCGGCGTTCTCAATCTGCTCGCGGCTGTACTCGTCAGTGCGTGCATAAGCAATGTTGTTGGCGACCGTATCGTTGAAGAGATGCACGTTCTGAGAAACCAGCGCAACCTGGTTACGCAGCGACTGCAGGGTGTACTCCCGCAGATCGTGACCATCCAGCAGGATCTCACCTTCGTTAATATCGTAGAAACGAGTGATGAGGCTCGCAATGGTGGATTTACCGGAGCCGGAGCGGCCTACCAGCGCAACGGTTTTACCTGCCGGAATCGTCAGGTTGATATTGCGCAGAGCCGGCGTTTCGCGGCCTGGATAGGTGAAGGTCACGTTGCGGAACTCCACGTCGCCACGCGCGCGCTCTACCTCCCGTGTACCTTCGTCTTTTTCCTGTTCAGAATCCAGAATGCTGAACAGCGTCTGGCAGGCGGCCATCCCGCGCTGGAACTGGGCGTTCACGTTGGTCAGGGATTTCAGCGGGCGCATCAGGGCAATCATCGAGGAGAAGACTACGGTGATAGTACCCGCCGTCAGCGTCTCCATTACGCTCGGGAAGCTTGCCGCATAAAGAACGAACGCCAGCGCCAGTGAGGCAATCAGCTGAATGATCGGGTCAGAGATGGAAGAGGCCGAGACCATCTTCATCCCCTGCAGACGCATTTTGTTGCTGACTTTGTCAAAGCGTTTGGTTTCAACTTCCTGACCGCCGAAGATCAACACTTCTTTGTGCCCTTTCAGCATCTGTTCTGCGCTGGTCGTCACCTGCCCCATGGTGTTCTGCATATTCTTACTGATATTGCGGAAGCGCTTTGAGACGACGCGGATAGCAATGGACACGACCGGTGCCAGCACGATAAGGATCAGCGACAGCTGCCAGCTGTAATAGAACATCATTGCAAACAGACCGATGATCGACGCTCCTTCGCGCACGACGGTAATCAGCGCGCTTGAAGAGGAGGAGGCAACCTGCTCTGAATCGTAGGTAATACGAGACAGCAGCGTCCCGGTGGATTGCTTGTCAAAGAATGAAACCGGCATGCCCATCATGTGGCTGAACAGACGACGGCGCATGGTCATAACCACTTTCCCGGAAACCCAGGAGATGCAGTAGCTGGAGATATAGCTGGTGATACCACGTAAGATCATCAGCCCGATAACCACCAGAGGCATCCATAGCAACACTGAGCGATCCGTTTTACCAAAACCGTCGTCCAGTAACGGTTTGAGGAGCGATAACATAAAAGTATCGCTGGCTGCGTTGAGGATTAACGCTACACCCGCCACGATCAGGCCTGCTTTAAAGGGTGCAATCATCGGCCAGAGTCGGCGGAAGGTTTGCCACGTGGAGAGATCTTTGTCGTTATGCATTCAAAAAACCAGCATTTGTTGAAATAGCCGCATATTCTACCCGTTATCTACGGGCGCGCCAAACCACTGATGATACCAGGGGGGTAAAAATTGATCCCGCACGCGCCGGATTTGCCAGCGATGGTGCGAAAATGTCACCGATATTTGCCCGGAATGGGGGGTATCGTGCCAGATATATCCCTCTTTTCGATAGCGCCGGACGACTTTAGCCGACGGGAATCGCCATGCGTTATAGCGGGCCGCTGAATCCAGAGCTATCTGTCCCTCAACCCGCTGTACCAGCGGCAATGACGACGAGGTATTGCTGCCGTGATGAGGTACCTGTATGAGGGTGGACGTTAGATGCTGCCAGTAATGGCTAAGCATAGCCTGTTCTGCCTGTGCTTCAATGTCTCCCGTCAGCAGAACGCTCTGCTCGCCGTCGTCAATTTTTACCACGCAGGAGTGATTGTTACCCTGAGCCGGATAATTTTCAGTGGGCCAGTGGACGGTGAACGTTAACCCCTGCCATTGCCATCTTTGCCCGCGAAAGCAGGGTCGATGCCCAGTCTGGTGCAACGGACTTCTTACCCACATTTCGGGCCATGTTTTTTGCAGCGATACAAGGCCTCCCGCATGGTCGAGATGCTCATGGCTCAGAATGACGCCTTCCGGCTGCAGATGATGCCAGCGCAGCCATGGAATAATTAACCGCTGTGCACTATCCCCGCCCGGCCAGGCAAGCCCGGTATCGTAAAGAATGGCTTTTCCCTGTCGTTCAATAACCATTGCCAGTCCCTGCCCCACGTCCAGCATATGGAGCGTCCAGGCGTCGCTTTTCGCCGTCCGCCAGAGGGGAGAAGCCAGCAAGACACTTCCCGCCAGACAAACGGCAGGAACGGTTTTCCAGGCACGGAAACGCCAGCCGATGAGGATAAGCCACGGCAGTAACGTCATGTACTGCCAGCGCTGGTCCACACTCTGCCAGCCGTCTGGCAGGCGCATCAGCAACCAGAACAACCCGGCAAGCGTCTTATCGGCTGCATACCAGATGCCGCTTTCCAGCCCCGCCAGCGGCAGCAGATGGAGCAGCATGCCGAGTAAAATCAGCGGTACGCAGACAAACGTCACCAACGGCACGGCAAAGAAATTGGCGATCAACGATGAAATGCTAAAGCCATGGAAAATCAGAACCTGTAGCGGCATGAGAAGTAACAGCATGCCGACCTGCAGATAGACAAGGTTCAGCAGCGGACGTATCCGGCGAGCCCACTGCCAGTGAGGAAGCGGCAACCACTGAAACCAGAAAATCAGCGCGGCGACGGCAAATGCAGACAAAAGCAGACTCTGCGAAAGTATGGCTAAGGGATCGCTTATCAGGATCGCCGCGACACAGCAGATCCACACCTGCCATGGAGACCATTGCCGGGAACCGATCCGCAGCGCCGCCAGTACAGCAAGTGCGATGACCGTGCGTAACGCGGGCGGTTGCAGACCGGTCAGCCAGGCGTAGAAAGCAGCGAAGAATAACCCCGCCAGCAGAGGCATCTGCCAGTTGACCCGATGGCAAGGTAATAAAAACTGAAGCCCGCGCACAAGAAACCAGACGATGGAGGCCGCGAGCGCGACATGCAGACCCGAAATCGCCATCAGATGCAGCGTGCCGGTTTCACGCATCAGGTCTTTTATTTCCCTGGGGACATCCAGACGTTCTCCCATGCCCAGCCCGAGGATAACCGCGCCCCAGCGATAAACTGAAAGTCGGTTTTGCAGCGATGTCAGGTATTGCGCTCGCAGGCTGCAGCGTCCATCGATGAGTTCTGCATGGGTAAAACGCCCACTTAGCGTTTGATGGCGGGCAATAGCGCTGCGCTGGGGGTCATACCCTCCGTCGTTCAGTTCGCCGTGTACAGGCCTGAGCCGGAGCGTCATCGCCCAGCGCTGACCGGCACACGCTTTCTGCGGCAGATAATGACCATAAAGCGTTACGCCTGTTGACGCCCACCAGCGCTGGCCATCAACGGTGAGTATTTTTCCCTGATGCACAGTTGCACCATCAGTCGCGGCGATCTCCACCTCGGCCTGCACGGCACCTGCGGTTAAATGCTGCATCGGCCAGACACTCTCTTGCGCGGCCAGAATGCCCCACACGCAAAATAACAGCGTCATCCCCACATACTTCAGCCGTACGTTTTGGCGTGCGGCCAGTGCAACTGCGCCAGCCATCATTATCCAGATGGTATAACGCGATGGCAGTTCAGGTAACCAGAGTAATGGGGCTATCGCCAGAATGGCGCTGATACCTAAAGCGGGAATTCCCATTGCTACCTCCCTGTTTCTGGGTGGCAGTATGCGGGCAGATCGAGCGGGGTGTCAGGTGTGAAAAATGCAATCTACAGCAAGCGCTGCAAGGTTTTTAGCGCGTTGCAGAAAATGCAACTTAAAATGCGAGACACCTTCAGAATGAAAGTGACGGAGGCAAAAAAAGCACCCGCAGGTGCTTTCTTTCGAACCCAGTTTAACCGGCTGGCTAAACTCAGTTGCCGTAAATATTGGCGCGATCGCGCAGTTCTTTACCCGGCTTAAAGTGTGGAACGTACTTCCCTTCCAGCTCGACTTTATCACCAGTTTTCGGGTTACGCCCGGTACGTGGAGCACGATAGTGCAGAGAAAAACTACCGAAACCGCGGATTTCAATGCGCTCGCCCTGGGCAAGAGTGGAGGCCATATGCTCCAGCATCTCTTTTACGGCATCTTCCACTGCCTTGGCAGGGATATGCGGTTGCTGACTGGCAAGTCTTTCAATCAATTCTGACTTGGTCATGATTCCTCCGGTTCCTTTCAAACCAATTAGCTGAACAGCTCATTAAACAAGGGCGGCCGTAGCCGCCCTTTGTTATTGATTACAGGACGAATCCTGCGATCTGTCAAGTCTGCTCATCATCCTTCGCGCTGTAAATGCGTTACAGCTCAAATGATGCTGAGAACCTGATATTACTCGCCTTTAGCTGCTTTGAAAGCTTCAGCCATTGCGTTGTTAGAGAAGTTTGCATCTTCCTGTTTGTTAACAGTTGCGATTGCATCTTTCTCATCAGCTTCGTCTTTAGCACGTACAGACAGGCTGATTGCACGGTTCTTACGGTCAACACCGGTGAACTTAGCTTCAACGTCGTCGCCTACGTTCAGAACCAGAGTGGCATCTTCAACGCGGTCACGTGAAGCTTCAGAAGCGCGCAGGTAACCTTCAACGCCGTCAGCCAGTTCTACGGTTGCGCCTTTAGCGTCAACTGCAGTCACTTTACCGTTTACGATTGCGCCTTTCTTGTTCAGTGCAACCCAGTTGTTGAACGGATCTTCTGCGAGCTGTTTAACGCCCAGGGAGATACGCTCACGCTCTGCGTCAACCTGCAGAACAACTGCAGCGATTTCGTCGCCTTTTTTGTATTCACGAACTGCTTCTTCGCCTGCAACGTTCCAGGAGATGTCAGACAGGTGAACCAAGCCATCGATGCCGCCGTCCAGGCCGATGAAGATACCGAAGTCAGTGATAGACTTGATTTTACCTTCAACACGGTCGCCCTTGTTGTGGGTTTCCGCGAACTGCTGCCATGGGTTGTTTTTGCACTGCTTCAGGCCCAGGGAGATACGACGACGTTCTTCGTCGATATCCAGAACCATCACTTCCACTACATCACCAACGTTAACAACTTTGGATGGGTGGATGTTTTTGTTGGTCCAGTCCATTTCGGAAACGTGCACCAGGCCTTCAACGCCTTCTTCGATTTCAACGAAGCAGCCGTAGTCGGTCAGGTTGGTTACGCGACCAGTCAGTTTAGTACCTTCTGGGTAACGCTTAGCGATAGCTACCCATGGATCTTCGCCCAGCTGTTTCAGGCCGAGGGATACACGAGTACGCTCGCGGTCGAACTTCAGCACTTTAACAGTGATTTCGTCGCCCACGTTCACGATTTCGCTTGGGTGCTTAACGCGTTTCCACGCCATGTCGGTGATGTGCAGCAGGCCATCAACGCCGCCCAGGTCAACGAATGCGCCGTAGTCAGTGAGGTTCTTAACGATACCTTTGACTTCCATGCCTTCCTGCAGGTTTTCCAGCAGCTGATCGCGTTCTGCGCTGTTTTCGGATTCGATAACGGCACGACGGGAAACAACAACGTTGTTACGCTTCTGGTCCAGCTTGATTACTTTGAACTCAAGCTCTTTGCCTTCGAGGTGCAGGGTGTCACGGACTGGACGAACGTCTACCAGTGAACCTGGCAGGAACGCACGAATACCATTCAGCTCAACAGTGAAGCCACCTTTAACTTTGCCGTTGATAACACCGACCACAGTTTCAGCTTCTTCGTAAGCTTTCTCCAGCGTGATCCATGCTTCGTGACGTTTAGCTTTCTCACGAGACAGCAGGGTTTCGCCGAAGCCGTCTTCTACTGCGTCCAGAGCAACGTCAACTTCGTCACCAACCTGGATTTCCAGCTCGCCCTGGGCGTTTTTGAACTGCTCAGCCGGAATGGCGGACTCAGATTTCAGACCGGCGTCAACCAGTACTACGTCTTTATCGATAGCAACAACAACACCGCGAACGATGGAACCCGGACGGGTTTCGATTTCTTTTAAGGATTCTTCAAACAGTTGAGCAAAAGATTCAGTCATGTTTAATCTTCAGGTTAATATTAACGTCCACCTGGCTCCGTGCCGGATGGGGTTGTTTCACATACCCGCCGTCAATCCATTGCAGCGGGGGTACTGCTAAATCGGTCGCGATTACGCGAGTGCCAGTTTTTGGCGCGCATATTGTAGCGCTTTTTCAATCACTTGCTCAATAGTTAAACTGGTTGAATCCAGAACTAATGCATCTTCTGCAGGAACAAGCGGTGCGACGGCGCGGTTACGATCGCGGTCATCGCGCTCTTTTATCTCGGATAAAAGGCGATCAAAGTTAACACTAAACCCCTTTTCCTGCAACTGAAGCATACGGCGTTGAGCACGTTCTTCCGAAGAGGCGTCAAGGAAGATTTTTACTGGCGCATCAGGGAAGACCACGGTTCCCATGTCGCGTCCATCAGCGATCAGACCCGGGGCTTCACGAAACGCTCGCTGGCGACGCAGCAGCGCCTCACGAACGCGTGGGAAAGCCGCCACCTGGGAGGCCGCATTAGCGACTTCCTGCGTACGGATCTCGCCGCTCACGTCTTCCCCTTCCAGGATCACTTCCAGGTTGCCATCGGTGGAAACAAAACGCACATCCAGATGCGCAGCCAGCGGTACCAGCGCTTCTTCAGAGGCGACATCCACGTGATGATGCAGCGCAGCCAGCGCCAGCACGCGATAGATTGCTCCCGAATCTAAAAGATGCCATTGCAATGCTTCCGCCATCGCTTTGCACAGAGTACCTTTCCCTGCGCCACTCGGCCCATCAATGGTGATTACCGGGGCAACTGCCGTCATCTTTTTCTCCTTAAATAAGGCATACCGTTAACATGAACGCCGCGCATTATACGCGCCAACGTGCGCAACTGTTACCTTTGCGTGCAAATTACGGAATGATAGAAGCAGAGTGTAGAAGAAATGAGCGGGAAAGATCGTCAGGAAGCGTAAGGAAATGCCGCATCAGGTGATGCGGCAAGACTTCATCATGCCAGGGTGCTAATGCGCGCCAGCTGTTCGAAATAGTCCGGGAAGGTTTTCGCCGTACATTTCGGATCGAGAATGGTCACAGGGGTATCGGACAGCGCCACCAGCGAGAAACACATCGCCATACGGTGATCGTTATAGGTCCCGATTTCAGCAAACTGCAGTTTTGCCGGAGGGGTAACGCGAATGTAATCTTCGCCCTCTTCTACCTCAGCGCCAACTTTACGCAGCTCGGTTGCCATCGCGAACAGGCGGTCCGTCTCTTTTACGCGCCAGTTATAAATGTTGCGCAGCGTGGTGGTGCCTTTGGCAAACAGCGCCGCCGTGGCAATGGTCATCGCCGCATCCGGGATATGGTTCATGTCCATGTCGATGGCGTTCAGCTCACCGTGGGTACAGGAGATGAAATCATCCCCCCAGGTGACAACCGCGCCCATTTTTTCCAGCACGTCAGCAAAACGAATATCGCCCTGCACGCTGTTGCGGCCAATGCCGGTCACTTTTACCGTACCGCCTTTAATCGCGCCAGCGGCAAGGAAATAGGATGCGGATGAAGCATCGCCTTCAACCAGGTAGTTGCCCGGCGACTGGTACTTCTGCGCGCCGCGAACCACGAAACGCTGATAAGACTGGTTTTCAACCTCAACGCCGAAGGTTTTCATCAGATGCAGCGTAATATCAATATACGGTTTGGAGACCAGCTCACCTTTAATCGTGATAACCGTATCCTGCGGGGCCAGCGGCGCGGTCATCAGCAGCGCCGTCAGGAACTGGCTGGAGACGCTGCCGTCAACCTCGACGGTACCGCCGGTAAAGCCCCCGCGCAGACGCAGTGGCGGGTAATTTTCCTGCTCCAGATACTCAATCTGCGCGCCGCCCTGACGCAGGGCATCTACCAGATGGCCGATCGGACGTTCCTTCATGCGCGGCTCGCCGGTCAGCACGATGTTATTGCTCCCGAGGCACAGGGCTGCCGCCAGCGGACGCATCGCGGTACCCGCGTTACCCAGAAACAGCTCAAGCTCGTCACTCGCCTGCAGCGCGCCGCCGTTGCCGGTCACTTCGCAGCGGGTACGATCGTCAGAGAGTGTGTAATGAACGCCCAACGCTTTCAGCGCATTGAGCATATGGCGCACGTCATCGCTGTCCAGCAGGTTGGTGAGGACGGTGGTGCCGTTTGCCAGAGCTGCCAGCAGCAGAGCGCGGTTCGAGACACTTTTTGAACCAGGCAGATTGATGGTGCCATCTACCCGCGCGATAGGTTGTAACGTCAGGGATTCCATGAAAACTAAACTCTCAACTCAACATAATAAAAACCCCGCAGGGACGCTGCGGGGGTGAAAAACAGCAAATTAACCGTGACGACGTTCGAAGTCGATCATGAAATCGGTCAGGGCTTTAACCCCTTCCAGCGGCATGGCGTTATAAATGGAAGCACGCATCCCGCCAACCACACGATGGCCTTTCAGCGCGTGCAGACCCGCTGCGAACGACTCTTCCAGGAACACGCTGTCCAGGCTGCTGTCTGCCAGCTGGAACGGTACGTTCATGCGCGAACGGTTCGCTTTCGCTACATCGTTACGGTAGAAATCGCTCTTGTCGATCGTGCCGTACAGCAGCTCGGCTTTTTGCTGATTGATCTTGTCCATCTGCGCCACGCCGCCGTTTTGCTTCAGCCATTTGAAGACCAGGCCGGAAAGGTACCAGGCAAACGTTGGTGGGGTGTTGAACATGGAGTCGTTGTCATTCAGGATGGTGTAATCCAGGATTGACGGGCAGGACTTATGGGCTTTACCCAGCAAGTCTTTACGCACGATGACGATAGTCAGGCCCGCAGGACCGATATTTTTCTGCGCGCCCGCATAGATAACGCCGTAACGGCTGACGTCTAGTGGCGCAGACAGAATGGTGGAGGAGAAGTCGGCGGCAACCACAACGTCTTTGCCGAAGTCTGGCGTCTCGTCGATGGCAATCCCGTCAATGGTTTCGTTCGGGCAGTAGTGAAGGTAGGCGGCGTTATCAGAAAGCTGCCACTCGCGCATTGGCTTCACGGCGCGCAGACCGTCAACGGTCACTTTGGCGTCAATAACGTTCGGCGTGCAGTATTTGTGCGCTTCTTTTACGGCGCTTGCCGCCCAGTAACCCGCGTCAACGTAGTCAGCCGTCGTTTTGTCGCCCAGGATATTCAGGGGTACGCCAGCAAACTGGCCGCGTCCACCGCCGTGACAGAACAATACTTTGTAGTTCGAGGGAATGTTCAGCAGATCGCGAAAATCCTTTTCTGCCTCTTCCGCCACCTGAATAAACTCTTTACCCCGGTGGCTGATTTCCATCACCGACGTACCCAGACCGTTCCAGTCACACAGCTCCTGTTGAGCCTGTTTGAGCACGTCTGCCGGTAACATTGCCGGACCTGAACTGAAATTAAAAACTTGAGCCATTTCCCCTCACCACGCTAAAAGCCATAAGTTATAACTGTGGATATCGGTTTTATCATTCAGTGACACGCGCCGCAATGTCTAAAACTTATGACCGGGGAAATGTGCCCTTCGTCACACAAAACAATCTGCCGCCTCGTCGTCACAAAACCGACAAAATCGCTGTCAGACGAGGCGTTTAGCCCGGCTAACCTTTGTCCATTCCGGATTTGCACAACGAGGGCATAATTGATGATCGCCCGCATGCATCCCCACAACATGACTACATTTTATACATGCATACTCCCCGGTTTCAGGTATCACCCTGAACCGTTCTACTAACATATCCGGCAGGATACACAGGCCGGGCTTAACGTCGTCATCAGCATAGTAATAGACGCTGATTTGCCCATTGGTTTCCATGATCGCCAGCCGCACCTGTCCGAGCTGTTCAACGCTATTCAGGCGCAGCTCCATGAAGAACTCAAACTCGGTCATATTGGCGCTTTGCACATTTTCCCAGGCCAGCTGACCGTCCTCGACGATAACGACCGGCTTCCCTTCAAGCAGATCTTCCAGCTTTTCACTTTTCGACATTAGCCACATCACCAGCCGGTAAAGCAAGGCGAGGGAAACAAAAACGATAAACACCGGCACCATCGGCACGTCGTCATAGAAGGCAACATCCCCCGCCGCCGAGCCCAGCGTCAGGATGATCAGCACTTCAAACAGCGACATCTGACGAACGCCACGACGGCCGGTAATTTTGAGAAACAGGAAGACGAGTACGAAGGTATACAGGCTGCGCAGCGCCACTTCGCCCAGAAATTCAGGTGGAACTTTATCAAACGCCATCCGCTGGAGATCAAATGCTTTCATTTTTCTATGCCTTAACAGTCAGTTACTGCTACTAAGCATAGCCCAGCCATTTATTTTCGCCGGAGATAGCACCCGTCACGCAAAACCCGTATCATTGCGCGCTTTACGTACGATAAAAGTGAACGCCATGACTCAAACGTTTATCCCCGGCAAAGACGCCGCTCTGGAAGATTCCATCGCTCGCTTCCAGCAGAAACTGACCGACCTGGGCTTTAACATCGAAGAAGCCTCCTGGCTGAACCCGGTGCCTCACGTCTGGTCCGTGCACATTCGCGACAAAGACTGCGCGCTCTGCTTTACCAACGGTAAAGGTGCGACGAAAAAAGCGGCACTGGCCTCTGCGCTGGGTGAGTATTTTGAGCGTCTGTCCACCAACTACTTCTTCGCTGACTTCTGGCTGGGTGAAACCATCGCCAACGGCCCTTTCGTTCACTATCCGAACGAAAAATGGTTCCCGCTGACCGAAGACGATGAACTGCCGGAAGGCATTCTGGATGGCCGTCTGCGTGCCTTCTACGATCCGGAAAACGAACTGACCGCCAGCATGCTGATCGATCTGCAATCTGGGAATGAAGAGCGTGGGATCTGCGCCCTGCCGTTCACCCGTCAGTCTGACGAGCAGACCGTGTATATTCCGATGAACATCGTCGGCAACCTGTATGTGTCCAACGGTATGTCCGCCGGTAATACCCGCAATGAAGCGCGCGTGCAGGGCCTGTCTGAAGTGTTCGAGCGTCACATTAAAAACCGTATCATCGCTGAATCCATCAGCCTGCCGGAGATCCCGGCGGACGTGCTGGCGCGCTACCCGGGCGTGGTGGAATCCATCGCCAAACTGGAAGCGGAAGGTTTCCCAATCTTTGCGTATGACGGCTCGCTGGGCGGTAAATATCCGGTTATCTGCGTCGTGCTGTTTAACCCGACTAACGGAACCTGCTTCGCCTCCTTCGGTGCGCACCCTGACTTCGGCGTGGCGCTGGAGCGTACCGTGACCGAGCTGCTGCAGGGCCGTAGCCTGAAAGATCTCGACGTATTCACCCCGCCAACGTTTGACGATGAAGAAGTAGCCGAGCACACCAACCTCGAAACCCACTTCATCGACTCCAGCGGTTTGATTTCCTGGGATATGTTCAAGCAGGACGCGGACTATCCGTTCGTGGACTGGAGCTTTGCCGGTACCACCGAAGAAGAGTTCGCTACATTGATGGCAATCTTCGACGCCGAAGATCAGGAAGTCTACATTGCCGACTACGAACACCTGGGCGTTTACGCGTGCCGCATCATCGTACCTGGCATGTCCGATATCTACCCGGCGGAAGATCTGTGGCTCGCAAACAACAGCATGGGCGCGCACCTGCGTGAAACCCTACTCTCCCTGCCGGGCAGCGAGTGGGAAAAAGAAGATTATCTCAACCTGATAGCCCAGCTGGACGATGAAGGCCACGATGACTTTACCCGCGTGCGCGAGCTGCTGGGTCTGGCGACCGGGAAAGACAACGGCTGGTATACGCTGCGCATCGGTGAACTGAAAGCGATGCTGGCCCTCGCGGGCGGCGATCTGGATCAGGCTCTGGCCTGGACAGAATGGACCATGGAGTTTAACCAGTCGGTCTTCTCCGCCGAGCGCACCAACTATTACCGCTGCCTGCAAACCCTGCTGCTGCTTGCGCAGGAAGACGATCGCGAGCCACTGCAGTACCTGAACGCTTTCGTACGTATGTACGGTGCTGAAGCGGTTGAAGCCGCCAGCGCGGCGCTGAGCGGTGAAGAGCCGTTCTACGGTCTGCAGGCGGTTGACAGCGATCTGAAAGCCTTCCCGGCGCATCAGTCTCTGCTGAAGGCCTATGAAAAGCTGCAGAAAGCAAAAGCCGCTTACTGGTCAAAATAAGCGCATATAACATTAACGGCAGTAGGCGTATTCAATCGTCTGGGCTATATTACGGGGCAATTTCATTGCCCCGTTTTTTATTCTCTTCGGCAATGATTGTTGATTGTAATAATAAAGTTAAACACGGGTAAATATAATAATATTTACCCGGGCTTTATTGTTACTTTTTATGGTAAATACTCCATATTAATTAACTGTTTCGAAGGGGGCCGAACGAAAAAATTCAACTCTTTTCATAACTTTTAAAATTTATTTTTATACGGATAATCAACTACTTACTCCGCATTTGTTGTAAAACCATACATACTGCGGGCCTATAAGCCAGGCGAGATATGATCTATATCAATTTCTCTTCTATAATGCTTTGTTAGTATCTCGTCGCCGACTTAATAAAGAGAGAGTTAGTGTGAAAGCTGACAACCCTTTTGATCTTTTACTCCCCGCCGCGATGGCAAAAGTTGCCGAAGAAGCGGGTGTCTATAAAGCAACGAAACACCCGATGAAGACGTTCTATCTGGCGATCACCGCTGGTGTGTTCATCTCTATCGCTTTCGTCTTCTACATCACCGCTACCACCGGTACTGCCGGAATGCCTTTCGGCATGGCCAAACTGATTGGCGGCATTTGCTTCTCACTGGGTCTGATTCTCTGCGTCATTTGCGGCGCCGACCTCTTCACCTCAACGGTGCTGATTGTTGTGGCGAAAGCCAGCGGAAGAATTACCTGGGGTCAACTGGCGCGCAACTGGCTTAACGTCTACGTTGGTAACCTGATTGGCTGTCTGCTCTTTGTTCTGTTGATGTGGCTCTCTGGCGAGTATATGACCGCCAACGGTGGCTGGGGGCTTAATGTCCTGCAAACCGCTGACCACAAAATGCATCACACATTTATCGAAGCCGTTGCTCTCGGCATCCTCGCAAACCTGATGGTCTGCCTGGCGGTCTGGATGAGCTACTCTGGCCGTAGCCTGATGGATAAAGCCATGATTATGGTTCTGCCGGTTGCGATGTTTGTTGCCAGCGGCTTCGAGCACAGTATTGCGAATATGTTCATGATCCCGATGGGGATTGTTATCCGCAACTTTGCAAGCCCGGAGTTCTGGACCGCAGTTGGTTCATCCCCGGAAAGTTTCTCTCACCTGACTATTATGAATTTCATTACTGATAACCTGATCCCCGTCACTATCGGGAACATTATCGGTGGGGGTCTGTTAGTTGGGTTGACATACTGGGTCATTTACCTGCGTGGCGGCGACCATCATTAATGGTTGTCTCAGGCAGTAAATAAAAAATCCACTTAAGAAGGTAGGTGTTACATGTCCGAGCTTAATGAAAAGTTAGCCACAGCCTGGGAAGGTTTTGCGAAAGGTGACTGGCAAAATGAAGTCAACGTCCGTGACTTCATTCAGAAAAACTATACCCCGTATGAAGGTGACGAATCCTTCCTGGCTGGCGCAACTGACGCGACCACCAAGCTGTGGGACAGCGTAATGGAAGGCGTTAAACTGGAAAACCGCACTCACGCGCCAGTTGATTTTGACACCTCCGTTGCATCCACCATCACTTCTCACGATGCTGGCTACATCAACAAAGCCCTTGAGAAAATTGTTGGTCTGCAGACTGAAGCACCACTGAAACGCGCCATCATCCCGTTCGGTGGTATCAAAATGGTTGAAGGTTCCTGCAAAGCGTATAACCGCGAGCTGGACCCAATGCTGAAAAAAATCTTCACCGAATACCGCAAAACCCATAACCAGGGCGTATTCGATGTTTATACCAAAGACATTCTGAACTGCCGTAAATCTGGCGTTCTGACTGGTCTGCCAGATGCCTATGGCCGTGGTCGTATCATCGGTGACTACCGTCGCGTTGCGCTGTACGGTATCGACTTCCTGATGAAAGACAAATACGCGCAGTTCGTTTCCCTGCAGTCTGACCTGGAAAACGGCGTAAACCTGGAAGCGACTATCCGTCTGCGTGAAGAAATTGCTGAACAGCACCGCGCGCTGGGTCAGATCAAAGAGATGGCGGCTAAATACGGCTGCGATATCTCTGGTCCTGCGACCAACGCTCAGGAAGCTATTCAGTGGACCTACTTCGGCTACCTGGCCGCTGTTAAGTCTCAGAACGGTGCAGCAATGTCCTTCGGCCGCGTATCCACCTTCCTGGATGCGTACATCGAACGTGACCTGAAAGCAGGCAAAATCACCGAGCAAGACGCTCAGGAAATGATTGACCACCTGGTCATGAAACTGCGTATGGTTCGCTTCCTGCGTACCCCAGAATATGATGAGCTGTTCTCTGGTGACCCAATCTGGGCAACCGAATCTATCGGTGGTATGGGCGTTGACGGCCGTACACTGGTTACCAAAAACAGCTTCCGCTTCCTGAACACCCTGTACACCATGGGTCCTTCTCCGGAGCCGAACATCACCGTTCTGTGGTCTGAAAAACTGCCTCTGAACTTCAAGAAATTCGCCGCTAAAGTGTCCATCGATACCTCTTCTCTGCAGTACGAGAACGATGACCTGATGCGTCCGGACTTCAACAACGACGACTACGCTATCGCTTGCTGCGTAAGCCCAATGGTTGTTGGTAAACAAATGCAGTTCTTCGGTGCGCGTGCAAACCTGGCGAAAACCATGCTGTACGCTATCAACGGCGGCGTTGATGAAAAACTGAAAATGCAGGTTGGTCCTAAGTCTGAGCCAATTAAAGGTGACGTGCTGAACTATGACGAAGTCATGGAGCGCATGGACCACTTCATGGACTGGCTGGCTAAGCAGTACGTGACCGCGCTGAACGTTATCCACTACATGCACGACAAGTACAGCTACGAAGCCTCTCTGATGGCGCTGCACGACCGTGACGTTATCCGCACCATGGCGTGTGGTATCGCAGGTCTGTCCGTTGCGGCTGACTCCCTGTCTGCAATCAAATACGCGAAAGTTAAACCAATTCGTGACGAAGACGGTCTGGCCGTAGACTTCGAAATCGAAGGTGAATACCCGCAGTTTGGTAACAACGACGCTCGTGTTGATGACATGGCGGTTGACCTGGTAGAACGTTTCATGAAGAAAATTCAGAAACTCACTACCTACCGTAACGCTATCCCGACTCAGTCTGTTCTGACCATCACCTCTAACGTTGTGTATGGTAAGAAAACCGGTAACACCCCAGACGGTCGTCGTGCTGGCGCGCCATTTGGCCCAGGTGCTAACCCAATGCACGGTCGTGACCAGAAAGGTGCTGTAGCTTCTCTGACCTCCGTTGCTAAACTGCCGTTTGCTTACGCGAAAGATGGTATCTCTTACACCTTCTCTATCGTGCCAAACGCGCTGGGTAAAGACGACGAAGTGCGTAAAACTAACCTCGCGGGTCTGATGGATGGTTACTTCCACCACGAAGCGTCCATCGAAGGTGGTCAGCACCTGAACGTGAACGTAATGAACCGTGAAATGCTGCTCGACGCGATGGAACATCCTGAGAAATATCCTCAGCTGACCATCCGCGTATCTGGCTACGCAGTACGTTTTAACTCCCTGACGAAAGAACAGCAGCAGGACGTTATCACCCGTACTTTCACTCAGTCCATGTAAGTGGAATTGACTGAAATCACGCGTTAAAAAGCGTACAATAAAGGCTCCACGCAAGTGGGGCCTTTTTAACACCCTCGCTTCACCAGTCTCTTTTGTCCGCTATCTATACTTTATGGATAACAGCCAAAACAGACTCGACATAGCCTTTGAGCTGTGCAACTACACAGGCCCCCGGATGGGCCAAATTCGGAGATATCACCGCAATGTCAACTATTGGTCGCATTCACTCCTTTGAATCCTGTGGCACCGTCGATGGCCCGGGGATCCGCTTTATTACTTTTTTCCAGGGCTGCCTGATGCGCTGCCTGTACTGCCATAACCGCGACACCTGGGACACGCACGGCGGTAAAGAAGTCACCGTGGAAGATCTGATGAAAGAGGTGGTGACCTACCGCCACTTTATGAACGCATCCGGCGGTGGCGTGACCGCGTCCGGCGGTGAAGCTATTCTTCAGGCTGAGTTTGTCCGCGACTGGTTCCGCGCCTGCCATAAAGAAGGCATTCATACCTGTCTCGACACCAACGGCTTTGTACGCCGCTACGATCCGGTCATTGATGAACTGCTCGACGTGACCGATCTGGTCATGCTCGATCTCAAACAAATGAACGATGAGATCCACCAGAATCTGGTTGGCGTTTCTAACCACCGTACGCTGGAGTTTGCCAAATACATCGCCGATAAAGGCATCAAAACCTGGATCCGCTACGTTGTTGTTCCCGGCTGGTCAGATGACGATGACTCCGCGCATCGCCTGGGTGAATTTACCCGCGACATGGGCAACGTCGAGAAAATTGAGCTTCTGCCCTATCACGAACTGGGTAAACATAAATGGGTGGCGATGGGCGAAGAGTACAAGCTTGATGGCGTGAAGCCGCCGAAAAAAGAGACGATGGAACGCGTGAAAGGTATTCTTGAGCAGTATGGCCACAAGGTCATGTATTAAAGAGAAGGCCCGGTAAACACCGGGCCTTTTTATATTCTATTTAAAGACGCCGTTAATTACGGAGGTCACAATCGCCGTACTCAGCGCAATTAAGACCAGGTCGTCCCCGACCACGCGCCATTCATAGCCCGGGTAGGAAGGAAGCTGGCCGAGCATAGAGGCTGGTACGGTCTTCTTCGCAATGCCCGGAGGAAGCGGTTTACCGCGGGCGAGGTTTTTCGCAATCCCCGGAGGCAGAGACTCATAGCCCGTTAAGCCGTAATTCAGGGCCAAATGACGGGCATGATCGAAGCTGACGCGAGCGTCGACGTCATTACCGACATCTTTGCTGTTTTTAACGCTCTTATTCGATTTGCCCGGGTTATCCTGACCGTTATTTTGCTTATTACCATGGTTACCAGAATTCCCGTTACCATGATTGCCGCTGTTACCCTGTCCGCCCCCGTTTCCGTGACCATTGCCATTCCCGTTTCCTGGGTTAGCCCAGACCGGAGCCGTTGCAAACGTTAAAGACAACACTACGGCCAGTGCGGTAGTGGAAAAACGACGAATAGACATGATTGCTGCCTTATTGTGGTAGGACTCACCTGAATTATCGTCCGGCGCAATAAACAAACAATAAGTAAAATTCTGAGATGTGACAGAGACAAAAAAGCCTGTCATCGACAGGCTTTTATTTAATCAGGCGTGCGCCACAGGAGTTGGATGCTCGCCCGCTTTGCGCAGCAGCATCAGGAGATAAATAAACGACACGCTGGCAATCATGATAAACAATAAATTATCAGAGTAATTCTGCATCAGCATCGCGGTAAACGTCGGCCCTAATAAGCTGCCGATGGTATAGCTCAGTAACAGCGCCTGGTTCATTGCCACCAGCTGGTGATGTTCTACTTTCTCACAGGCCCACGCCATCGCGACCGGGTAAAGCGTGAATCCTGCGGCCCCGAGAATAAACAGTGCAGGCGCCATCGCGGCGTTGCTGAGCATCGCAAGGCATCCCATGATCACCACGAAGACCTGAACGCGCAGCACCAGCAGACGACCAAAGCGGTCCGCCAGGCGGCCAATCGGCCATTGCCCCACAATACCCGCACTGACCATCACCGCCATCCAGAAACCAATTCCGGAATCGCTGACGCCCTGATGATTCAGGTAGAGCGGCATCAGGCCATAGAGCGAGCCCAGTACAATTCCCGAAATAATGCATCCGTTTACGCCCAGACGCGCCTGACGGAGTCTCAACATCGGCCAGACGTGGGTCGCTTCCTGATGTTCGCTGTTCTGGTTCACAATGCGCGTAAAGAGCAGCGGCAGGATCGCGGCCAGCACCATGCCGGTTACCCACGGCAGTACGCTCATCAGGTCGGTTGGCAGTTTGCTGACCATCAGTTGCCCCAGAACGGTACCGACGTAGTAAACCATCATATAGGCCGCCAGAAGACGTCCGCGGTTGCGGGAGGTACCACTACACATCAGCGCGCTTTCAACCACCACCCAAATCATCGCGCAGCCGACGCCGGCGATAAAGCGCCATGCCATCCAGCTCCAGAAGCCCACCATCAGACCCAGACCGGCGCACCCGGCAGCGAAAATCAGCGAGGCCAGATAATAGCTGCGATTAAAGCCAAAACGCTTAATCAGGCTACCGGTTAATAATGTGCCCAACAGGTTCCCGGTAAAAAAGGACGAGCTGACCATACCCACCTGCCAGGTCGGTAAGTTTTCATGGGCGAGCCACAGCGGGACGAGCGTGTTTAACACGGCGATCGCCAGGGTCAACAGAAGCAGGCCACAGAGCAACAGGAGCACTGGCCGGGTATAGGTGGTCATGGATTAAAAACCGTGAGGAAGTTCAGATTTCGTGCGCATCATGCCACTGGCAAAAACAAAGTCAATCCACAGATTTAGCCGGCTCGCACAATATGTTCCCTGTCGATTTAAAAAACTTATCCTGCTAATGCAGCGCCTGCTATAGATATTAATTATGTATCTGTTTTTATTTATTAATGACCTAAATTAAAACAAAACGACAGTCGAAAAATTTCATGAATGAAAAAAAGAAAAGCCGGGCGCTATGTCCCGGCTTTTTATAACGAAAAATGAAATTAGCTGGCGATAGCCATACCGACCGTCATATGCAGGCCGTAAAACACACCGCGACCAATTAACTCCCCTGCCAGCACCAGCACAAAAGCCAGTGACAGGAGCGGCAGTGCAGGCTGATAACCTTTAAGCTGAGGGGCGATCCAGCACACCAGCGCAGCTGCCAGCAACACCACGCGCCAGGCCATCAGCGAACCGTAGTCCGGCACCAGTGCAGAAGCCTGCTGGATAGAGCTGTGAATGGTTGCCAGCTCGGCCCCCTGCATCAGGGCGACCATCGCGCTCACCACCAGCGCCAGCAGCGAAACGGCTGGCAGCAGACGCATTGCCCAACCGTTTACCCCCGCCACGCGCAGCAGCAGGTAGCCCAGCAGCGGCCCGCCGATAAACATCGTCAGGAAGAAGCTCATCGGCGTCCAGACGCTGTACCAGGTTGGAACGGTATCGATGGTGTTATAGACGCGCACCATCATCCACACGAACACCACGCCCAGTACCATGGTGACGATCAGCCACAGGCTGCGCAGGCCCGCAGGCAATTTCTTCAACGCAGCCAGCAGCCACCCCAGCCCGCCGACGGCAAAGAATATTGCCCCGCTGGCAATTTCGTTACTGAGCGACGACGCCCCCACGCGGTTCAGGGAGTTAAACGCGCGCATCGGTGAGCCCAGGTGCAGCGTAGAGGCGATAAATCCAATCCCCATCAGCACCCACAGGCCAAACATGCTCAACACTAAACGCTGCTGCTGTTCGGCATTGAGGTTCCCTTTTAACAGCGCCAGCGCCAGAACAATAAAGCCGCCCACTACGCACTGCCCAAAGACCGTGAAGATCATCAGCGGCCATTCATGCCATCCACTTCCCATCTCACACCTCCTTCGGATTTGCCAGGTAGCCGGTGGTGTCACCCGTCGGACGGCTGTTGGCGTTAGGTTTAATGACAATACTCGGCTTGGTGAAGTGCGCGGACGGCAGCGGTGCCACTGCGGCAAGCTGACCGTGTTTCTGACGCAGCTCTTCTATAGGACCAAAATCCAGCGCGCGCAGCGGGCAGGACTCGACGCAGATTGGCTTTTTGCCGTCCGCTACGCGGCTGTGTCAGCCGTCGCACTTGGTCATATGTCCTTTGGCGGCGTTGTACTGCGGCGCGCCGTACGGGCACGCCATATGGCAGTAGCGACAGCCGATGCAGACATCTTCATCCACCACCACAAAACCGTCCTCCCGTTTGTGCATCGCCCCGCTCGGGCACACTTTTGTGCAGGCCGGATCTTCACAGTGGTTACAGGCAATCGACAGGTAATAAGCAAAGACGTTCTGATGCCAGACGCCGTTATCTTCCTGCCAGTCGCCCCCGGCGTATTCGTAAATGCGGCGGAAGCTCACGTCCGGGGTGAGATCTTTATAATCTTTACAGGCCAGCTCGCAGGTTTTGCACCCGGTGCAACGGCTGGAATCAATGAAAAATCCATACTGGGTTGTCATCGGTTACTCCTTAAACCTTTTCAACCTGGACAAGGTTTGTGTGAGACGGGTTGCCTTTCGCCAGCGGCGACGGACGCTGCGTGGTCAGGACGTTAATACTGCCTGCCTGGTCGATGCGGTTGGCATCCGGGCTGTACCAGGCCCCTTCCCCCAGTGCCACTACGCCAGGCATCATGCGCGGTGTCACTTTGGCTTCAATGTGTACCTCGCCGCGACCGTTAAAGATACGCACGCGATCCCCGTTACGGATACCACGTGCTTTGGCATCCATCGGGTTGATCCACATCTCCTGGCGGCAGGCGGCCTTCAGTACGTCAACGTTGCCGTAGGTGGAGTGCACGCGCGCCTTGTAGTGGAAACCGGTCAGCTGCAGCGGGAATTTCGCCGTCAGCGGATCGTTATAGTTTTCGAACCCCGGCGTGTAGATCGGCAGCGGATCGATAACATCTCCCTCCGGCAGCTCCCAGGTAGACGCGATTTTTGCCAGCGCTTCGGAGTAGATTTCGATTTTGCCCGACGGCGTGGTCAGCGGATTCGCCTGCGGATCTTCACGGAACGCTTTATACGCCACGTGATGCCCTTCCGGGTCACGCTGCTTGTACATGCCCTGCTTGCGGAAGGTGTCGAAGTCCGGCAGGTCTGGAATGGCTTTACGAGAGAGCTCGTGCAGATGGCGCATCCACCCTTCCTGAGTACGCCCTTCGGTAAACTGCTGTTCGACGCCCAATCGCTTCGCCAGTTCGGAGGTCATCTCATAGATGGTTTTGCACTCGAAGCGCGGCTTGATGGCCTGGTCGGTAAAGATCACGTAGGACATGTTGCCGCAGGAAGCGTCCAGCGCGAAATCCATCTGCTCAGACGCGGTGCAGTCCGGCAGCAGAATATCGGCATATTTTGCCGAGGAGGTCATGTGGCAGTCGATCACCACAATCATCTCGCACTTCTTGTCGTCCTGCAGAATTTCATGGGTGCGGTTGATTTCCGAGTGCTGGTTGATAAGGCAGTTGCCGGCGTAGTTCCAGATCATCTTGATCGGCACATCCAGCTTGTCTTTGCCCCGAACGCCGTCGCGCAGCGCGGTCATTTCCGGGCCGCGCTCGATCGCGTCAGTCCACATAAACATGGAGATGCTGGTCTGAACCGGGTTATCCAGCGTCGGCATCCGCTCAAACGGCACTTCATAGGAACCTTCGCGCGCGCCGGTGTTACCGCCATGAACGCCGACGTTGCCGGTCAGAATTGAAAGCATGGAGATAGCGCGGGTGGCGATTTCACCGTTCGCATGACGCTGCGGTCCCCAGCCCTGGCTGATGTAGGCCGGTTTAGCTGAACCAATCTCACGCGCCAGCTGAACAATGCGCTCGACCGGAATACCGGTGATGGTGGAGGCCCACTCCGGCGTTTTCGCTACGCCGTCGCTGCCCTGGCCGAGAATATATGCCTTGTAGTGACCATTGGCAGGGGCACTGGCTGGCAGCGTTTTCTCGTCATAACCGACGCAGTATTTATCAAGGAACGGCTGATCGACGAGGTTTTCAGTAATCATCACCCACGCCAGCGCGGAAACCAGTGCCGCATCGGTACCGGGACGAATGGGGATCCACTCATCTTCGCGCCCGGCACCGGTGTCGGTATAGCGCGGATCGATAATGATCATGCGGGCATTAGATTTGGCGCGGGCCTGTTCGAGGTAGTACGTCACCCCGCCGCCGCTCATGCGGGTTTCGCCCGGGTTGTTACCGAACAGGACGACCAGCTTACTGTTTTCGATATCGGACGGGCTGTTGCCGTCGGCCCAGCCGCCGTAGGTGTAGTTCAGACCTGCGGCAATCTGTGCGGAAGAGTAGTCGCCGTAGTGGTTGAGATAACCGCCGCAGCAGTTCATCAGACGCGCGACCAGCGTTTTACCCGGTGGCCAGGAGCGGGTCATCGTGCCACCCAGCGTCCCGGTGCCATAGTTCAGGTAGATGGACTCGTTGCCGTACTCTTTGATCAGGCGCTGCATGTTGGTGGCGATAATGTCGTAGGCTTCGTCCCAGCTAATGCGCTCAAACTTCCCTTCCCCACGCTTACCGACACGCTTCATTGGGTATTTCAGACGATCCGGGTTGTAGACGCGGCGACGCATGGACCGACCGCGCAGGCAGGCGCGAACCTGGTGTAACCCTTCGTAGTTATCGTCCCCGGTGTTGTCGGTTTCGACATACTTAATTTCGCCATCCACCACATGCATACGCAGCGGACAACGGCTACCGCAGTTTACGGTACACGCACTCCACACCACTTTTTCCGGAGCTGCGGCTGCGGATAGTGCGTCCGCCGCCGACGCCAGCCGGGTAAAAGGGAGCGTGAAGGCGCTGCTGGCTACAGCCAGGCCGCCTATTGCCGTGGTTTTCATCAACCCACGGCGAGTGACCTCGGCAGCCATTAACGCTTCAGGCGCTTTGATTTTCATAGAGACTCACTTTGGTTGCTCACAAAGAAAAAAGAGGCGGCACGAACCGCTATATAGTTTTGTAAATAACGAATTACTTCGTTATCAGCGTCTTATGCTGACTTTCATTCGGAGGAGTATTACTACTTTAGAGGGAGGGGGTATTGCGTCGTGTCAATTCAGAGGCATAAAAAAAGCGCCCGAAGGCGCTTTTTTGTTGTGAGGCAAAGAATTAGCCGATGTACTGCTGTCCTTTCATGTATGGACGCAGCACTTCAGGGATCTCGATGCGGCCATCTGCCTGCTGGTAGTTTTCCAGCACGGCAACCAGCGTACGGCCAACAGCCAGACCAGAACCGTTCAGGGTATGCACCAGACGGGTTTTCTTGTCAGATTTGCTGCGGCAGCGTGCCTGCATGCGGCGCGCCTGGAAATCCCAGACGTTAGAGCAGGAGGAGATTTCACGGTAGGTGTTCTGTGCAGGCACCCAGACTTCCAGGTCGAAGGTTTTGCAGGCACCAAAGCCCATGTCACCGGTGCACAGCGCCATGCGGCGATACGGCAGGCCCAGCAGCTCCAGCACTTTTTCCGCATGGCCAGTCATCTCTTCCAGCGCGTCCATAGATTCTTCCGGACGGACAATCTGCACCATCTCGACTTTGTCGAACTGGTGCATACGGATCAGACCACGGGTGTCGCGACCGTAAGAACCGGCTTCTGAACGGAAGCACGGAGAGTGTGCCGTCAGCTTGATTGGCAGATCGTCTTCGTCAATGATCTCATCACGCACGAGGTTGGTCAGCGGCACTTCCGCGGTTGGGATCAGCGCATAGTTGCTGCTGTCTGCTTCTTCATCCAGCGGACGGGTATGGAACAGATCGCCGGCAAATTTCGGCAGCTGGCCCGTACCGTACAGCGTATCGTGGTTAACCAGATACGGAACATAGGTTTCGCTGTAGCCGTGCTGCTCGGTGTGCAGATCCAGCATGAATTGCGCTAGGGCGCGGTGCAGATGGGCAATCTGACCTTTCATTACTACGAAGCGAGAGCCGGTCAGCTTAACCGCAGCGGCAAAGTCCAGGCCCGCGTGCATTTCGCCCAGCGTCACGTGATCGCGCACTTCGAAGTCAAACTCGCGAGGCGTACCCCAGCGCTTCACTTCAACGTTGTCGTTCTCGTCTTTGCCGACAGGCACGCTCTCGTCAGGAATGTTCGGGATAGCCAGAGCGATGTCACGAATTTCGGCCTGAAGAACGTCCAGCTCCGCTTTCGCCTGATCCAGCTCTTCACCCAGCTTGTTCACTTCCAGGCGTAATGGCTCAATATCTTCCCCGCGCGCTTTCGCCTGGCCAATGGATTTCGATCGAGAGTTACGCTCTGCCTGCAGATTTTCAGTTTGTACCTGCAGTACTTTACGACGCTCTTCAAGAGCGCGCAGCTTATCTACATCCAGCTTAAAGCCCCGGCGTGCCAGTTTTTCAGCGACTGCGTCTGGCTCATTACGCAGCAGATTGGGATCGAGCATGCTTATCCTGTGCTTATCGAATTAAAATAGGAAATGTGACCACAGCCTGCGGTCACAAGGATACAATTGCCAACATTACCGCAACGATTGAACTAACGGTAGCGTTTTATAGGGCTATTTTGATCCTGTCCGGCGAGCCAGGTGAGCTTTTCACCAATCTTGCCTTCAAGACCTCTGTTTGTGGGATGATAATAGCGCGTTTGTGCCATCTCCTGCGGGAAATATTCCTCCCCGGCGGCGTAGGCGTTAGGCTCATCATGGGCGTAGCGATACTCCTGCCCGTAACCCATCTCTTTCATCAGTTTGGTTGGCGCATTGCGCAGATGAACCGGCACATCGTAGTCCGGGCGCTCGCGCGCATCCGACATCGCCGCTTTGAACGCGGTATAGACCGCATTGCTTTTCGGCGCGCAGGCCAGATAGACAATTGCCTGCGCAATGGCGCGTTCGCCTTCCGCCGGGCCTACGCGGGTGAAGCAGTCCCAGGCTGAAAGCGCAACCTGCATGGCGCGCGGGTCGGCATTGCCAACATCTTCTGACGCAATCGCCAGACAGCGGCGCGCAACGTATAGCGGATCGCCACCTGCGGTAATGATACGTGCGTACCAGTAGAGCGCAGCATCCGGCGCGCTGCCGCGCACCGACTTATGCAGCGCCGAGATCAGGTCGTAGAAACGGTCGCCTTTATTATCGAAACGCGCGCTGCGCTCGCCGGCAATTTCCGTGAGCAGTTCAGGCTTCAATACGCGCTTGCCCGCATCGTCCACTTCTGCCATATCGGCCATCATTTCGAGCGTGTTCAGCGCGCGGCGCGCATCGCCGTTGACCAGCTCCGCAATCGCACGTCGCGTGTCGTCAGGCAGAACGATATCCTGCCCGCCGTAACCCCGCGCTTTGTCGTCCATTGCCTGGGTCAGAACCTTTTCGATATCTTCCGTGGTCAGGGATTTAAGCAGGTAGACGCGGGCGCGGGACAGCAGCGCCGAGTTGAGTTCAAACGACGGGTTTTCGGTAGTCGCGCCGATGAAGAAGATCGTCCCGTCCTCAATGTGCGGCAGGAAAGCATCCTGCTGGCTCTTGTTGAAGCGGTGGACTTCATCGACAAAGAGAATGGTGCGGCGTCCGGCATTGCGGTTCTGACGCGCGCGCTCGATCGCCTCGCGGATCTCCTTCACGCCAGACGTTACCGCCGAGATACGCTCAACGTCCGCGTTGGCATAGCGGGCGATCACTTCAGCGAGCGTGGTTTTTCCGGTGCCGGGCGGCCCCCAGAGGATCATGGAGTGCAGATGCCCCGCCTCAATAGCGCGCGGCAAGGGTTTCCCCGCAGCCAGCAGATGCTGCTGACCGATGTACTGCGCTAAATTTTCTGGCCGCATACGGGCGGCCAGAGGTTGAAACGCATTATCTGAAAAATCGAGCGACAGGTTGCTCACTCACGCCTCTTACTTATTGCGTTGGTCGTCCACCGTTACGCCCTGCGGCGGGGTAAAGGTGAATTTCGATGCGTCAACGGCGCCGTTTTGCTGAGACTTAAGCTGGTAGCTGCTGCGCTGATCGTCCTGCTCAACCGCGCCGAACTGATTAATGGTACCGTTGGTGCTTACGTTGATGGTGAACTGCTTCAGATTGCCGTTGCTGCCTTTCGGCGTCAGGACAAACTCATCACCGTTCTGTTTAATGTTGTACTGCTGCCAGTCGCTGGTCTGGTTGCGGGCGATCAGCATAAACGGCGTATTGCTGGTCGCGTCTTTCAGCCAGGTCGCAGTGGCCTGCTCAACAAACGGGTTGAAGAACCACAGGGTTTTACCGTCAGAAACCAGGATGCTCTCATCCGGCTGGGTCATGTGCCAGTTAAACAGATTGGGGCGTTTCACCCACAAATCACCCTGTCCTTCCTGCACCGCGTTGCCGCTGCCGTCCGTCACTTTTTGCGTGAAGCTGGCGTGGAAGCTGCTTACTTTATCCAGTCGGCTTTTAAGGTCGCTGGCTGCATCAGCCCAGACGCTGCTGGCTACAAAACTGGTGAGTAATGCACAGGCGATGGCGATTTTTTTCATTGTTATTCCTTAAAATACGTCTTCCCGAAATGGGGTTTCCGTTTCTATTCTGGACCTGCCCGAAGGCAGGCGACAGAAGAATATGCTTAATTTTTGCTGATTTACCCTTCTTTGCAATCGCTGAAGGTTAATCAAACGGCGGCGGAGCCAGCACCTCACGGTTACCGTTGTGCCCCTGCTCGCTCACAATGCCCTGCGCTTCCATCTGCTCGATGATGCGCGCCGCGCGGTTATAGCCGATGCGGAACTGACGCTGCACGCCAGAGATGGACGCTTTGCGTTTTTCAGTAACGAAATTAACCGCCTGGTCGAATAACGGATCCAGCTCTTCGCCGCCGTCAAAGCCACCACCGCCGCCTTCGCTTTCGCTGTCGGAGGTAATGCCGTCAACGTACTGCGGACGTCCGCGCGCCTTCCAGTCCTGCACCACGGCGTGTACTTCCTGGTCGCGAACAAACGCGCCGTGTACGCGCACTGGAGAGGTGGAGTTCGGGCCGGAGTACAGCATGTCACCCATTCCCAGCAGCGACTCAGCGCCGCCCTGGTCAAGAATGGTACGGGAGTCGATTTTGCTCGAAACGGTAAACGCAATACGGGTCGGAATATTCGCCTTAATCAGACCGGTGATAACGTCCACGGACGGACGCTGGGTCGCCAGCACCAGGTGAATACCTGCCGCACGCGCTTTCTGTGCCAGACGCGCGATCAGCTCTTCCACTTTCTTCCCGACGGTCATCATCAGGTCGGCGAATTCATCCACCAGCACGACGATATAAGGCAGTTTCTCCAGCACAGGATGCTGGGCATCCATGCTGTCACCCGGCTTCCAGTATGGGTCCGGAATCGGACGACCCATGCGCGCCGCCTCGGCGATCTTCTCGTTATAACCGGCCAGGTTACGCACGCCCAGCGCAGACATCAGCTTGTAGCGACGCTCCATTTCATTGACGCTCCAGCGCAGGGCGTTGGCGGCGTCCTTCATGTCGGTGACCACTTCCGTCAGCAGGTGCGGAATGCCTTCGTAGACCGACAGTTCGAGCATTTTCGGGTCGATCATGATGAAACGCACGTCTTCAGGCTGCGCTTTGTAGAGCATGCTCAGGATCATGGCGTTCACGCCGACCGATTTACCGGAACCGGTGGTACCCGCTACCAGCAGGTGAGGCATTTTCGCGAGGTCTGCCACCACCGGGTCGCCGGCGATATCTTTACCCAACACCACGGTCAGCGGAGATGGGTTATCGCGGAACTTGGTGTTATCCAGCACTTCACGCAGGTAAACGGTCTGACGTTTCTTGTTCGGCAGCTCAAGGCCAACGTACGGTTTACCCGGAATCACTTCCACCACACGTACCGCCACGGTCGACAGAGAACGCGCCAGGTCGCGGGAGAGGTTAGAAATACGCGCGGCTTTGACGCCCGGCGCCAGATTCAGCTCGAAACGGGTGATCACCGGGCCCGGCGAGTAGTTCACCACGTCCGCCTTAATGCGGAAGTCTGCCAGACGGGCTTCCACCAGACGGGCCATCTGCTCCAGGGCAAACGTATCAACCGGTTCGACTTCAGCCGGTGGCGGCGTCAACAAATCCAGCGAAGGCAGCGGCGTGCTCGGACGCTGCAGCGGACGGCTATCACCGTTACGCATCAGCAGCGGGTGAATCAGGCTCTCCTGCGGCTGCGGTGCTGGCTGCTGGTACTGCGGCGGCTGCTGTTGTGGCTGCTGCGGTTGCGCATACGGCTGCTGAACAGGTTGTTGCGGCTGCGCGTAAGTCTGTGCCTGCGGCGCTGGCTGCTGGCGCACAGGCTCTGCTTCAGGCATCACGCTCGGGGTGAACAGTGGCTCGCTCGGGCCATCATCCACCAGATCTTTCATCGGCGAAAACTCGAAATCCGATAATGAGAACGGGTTCGCACCAGCTGGCTGTTCACCTGAGTAACGCTGCTGCTGGGTTGCCGCAAACTGACGCGCTAATTCGGCTTCAGCCGCGTCATCTTCGTCTTCCAGCATCGGTTCATCATGCTGATAGTCTTCACCGTAGCGCTGATTCTGCTGCGCGGCGAACTGGCGCGCCAGCTCGTCCTGCTGAATTTCATCAGCATCATCTTCGTAGTCCGTCCCACGCGCTTTCTCTTCGGCCATCCGCTGGGAAGGCAGCTTGATCCCATAGGAGGCAAGCTCACGACGGGTTGGAACGCGGACGCGGTTAGGGCGAGGCAGTTGCGGACCAATTCCCTCTTTCACCTGCGGACGCGGCGCACCGCCCGTTGCCAGGCTAAAGACAGGTGCCGCCGCCGCTGCGGCTGCGGTAGCCTGCTTCACGCTTTCCGCTACGGGGGCAACAGCAGGCGTCGGGTCGACCGGTGGAACCGAAACCGACGGGGCTTTTGGCGCAGGTTCCTGCACCGGTTCAGGCACAGGCTGATACCATGCCGCCAGCTGTTCGCGCTCACGAGCACGGCGTTCTTCAACTTCTTCAAAATAGTACATTGGCGGACGAGACGGTTTCACCTCTTCCACCACCTCAGGTTCAGGCTGAGGCTCGACATAAGGCTGCACAGGTTCAACCGGTTCAGGCACGTGCTCCTGATAAGGCTGGGCCACAGGCTGCTCATAGTGCGGCTGTTCATACTCAGGTTGCGGCGGCTGATAAGGCTGCTGCCACTGCTCCTGCTGCACGGGGATATAGCTCTCTGGTTCCGGCGCGATAACAGGCTCCGGCGTGTGGACACCCGGCGCGGTCTGCCAGGCAACCTGAGGCTGCTGAATAGCGGATTCCGGAGGCGGAACCGGCGCGGATGGCATCACGGCTTCGACAGGCGCGGCATACGCCTGTGATGCTGTCGTTGCGGCTGCGGCCGCGGCAACCGGCGCGGTAACGGTATGGCCGTTAAGCAGCGGATCGTATTCATCGAAATCACCCGGCATCGCCCGGTTGCCGGAGAAAAGCACATCATCAGGATCGACTGCACTACCCGCTGCGCGGTACTCCACCTGCTCGTCTTCATCCATACGCTTACCGGAGAAGAGCGCCGCATCGGTTTTACGTCCAAGCGGGTTGGCAAATTTTTCAGCAACGCGCTGTCGACGCGCCAGGGCACCGCGCAGAATACGGGCACGACGAGATTCACGACGTTGCACCGGCGCATCGTCTTCCTCTTCGTACTCATCTTCATATTCTTCTTCATCGACCCACGTGTCGTCTCGGCGGGTACGGTTGCTCGCGAAGGTCAGGATCGTCAGAATAAAGCTGCCGATCTTCTCGGCAATGCTCACCCATGACCAGCCGGTAAACAGCGTCAGTCCGGCCGCCCAGATGCAGAGCAGCGCCAGCGTGCCGCCGCTGCTGTGAAGCATCGGCTGTAGCGCAGAGCTCAGCAGGCTGCCAATCACCCCACCGGAGGCGAAGTACCAGATATCATCGGCATTAATCGCCGCCAGCCCGCAGGAGGTGAGGATCAGCGCCAGGGCGCCAATCAGGCGCAGGGAAACCGCAAAATAGTCGATGTAATCATCGTTCTGACGATGACGCCATGCAAACCAGCATCCGCCAATGATTATGACGGGAATGGTGTAGGCCATCACACCGAAAATGAAAAAGAGCGTGTCCGCAAGCCAGGCTCCGGGTACGCCGCCTAAATTATGGATAGGCTCATGCCACGCGGTTTGCGACCAGCTGGGATCGGAGGGGTTGAAACTGAGTAAGGCTGCCATCAGCCAGACGGCAAAAAGGGCAATAACGATCAGCAAAGCCTCGAGGAGACGACGTCCGCTGCTTAGCTTCGATAGTGTGACTTCTTTGTCTTCAGTGTATTCCTGGCTCAAGAAAGGCTCTCCAGGTATCAGGCATATCCTGCCTGTTTGCTAAAACGGACAACAGCGCCGGGGCTCCCCGGCACTGTTGCTGTATGGATTAACAGGAGTGTAATCAAACTACGCTGATTTTGCACCTGTTCCGTGTTAGCGCGTCTTAATAACCAGACGATTGCTCTGTTTGACCTCTTCCATCACCACATAGGTACGGGTGTCGTTCACGCCTGGCAGACGCAGCAGGGTTTCCCCCAGCAGCTTACGGTAGGCGGACATATCAGGCACACGGGTTTTCAACAGGTAGTCGAAATCACCGGACACCAGATGACACTCTTGAATTTCTTCAAGTTTTTGTACAGCGGCGTTAAATTGCTCAAACACATCCGGCGCACCACGATTCAGAGTAATCTCAACAAATACCAGAAGTGAGGCATCCAGATAATGCGGGTTCAGCAGAGCCGTATAGCCCTGAATAAAACCCTGTCTTTCCAGTCGGCGCACACGCTCAAGGCACGGCGTCGGGGAAAGTCCCACACGTTTTGAAAGCTCGACGTTGGAAATACGCCCATCCTTTTGCAATTCATTAAGAATGTTACGATCGATACGGTCGAGATCTTTGCCAGGGCGCTTCTTGCTATCTACCATTATTATTGTCTCTCTGTATTCCTTCCCTACTCCTGCCTGGACCCTGTGCACATCACTGTTCAGAGCCTGTACCCGTTAGTCATCACATCGCCTGGTTATGTATTAGACGCGATGCGGATTCGGGTTCTGTTGGTAAGAAGACCGCTGCCCGAAGGCTGTCACCGACATCACGTATGGCGTCTGTCCACGCCATGCGTAGATTTCACTGACACGGTAAAAATGGCATTTACGTGCATGCCTATGCGGCATACGGTTAACGCGGTTTTTTTTCTTCCTTGAATGTTTTCGCAAATGCGCAGGGGATTGTCAAAGCAAAACATCGTTTTTTAGTACAAGATGCCGGATATTCATTACGGGGGGGTATTAATCCTCATTTTACTGCTTTATAAACGAGCGGTTTTCAGTAGAAAACGTGACGTAACGGCACTGGATTCATCGGGCGCAGCTATTACATATATCGAAAGCAAAATCCCAGTGCTCTTTTTTTACGGCAACAAATTCCCTACAATCCAGCCCATTGCCTGCCAACAACAATGGGGATCTCATGGGCACGACCAAACACAGTAAGTTGTTAATCCTTGGTTCTGGACCTGCGGGATATACCGCGGCGGTCTATGCTGCACGCGCAAACCTGCAGCCGGTTCTGATCACCGGCATGGAAAAAGGCGGTCAGTTGACCACCACCACGGAAGTGGAAAACTGGCCGGGCGACCCGAACGATCTGACCGGGCCGCTGCTGATGGAACGCATGCACGAGCATGCCGCCAAATTCGAAACCGAAATCCTGTTCGACCACATTAATAAAGTAGATTTGCAGAACCGTCCGTTCCGCCTGACGGGTGACAGCGGTGAATACACCTGCGATGCGCTAATCATTGCCACCGGCGCCTCTGCCCGCTATCTCGGCCTGCCGTCTGAAGAAGCGTTCAAAGGCCGCGGCGTCTCTGCCTGTGCGACCTGCGACGGTTTCTTCTACCGTAACCAGAAAGTCGCGGTTATCGGCGGCGGTAATACCGCGGTGGAAGAAGCGCTGTACCTGGCGAACATTGCCTCTGAAGTGCATCTGATCCACCGTCGTGACACCTTCCGCGCCGAGAAGATCCTTATTAAGCGCCTGATGGATAAAGTGGCGAGCGGCAACATCGTGCTGCACACCAACCGTACCCTGGAAGAAGTCACGGGCGATCAGATGGGCGTTGCGGGTCTGCGCATTCGTGATACCCAGAACACCGATAACGTCGAAACGCTGGAAGTGGCGGGCCTGTTTGTGGCAATCGGCCACAGCCCGAACACCGCGATCTTCCAAGGCCAGCTGGAGCTGGAAAACGGCTATATCAAAGTGCAGTCCGGCATTCACGGTAACGCGACCCAGACCAGCATCCCGGGCGTGTTCGCTGCCGGTGACGTGATGGACCATATTTATCGTCAGGCGATCACCTCTGCGGGCACCGGCTGTATGGCCGCGCTGGACGCTGAACGCTACCTCGATGGACTGGCTGAACAAGGTAAATAATCTTTACAAGTCAGTAACAAACGTAAATAAAGGCGGCCACAGGTCGCCTTTATTTTTGCTCGCGTGTAACATGCAGATGTCTAATTTCTTATAACGTCACCTGCAAAATACGCAATGGAAAAAACCCGTCAACAAGAGTTAACACGCTGGCTGAAACAGCAAAGCGTTATTTCCCGCCGCTGGCTTACGATCTCCCGTCTTCTGGGGTTCGTTAGCGGTCTGTTGATTGTTGCCCAGGCATGGCTGCTGGCCCGCATTCTTAATCACATGATCATGGAGAACATTCCCCGCGAAGCGCTCCTGCTGCCCTTTATCGTTCTGATCCTGGTTTTTGTCCTGCGCGCCTGGGTGGTGTGGCTGCGTGAACGTGTTGGCTTCCACGCCGGACAGCATATCCGCTACGAGATCCGTCGTCAGGTGCTCGACCGCCTGCAGGAAGCCGGGCCCGCGTGGATCCAGGGTAAACCGGCCGGAAGCTGGGCGACGCTGATCCTTGAGCAGATCGACGATATGCACGATTACTACGCGCGCTATCTTCCGCAGATGGCGCTGGCGGTTTTTGTGCCGCTGTTGATTGTTATTGCCATCTTCCCGGTTAACTGGGTGGCGGCGCTGATCCTGCTGGGGACCGCCCCGCTGATCCCGCTGTTTATGGCGATGGTCGGCATGGGGGCGGCTGATGCCAACCGCCGCAACTTCCTGGCTCTGGGCCGGCTGAGCGGACATTTTCTCGATCGTCTGCGCGGGATGGAAACCCTGCGTATTTTTGGTCGCGGTGAAGCGGAAACCGAGAACATTCGCCTGGCATCACAGGACTTCCGCCAGCGCACGATGGAAGTGTTACGTCTGGCGTTCCTCTCGTCCGGCGTGCTGGAATTCTTTACCTCGCTGTCGATTGCCCTCGTGGCGGTTTATTTCGGTTTCTCCTATCTCGGCGCGCTGGATTTCGGCCACTACGGCACGGCGGTGACCCTCTCTGCCGGTTTCCTCGCGCTCATCCTGGCTCCGGAGTTTTTCCAGCCGCTTCGCGACCTGGGGACCTTCTATCATGCCAAAGCGCAGGCCGTTGGCGCGGCCGACAGCCTGAAAACCTTCCTGGAGACGCCGCTGGCGCACCCGGAGCGCGGTGACGTGGCGCTGAACGCTAAAGAGCCGGTAACCGTCGAAGCGAGCGATTTCTGCATTCTCTCGCCGGAAGGAAAAGTGCTGGCTGGCCCGCTGAACTTTAGCCTGCCCGCCGGAAAACGCGTGGTGCTGGTCGGCACCAGCGGTTCAGGGAAGAGTTCTCTGCTGAATGCGTTATCCGGTTTTATGGCCTACACCGGTTCTCTGCGGATAAACAAAACTGAACTGCGTAATCTCGATCCCGACGCGTGGCGTAAGCAGCTCAGTTGGGTCGGACAAAACCCTCAGCTACCTGCTTCCACGCTGCGCGAAAACGTGCTCCTGGCACGCCCGGATGCTCGTGAAGATGAACTGCAGTCCGTTCTCGACCGCGCGTGGGTCAGTGAATTTCTGCCGCTGCTCCCGCAGGGTGTCGATACCGTGGTAGGCGATCAGTCTGCCGGGCTGTCTGTCGGCCAGGCACAGCGCGTGGCCGTCGCCCGTGCGCTGCTGAACCCGTGCCAGCTGATGCTGCTGGATGAGCCTGCTGCCAGCCTGGATTCACACAGCGAGCAGCGCGTCATGGCGGCCCTGAGCGCCGCTTCCCTGCAGCAAACCACCCTTATGGTTACCCATCAGCTGGAAGGCATTGCTGACTGGGATGAGATCTGGGTGATGGAAAACGGTCATATTGTTGAGCAAGGCAATTACGCCGCGCTTGTTGCCGCGCAGGGGCCGTTCGCCGCCCTGCTGGCGAACCGTCAGGAGGACATCTGATGCGTGCTCTGCTGCCTTATCTTGCGCTCTATAAACGCCACAAGTGGATGCTGACGCTGGGGATCGTGCTGGCGATTGTAACGCTGCTCGCCAGCATCGGCCTGCTCACGCTTTCCGGCTGGTTCCTGTCGGCCTCCGCCGTAGCCGGGTTCGCCGGATTATACAGCTTCAACTATATGCTGCCGGCGGCAGGCGTGCGGGGTACCGCCATTACCCGTACTGCCGGACGCTATTTCGAGCGGCTGGTCAGCCACGACGCGACGTTCCGCGTCCTGCAGCACCTGCGCATTTACACCTTCAGCAAACTGCTTCCCCTCTCCCCTGCCGGGCTGGCGCGTTTTCGCCAGGGCGAATTACTGAACCGTGTCGTTGCGGATGTCGACACGCTGGACCACCTTTACCTGCGGGTGATCTCCCCGATAGTGGGCGCGCTTGTGGTGATTGTGGTAGTTACGCTGGGGCTGTCCGTTCTGGATGTTCCCGTTGCGCTGACGCTGGGCGGGATCATGCTGCTGACGCTTATCATTCTGCCGCCGCTGTTTTATCGCGCCGGGAAATCCACCGGGGAAAACCTGACGCGGCTGCGCGGGGATTACCGCCAGCAGCTGACCTCCTGGCTTCAGGGCCAGGCGGAGCTGACCATTTTTGGTGCCAGCAAGCGCTACCGTGCCCGAATGGAAAGTACGGAGCTGAACTGGCATGAAGCCCAGCGCCGCCAGTCGGAACTGACGGCCTTCTCGCAGGCGCTGATGGTGTTAATCGGCGGCGTGGCGGTGATCGCCATGCTGTGGCTGGCATCCGGCGGGATTGGCGGTAATACCCAGCCAGGCCCTCTTATTGCACTCTTTGTTTTCTGCGCGCTGGCCGCATTTGAGGCTCTGGCCCCGGTGACGGGCGCTTTCCAGCATCTTGGACAGGTGATCGCCTCTGCCCTGCGCATCACCCAGATTGCCGAACAAAAGCCTGAAGTCACGTTCAGTGCCGGGCAAACCACCGTGCCTGAGCAGGTGGCGCTGACGCTTGATAACGTGACCTTCGCCTATGACAAACAGGCGCAGAACGCGCTGGAGGGTATCAACCTTTCCGTTAATGCAGGGCAGCGGATTGCGATCCTCGGCCGTACCGGCTGCGGTAAGTCGACGTTGCTGCAGCTGCTGACGCGCGCCTGGGATCCACAGCACGGTCAGATTCGTTTTAATAACACGTTGCTGACTGATTTCAGCGAGCAGGCCCTGCGCAAGACCGTGAGCGTTGTTCCACAGCGCGTGCATCTGTTTAGCGCCACCCTGCGCGATAACCTGCTGCTGGCCGCGCCAGAGGCTTCGGACGATGATCTTCGCGCCGTACTGGAGCAGGTCGGACTGCAAAAGCTGCTTGAGGACGAAGGACTGAACAGCTGGCTGGGAGAAGGCGGTCGTCAGCTTTCCGGCGGAGAGCTGCGCCGTCTGGCCATTGCGCGCGCGCTGCTGCATGATGCACCTCTGATGCTGCTCGACGAACCTACAGAAGGTCTTGATGCGACAACCGAGAGTCAAATCCTTGATTTACTGGCAAACGTTATGGCAGGAAAAACCGTCCTGATGGTGACGCACCGCCTGCGCGGGCTGGCAAGTTTTGATCGGATAATTGTGATGGACAACGGACACATTATTGAGCAAGGTAGTCACGCAGAGCTGTTGGCGAAACAGGGTCGCTACTACCAGTTCAAACAGCGTCTGTAGACTATATTTGTAGCGTCCTCACTCGCGTACTGGAGTTTTGCTGTCATGCGCCTGGTCCAGCTTTCTCGTCATAACATCGCGTTTCCTTCGCCGGAGGGAGCGCTGCGTGAGCCCAACGGGCTGCTGGCCCTTGGCGGTGACCTTAGCCCTGCGCGGCTATTAATGGCCTACCAGCGCGGCATCTTCCCGTGGTTTTCTCCCGGCGACCCGATTTTATGGTGGTCTCCCGACCCGCGCGCCGTGCTGTGGCCAGCGCAGTTCCATCTGAGCCGCAGCATGAAGCGTTTCCATGCTAAATCCCCATATCGCGTCACGCTGAATCACGCCTTTGGGCAGGTGATCGAAGGCTGTGCCGAAGATCGCCATGAAGGGACGTGGATCACCCGCGATATCGTCAACGCCTACCACCAGCTCCATGAGCTTGGCTACGCCCACTCCATTGAGGTTTGGGAAAAGGGGGAACTGGTTGGCGGCATGTACGGCGTGGCGCAAGGGACGCTGTTTTGCGGCGAATCGATGTTCTCCCGTGCGGTTAACGCCTCGAAAACCGCGCTGCTGGTCTTCTGCGAGGCCTTTGCCCAGCGCGGCGGACGCCTGATCGATTGTCAGGTGCTCAACGAGCACACGGCTTCTCTCGGTGCAGTTGACATCCCGCGACGACAGTATATTGAGCATCTTGACGCCTGCCGTCAGGAGAAGCTCCCGCGCGACTTCTGGATCCCCAGAACGCTCTTTATGCCCAATGCTTAAATGTTTTCCGCATATTTTTTGTGAGGGTGTTATAATTATGCCGCAGAGTAGCTTCTGCCTGTTGCCCCGCCGCCGTTTGGGACCCTCGCTTCAGATAACGTCCTGACGTTTATCCTGTTGTCTCCCCTTTACGAATGCGCTTCCTGTTCGGTTGTACCGTGACGCTTGGGCAATGCGCCGAAACTGTTTTGCTGCGTTTTAATCGCGCAATTCTTTACTTAATTGATGAATTTCGGCATTATCTTGCCGGTTCAAAACTTGGTAGTGATACCCCAGAGGATTAGATGGCCAAAGAAGACAATATTGAAATGCAGGGTACCGTACTTGATACGTTGCCTAATACCATGTTTCGCGTAGAGCTGGAAAACGGTCACGTGGTAACTGCGCACATCTCCGGTAAAATGCGCAAAAACTACATCCGCATTTTGACGGGCGACAAAGTGACTGTTGAACTGACCCCGTACGACCTGAGCAAAGGCCGCATTGTCTTCCGTAGTCGCTAATTTTTTCGCCTGTAATGGCAGATGAATATTAAATAAGGCCGGGATATTCCCGGCCTTATTTTTTAGTGGTGCTGTTGATTATTTGAACAATTATTTAGCCGTTCGTTCCAGCTTCAGGGCTGTCTGTTCGACGGTGCACGGTGCGACGACTGTTAGGCCTTATTTTCTATTTTGCTGAGCTGCGTGTGCGGCAGTGCACTACTCCCGGTACTGTCGGTTAATTCGATTGAATTTCTAAGCTGTCTGTACGGCAGTGCACATTAGCGAGGGCTGCCGCTTCTTCCAGATCGTCTTTCTAAGCTGCCTGTACGGCAATGCACCTCAATGTTGTTAATGGTTGGGTTGTTTTTTTCTTTCTAAGCTGCCTGTA